>JBNLGO010000107.1:0-13151 GCA_050306095.1 Cyclobacteriaceae bacterium
TTGCTGCCGCAATTCATATCCATCTACCCCATCCACAGACATCGGCTTAAACAGGTCGTCGGTATTGGCAGCTTCTGCAAGAATTTCTTTTCCATCCAATTCGTAATAACTAACCGCTCCACTTTTTTTATCAACCCTGGCTTCAAGCTCAGAGGTGGTTATTGAAACATTATGATCAGATTCTTTAACTTGAAATTGAATTTTAGCCTTATTGTCTATGGCTATCAGGCTTCCCGTAGTATCAAATGATTCGCTGGCTGATATTTCTACCTTTACAATATCCTCATCGACCATGGTTAATTTTACTGCACCAGGAATTTTGTCTTGAGGATAGACAATTATTCCATCTTCATTCTTTACATAATTTGATGAGCAGGCAATTACCGTAACACACATCAAAAGATATCCTAGTTTTCTAATTAGTTTCATTCTTATTCAAATTTGATTTGGTGTTTATATACTAAGTTGATCTAAACTGATTTATGCATTTAAGCAAACAAAAAACTCAACCTGAATACAATCTATATAATAATTAATCTCCTCCAAAACAGATCAACATGTTGTGTTTGCATAATTCCTCCAACCTAAAACTGATACAATTTTTTAAATTGAATATTTTTAAGACGTTTTAAAGTGCTTTTTTCTGAAACATAGCCTAATGATGGATTTGGATCATAAATGATCCAAATCCAAACATTAATCTTCAACCCAATTAATAAAGTTGTAATTCAAATTGTGTTAATTATATTTCAAGGGTTGTTGTTAATATTTGTTCCTAATTCACTACATCATATTACCTCTATTTCATAATTAATTTGTCACAAAACTGTTCCGCTAACAATTATTCAATGTCAGTATATCGATTCAGTTAGGGTGATAGTTTTCATTTTAAAACAGCGGTCAATTTAAATTAGTAAGAGCTTCCTGGGAAAAGTAAAATATGTTAAAAAATCCTTAACCAATTCACTCTTTTGTACCCTGAAACAGTTTAAAAATTTAACACAATTTTCAATTCATGAAGTTAACATCAAATTGACGTCCAATTGTGTTGAAATGTTAATGTGATATGTATAAAATGATAACAAGCAGAAAACAATATGAAAAATAAGTTGATGGTCAAGCAGAAAGTATATGCACACTTGTTTTATTCAACCAGGCAATAGACATTCAGAAAATGCATAAATCAAAATCAGAATTTTGCTCGTTATATAATTGAAACACCATTAATTCCCTGACCATGAAATCATTATTTACCATTCTAATATCCTTACTCCTTTCAATAGTCAGCATAGCCCAGGAAGGCCCGGAGCATCAGATCAGTATATACTTTGGAGGTGGGAGTTATTACATTTCCCAGGAGCAGAAGGATGCCATCACCCAATTCCTCAACAATATTCCTCATGTAGAACAGTACAGTATTACTATTCACAGCCATACTGATAATATTGGTGGGGTGGATTTCAACAATTGGCTGTCACAAATGAGGAGTCACTCGGCTTTAGAGGAGCTACTGATCAACAATATCCAGCAGGAAATGATTGAGATCAAAGATTTTGGCTTGCACAATCCTGTTTATGACAATTCTACCTGGGAAGGAAGGTTGAAAAATCGACGTGTGGATATCTTTCTCTGGCCACGTGCCCTCTAATATTAGTTCTGATCACCACCAGGATAGTCAAACCTGATCCGCACTCCCCTATCGTTTAAATCCTTCAGTGCCATTTTAAACCGTTCGTACTCCATGGTGTTGAGTTCGGTCTGGTTTTTATTTAAATAAATGAAAGTCAGGTTCTCAAGATCCTTGATTTCTTCAGGGAATTCGGTAATCAGATTAAATGAAAGATTCAGCTCTTCCAACTGCTTCAATTGAAGGATACATTCAGGAAATTCTGTCAAATGATTGTGCTGGAGATGAAGGTATCGCAGATTCTTCAGCTTTGAAATATCAGGCAATTCTCGCAACAGGTTATTGTGAACATACAACTCTTGCAGATTATCCATATCTCCAATTGTGGCTGGTAGTTCATCGAAATTATTGTGTGATAAATACAAAATTTCCAGCTTCTCAAGATTAGATACTTTATCAGAAAGCTCTCCGATCTGATTATAATAGATATCTAACCACAAAAGATTTTGCAATTCAAATATTTCATCCGGTATTGAGGCTAATTGATTTTTATAAACCATTAGGTTCTCCAGGTTTTTGAGTTGACCAATCTCTTTGGGCAATTCTGTCAACTTATTTTCCGGCAATACAAGTTTTTTCAGTTTTTTAAGGTAACTAATCTCTGGCGGGATAGAAAGCAATCCACAATTGTGCATCGAAAGCTTTTCCAGGTTTTCAAGTGAGTAGAAGTATCTTGGATCCAGGGCTACGATGTTATTGCTCAACTCAAGCTCTTCCAAAGTAGTTAGTTTTTCAAGGCCTTTAAGCGATTCCAATTGATTTTTGTTCAGGTAGAGTCTCTTGAGATTTTTTAACTTTGATAACCCTTTCGGGAGGCTGGTCAACTGGTTGTTGCTCAGGTTAAGCTCTTCCAGTGATTTCCACTTTTTTACCTTAATGCGCTTTCCACTTTCTCCAAACTGATTATCTGAAAGGTTTAAGACTTTAAGCTCCTTCATCTTTTTCAGACTCGCCGGTATCTTTTCGAGGCTATTGCCAGAGAGATTTAAATCCTCTATTCCTGTTGACCGTTTGAATTTAACTTTGCCGGAACTTAACTGATTACCACGAAGGTTGAGTTTTTTCAATTCAAGATTTTCAAGTGTTGATTTGTTAAGGGTAGTCATTTTGTTATCAGAAAAATCCAGCGTGTCCAGATTTTCCATTTGATAGACTTCTTCCGGAATTGATTCATAAAAACCATTATTCAGCTTTATCCTTGATTTATCAATTGTTGATTGATCACCCAGCAAACTATCATAAATCTGCATATTCATTTCCTTTAGTTTTCGCGCCCGTTCTGCGTAATTCCTTTTCATTGAATCCTGGTAATGTACGATACGCTCATATCGTTCTGGATTTGCCGTCTTTATACTATCCATATACGCTTCATAACTCCTCCCTCTGGGATTTATGCTTTTAGCCCATTCAGCTTTTTGATCGGTCCGTATTTCCTTCAATTCACGTTTTCTCTCCTTGCTTAATCTAAGCTTCTGTGCTTTGATACATTGAGAAGCAGAGATCAATAGAAAAAGTATTGTAACACTAGATAGAGCAGGTCGGATTGATTTCGACATATCAGATTTAATTTTAATTTACAAGTATAACTAAAACTTTAGTTTATTATTTCATCCATAAACTATTTTTTTAGTTTAGCATTGCTGATATTTACCACTATGGAGGGATTTATCGAGAGTTACATTTATAAAATCAGCATCACCCTTGTTTCAGCAATTGTTCTTTCATCCTGTGCTGTTTCAAAATTTAATGTCGATAAAAATCCACTGCAAAAGCATCTGGAAATCAATCATATATTCAGGGAAAGTCACACAGGATTAATGGTTTATGATCCGGAAGCTAAAGAAGTAATTTTTAATTATAATGCTCAAAAGCACTTTACACCTGCTTCTAATACTAAATTGATCACCTATTTTTCTATGATCAATTTGTTAAAAGACAGTATTCCTTCTTTGAAATACTGGATAAAAAACGATACACTCTATTTTACCGGCACCGGTGATGGTACTTTGCTTTACAGCGAATATGATTATGGAAAAACTTTTGGATTTTTGATGGATTGTCCATATCACCTGGTATATGTAAAAAAGCCATTGAAAGATCAGCGCTTTGGACCTGGATGGGCCTGGGATGATTACCCCTACTATTTCTCAGTAGAAAAGGCTGCATTCCCCATCTATGGTAATCTGATGAAGATCAGCAAAGATTCCACAAATCAAACTTTACAAGTTGTCCCTCCACTCTTTGAAGATAAATTATCTATCATTCATGATGAAAATGTTAAAGGGGTTGAACTGGTAAGAGATGAATTTGAAAACACATTCAAACTGAAGTTCAACAATTTACCTTCATCATTCAAAGAAGAGATTCCTTTCATTTACTCAGATGAACTTTTTACACAGTTGCTATCAGATACTCTTCAAAGGCCAATTTCACTATCAACTAAAATCCCATCAGGTTATTTTGAAATACTCAGCTCTATCCCTACTGATTCTGTAGCAAAAAAAATCCTCATTGAATCAGACAACTTCCTTGCTGAACAAATGCTTTTATTGATCAGCAATCAAATTGGTGATACGTTGAGTTCTGATAAAAGCGTCGAGTTCGTTATGGAAAATTACCTTTCTGAGCTCAAAGAAGAAATCTATTGGGTGGATGGGTCAGGATTATCAAGATACAACCAGGTAACACCAAATGCGATAATTAAAGTGCTGGAACATATTTATCATAAAGTCCCAAAAGAGAAAATTGATCAACTTTTTCCTGAATCAGGAAGGTCGGGAACACTCAAAAAATCTTTTACCGGACTTAGCGGAAGCATTCATGCCAAAACCGGCTCTATGAGTCATGTTTACAACCTTTCCGGATATTTGGAAACAAAATCAGGTAAAACATTATTATTTAGTTTTATGAATAATAATTTTAATGTTTCGTTCAGTGAATTGAAAGGCGAAATGGAACGCGTGCTTTCGGTATTTGTAAATGATGTGAAATGAGGAAAGTCTTACTGATATTTGGTGTTGTATTATTATCACTAGCTGGAGTTGTTGCACAGCCATCCGTTAAAATAGCCAAACTCAAATACAATGGTGGTGGCGACTGGTATGCCAATAAAACTGCCTTGCCCAACCTGATCGAGTTTTGCAACCGGAACCTGCAAATGAACATTGCACCTAACGAAGATATCGTGGAGGTTGGAAGCTCGGATCTTTTTCTCTATCCATATGTTTATATGACTGGCCATGGGAACGTTGTGTTCTCAAACCAGGAAGCTGAAAATTTGCGGAATTACCTGGTAGCCGGTGGATTCCTCCATATTGATGATAACTATGGTCTCGATCAGTTTATCCGATTGGAAATGAAAAAAGTATTCCCCGAATTAGAGTTTGTTGAATTGCCATTTGACCATCCTATTTATCATCAAAAATTCAATTTCAAAGATGGATTGCCAAAAATCCATGAGCATGAAGGGAAACCCTCCCAAGGATTTGGCTTGCTGTACGAAGGAAGAGTGGTTTGTTTTTATTCATTTGAATCTGATTTAGGAAATGGCTGGGAAGATCAAAGCATTTATAATGACCCCGAACCAGTGCGCCAAAAAGCCCTTCAGGCAGGGGCAAACATTGTTTCATTTGCATTCACGCAGCAATAAGTGCCTGTTACAATATTCACTCCTAGGGTTTATTTCATTTTTTTGTTTATCTTTTATGGGCTTTTTTAAAATCAAATGGTTTATA
Source organism: Cyclobacteriaceae bacterium (assembly GCA_050306095.1). GTDB lineage: Bacteria > Bacteroidota > Bacteroidia > Cytophagales > Cyclobacteriaceae > CAJXNP01. The sequence goes on from JBNLGO010000107.1 coordinate 5,422, forward strand.
GGTATAGAAAGAACACATAAAACCCATGAATAAATTTTTATCCTTATTTTTTATCTTAATAAGTTTCGTTGGCAATTCACTTTTTGCATTTCAAGTAAACAACATTGACCCCACTCCCTGGTCTGAAGCAAAAAAAACTAAAGCAGCTAATATTGTAGTTTATTGGTACACTACAAACCCTTTTATCTATGAAGACAATAGAGGAAATGTCACAGGGATTGAACCGCTAATTCTGGAGGGTTTTAAAAAATATGTGAAAAAGGAATATGATATTGATTTAAATATCTATTACACTAAAAGTGGTAGTTTTATTGAAACTTTTTTTAACACCAGAGACAATAATAGAAGTGGTGTTTTTGGCGCTTCAGCCTTTTCTATCACAGAATTAAGGAAAAATGAAGTGGATTTTGTGCTTCCCTATATGCCAGATATTTCGGTATTGATTTCAAACAATAAAGTACCTCTTGTCAATGATGAAGCATCTTTTAGAAAAGTTTTTGAAGGTTTGAAAGCAGTAACGATTAAAGGAACAACCTATGAGGAAGACTTACTACAAGTGCAAAAAGAATGGGGGGTTAACTTTGAAATGCATTATATAGGAAGCAACCACAATATTCTCAATACGATCTCAAACATTGATAACTCTTTTGGATATATTGATTTACCTATTTATCTCATCCAATTGCAGAACAACCCTTCTATTAATGTACATCGACAAAATCTGCTTCCTATCAAGCGCGAAGGATATTCGTTTATGATTCCTAAAAACAGTGATTGGAAAACACCTTTTGATGAATACATAAAAAGTGAAAGTTTTCAATCTGAAATAGAAGATATCACATCAAATTATCTGGATCGTAATCTTTATCAATTCATTGAAGACATTTACTTAAAAGCAGATAATAATGTTGGGCTACTCACCAAAGAAAAAGAATTACAACACAAAGGCCTGGTGGGTAAAAACGAATTATTAGAACAAGAAAAGTGGTTCAATTATATTCTTCTATCAGCGCTCTCTTTACTGTTAATCTTTGGCGCTATAATATTTTACCTTTTTAAAAAGCGGTATAAAAACAATCAGGAACTGGCTCGGCAATCGAAGCAAATATCTTTGCAGGCACAAGATATAGAAAAACAGAAAAGTCAACTTGAAAAGCGTAATGCCGAATTAACACATTTAAATGAAGAAAAAAACACACTGATAAAAGTACTGGCACACGACCTGCGCTCACCTATCAACCAAATTCAGGGCTTTTCAAATATTGTGCTCCTGGAAACAAACAGCCTTTCTAAAGACCAGGAAAATTATTTGCATAAGATTAAAGACATCACCATCAGGGTCAATAAGATGATTGGTAAAATTTTGGATGTAGATGCGTTGGAATCCGGCCGTGTAAATCTTATCCTGGAGGAAATAGATTTGTCAGCTCAAATTAAGCAGGTATTGACCACTTTTGCTGAAGAATCAAACCGAAAACAAATTGAGATCGAATACATTGATCATATCTCCGAATCAGAAGCAATTCTAAAACTCGACCGAGTGTATATCACTCAGATTATAGAAAATTTAGTATCAAACGCACTTAAATTTTCCAATCCTCACACCAAAGTCACCATTGAACTCAAGGAGAATGAAGAAAACGTTCAATTTAATATCAAAGATCAGGGGCAGGGGTTTACAGAAGATGATATGAAACGGCTTTTCAAAAAATACAGCCAACTAAGCGCCCGGCCTACAAGTGGAGAAAAATCCACAGGCTTAGGACTATCCATTGTGAAAAAGTTTGTAGAATTAATGAATGGAACGGTTCATTGTGAATCCGAAGAAGGAAAAGGCGCTAATTTTATCATCGAATTTCCCAAAACCATTAAAACTCAAAATTAAAACCTTTGTCAAGCAAACGGTCATATACGTCCTTATCAAATCGATAGAGATTAGCCGCCCGATGTGATACCCCCTCTTGCTTTTCATTGCAAGAAATCAACAAATTCATTTTCATGATTTTACGCCTGAAATTTGGTTTGTCAAGTTTCACATTCAATACCGCTTCATATAATTCCTGCAATTGCAAAAGCGTAAATTTCTCAGGCAGCAGGTTAAAACCAATTGGTTCGTATCTTACCCTTCTGCGCAAACTTTCCAAGCCAGACTCTAAAATTTTCATATGGTCATAAGGAAGGCTTTTAATTTCATTTACATCAAACCACTTTGCATCACTTGCAGTAAATCCAGGGATTAACTGATAATTTTCTGGTTTGGTAAGCGCTATATATGCGATGGTGATGACTCGTTTTTTTGGATATCGCTCTACTTCGCCAAACGCATGAAGTTGATTTAGAAATAAATGATCCACCCCGGTGAGGTCTTTTAGAATCCTGTACGCGGCGTCGTCCATATTTTCATTATAAGTTACCCATCCACCAGGTAATGCCCACTTTCCTTTTATAATACCTTCACCATGTTCTACTAATAATATCTCCAGTTTTGAATTTTGAAACCCAAATATCAGACAGTCAATGGATAAGGCGTCAATTATCTCATTTGAAAATTTATTTATCATTTAGCTATTAGTAATTAATTCATTTATAATTTTTCACTAAGTTCTTTGCAATTATGAAAATTTTTTAGAACTTGTGGTCAAATTGACTATAAGTTAAGAATTTATATTCTACTGACAAAGAAACAATACAGATTTTAAATAAAATAATTTATAAACCTCTACAGCATGCTAATAGGATATGACTTAGGAAGTTCTTCAGTAAAAGCAACACTTTTAAATTCTCAAACTGGAGAAGTGGTGAGCTCGGCTACCTGCCCAGGACAAGAAATGCCCATGAAATCAGAGCAGGCTGGATGGGCAGAGCAAGATCCTGAAATGTGGTGGAAATATATAAAGGAAGCCACCACTAAAATCCTGGCGGAATCAAGAATAAACAAGGAAGATATCAAAGGAATAGGTATCAGCTATCAAATGCATGGTTTAGTATTGGTCGATGAAAAGCAAGAAGTACTTCGTCCTTCTATCATTTGGTGCGATAGCCGCGCTGTAGAAATTGGGAACAAGGCTTTTGATGCATTAGGTGAACAACATTGTCTGAACAACTTCCTTAATTCCCCAGGAAACTTCACCGCTTCCAAATTAAAATGGGTGAAAGACAATGAGCCAGATTTATATTCAAAAATATATAAGGCAATGCTTCCGGGGGATTATGTAGCTATGAAACTATCAGGCGAAATCAACACCACAGTTTCTGGATTATCAGAAGGTATATTCTGGGATTTTCAAAATAAAGACATTTCTACTTCTCTGCTCGATCACTATGGTATCAGCAAAGATATTTTACCGGAAATAGTTCCTACATTTTCAATTCAATCAAAAGTAAACAAGAAAGCTGCTGAAGAATTAGGGCTGGCTGAAGGAACCCCTATCTCCTACCGTGCTGGTGATCAGCCTAACAATGCGTTTTCTCTCAATGTATTGAATGCAGGTGAAATTGCGGCAACAGCTGGAACTTCAGGAGTAGTTTATGGAATCATCGAATCACCAGCCTATGACCCGCAGTCACGAGTGAATACCTTTGCCCATGTGAACTACACTAAAGAGCAAGAAAAGCTTGGTGTGCTATTATGTATTAACGGTACAGGTATACTAAATAGTTGGCTACGTAAAAATGTCACCAAAGAAATGGACTATCCATTGATCAACGACCTGGCAGCAAAAGCGCCCATTGGCTCTGACGGATTAGTATTTATGCCATTTGGTAATGGTGCTGAAAGAGTTTTGGGTAACAAAGACATGGGAGCGCAGCTTCACAATTTACAGCTGAACCGCCATGACCAATCTCATCTCTTAAGAGCTGGTCAGGAAGGAATAGTCTTCGCGCTGAATTACGGGTTTGACATCATGAAAAACATGGGAATGAAACTCAATACTGTGAGAGCCGGACACGCCAACATGTTTTTAAGTCCACTATTCTCAGAGGCCTTCACCAATATAACCGGAGCTACGGTAGAACTATATAATACAGACGGTTCACAAGGATCAGCCAGAGGAGCGGGTGTAGGAGCAGGAATATATGGCAGTTTTCAAGAGGCATTTACAGGCCTTAAAGCCATAAAGCAAATCGAACCTAAAAAAGAATTACAAGAGCGATACCAAAATGCCTATGCACATTGGTTGTCTTACTTAAATAATTAATAGAACAAAAAAGGTATTTAAATAATCAAGTTATGAGTAACACATATTTCCCAAACATTGACAAGATCAAATTTGAAGGAAAGGATTCAGATAACCCTTTGGCTTTCAAATATTATGATGAAAATAAAGTTGTAGCAGGTAAAACCATGAAAGATCATTTCAGGTTTGCTATTGCCTACTGGCATACCTTCTGTGGTACGGGTAATGATCCATTTGGTCCAGGTACTAAGGTATTTGCTTGGGACAAATCTTCAGACGCTGTACAGAGAGCTAAAGATAAAATGGATGCGGCATTTGAATTTATCACTAAAATTGGTGCTCCATATTATTGTTTTCATGATATTGATTTAATTGACGAAGGCGGTTCAATCAGTGAGTATGAAAGCAGAATGCAAGCTATCACGGATTACGCAAAACAGAAACAACAAGAAACCGGAATAAAATTATTATGGGGAACAGCAAATGTATTTTCTAACCCAAGATACATGAACGGTGCTTCTACAAACCCAGATTTTAATTCTGTAGCTTACGCGGGTACTCAGGTAAAAAATGCCATTGATGCAACAATCGCTCTTAATGGTGAAAACTACGTTTTCTGGGGTGGTAGAGAAGGTTACATGTCATTGCTAAACACTGACATGAAAAGAGAAAAAGAACACTTAGCACAATTCCTTACTATCTCTCGAGACTATGCAAGAAAAAATGGATTCAAAGGTACGTTCTTAATTGAGCCAAAACCTATGGAGCCTACTAAACACCAGTACGATTTCGATTCTGAAACTGTAATAGGTTTCTTAAGAAATTATGGTTTAGATAAAGATTTTAAACTAAATATCGAAGTGAACCACGCTACATTAGCGGGTCATACTTTCCAACATGAATTACAAGTAGCTGCAGATGCTAATATGTTGGGTAGTATCGATGCCAATAGAGGTGATTACCAAAATGGTTGGGATACTGACCAATTCCCGGTAAACCTTTTTGAGTTAGCAGAGTCTATGTTAGTAATCCTAGAAGCTGGCGGAATTACTTCAGGTGGTGTGAATTTTGATGCTAAAACCAGAAGAAACTCTACTGACCTGGAGGATATTTTCTATGCTCACATAGGTGGTATGGATGCATTCGCTAGAGGGTTGTTAATCGCAAATGATGTATTGACAAAATCTCCTTATAAAAAGATGCGTCAGGAGCGATATGCTTCATTTGACAGCGGAAAAGGAAATGATTTTGAAAACGGAAAATTATCATTGGAAGATCTTAGATCATATGCAATTGAAGCTGGCGAACCAGCTACTACCAGTGGTAAGCAAGAATTCTTTGAGAATATAATCAATCAGTATATCTAGTAGTTGGATATTTGATTAATTCATATAGTTAAGTAGCAACTAGGCGCCTTCCGGGCGCCTTTTTGGTTTACAATGGTTTATAGGATAAAATCTATATCTACTAAAACTGGTCTATGGGAGTTCATATGGATATAAGATGAACATAATCCTACTTTCTATTTTACGTATATTAAACTTATGTCTCTAAAAACGATTGTCAAGGGTTACAACCATTGACAACGTATCACTCACTTTGATCCTCTGCCTTCGAACTCCCAGCTTTTAAATTTACAACTTCCCCAACTTCATCCGGCTACTTCTTTCACCAAACCAATAGCCTTCCTATATTTGCGCCTCAAATTAAATTGCTTAGTAAAATTATGACTTCAGACTTTATCGCCGAATTGCAATGGAGGGGCATGATTCACGATATGATGCCGGGAACACAAGAACAGTTTCAAAAGGAAATGACCACTGCTTATATTGGTTTTGACCCAACAGCTGATTCCCTACATATCGGTAGCTTGGTTCAAATTATGATACTGGTGCATTTGCAAAAATCTGGTCATAAGCCTGTAGCGCTGGTGGGTGGTGCAACGGGTATGGTAGGCGATCCATCAGGAAAGTCGAAAGAAAGAAATTTATTATCTGAAGACATATTACAGCATAATCTTGACTGCGTCAAAAAGCAATTGGAAAAGTTCCTTGACTTTGATTCAGGGGACAATGCCGCCGAAATGGTGAACAATTACGATTGGTTTAAAGACTACTCCTTTCTTCATTTTATTCGTGATGTAGGCAAGCATATGTCCGTCAACTATATGATGGCAAAAGAATCTGTACAAAAACGATTGGAAACGGGAATGTCGTTTACAGAGTTCAGTTATCAGCTCGTACAAGGGTATGACTTTTACTACCTCAATCAAAACAAAAATTGCAAAGTTCAATTAGGTGGCTCAGACCAATGGGGGAATATTGTAACAGGTACGGAGTTGATCAGAAGAATGGGTGGTGGTGAAGCATTTGCCGTAACCACTCCACTCGTTAAAAAAGCAGATGGCACCAAGTTTGGTAAAACCGAAGAAGGAAATGTATGGCTGGACAAAGATAAAACCTCGCCTTATAAATTCTATCAATATTGGATCAATGCTTCGGATGAGGACACTAAAAATTATATCCGGATTTTTACGCTGAAACCAAAAGAAGAAATAGAGCAACTGGAAAAAGAACACGATGAAGCGCCTCATTTAAGAATTCTTCAAAAGGCATTAGCGGAAGACATTACTACCCGTGTGCATAGCAAGGAAGACTATGAGATGGCAGTAAAAGCTTCAAAAATTTTGTTTGGCAAATCTACCACGGAAGAATTAGGCAGCATCAACGAGAGTACCTTACTAAGTGTATTTGAAGGTGTTCCTAAGATTGATGTCCAAAAAGACCAGCTGGGAGATGTAACTGATATCGTTACCTTTTTATCAGATACAACCAATGGTCAAATATTCTCTTCTAAAGGTGAAGCCAGAAGAATGGTACAAGGAGGCGGAGTTAGTATCAATAAAGAAAAGATTACAGGAATTGATCAAAAACCTGAATTTACCTTATTGCAAGACAAATATTTGTTAGTACAAAAAGGGAAAAAGAATTACTACTTAGTAGAAGTTCACTGATAATTTTTAGTCACCCTAAAATAGAGTGCTGAAACGGGAATAATCATCAGCCCTGCAAACGCAAGAAAAATAAAGGATACCCTAAGGTGGAATACTTCTGCCAGGTATCCGATTAATGCTGGTCCAAGTAACATTCCGGCAATAGCGTAAGTAGCAATAATAGAAATCGCCATTCCCGGAGAATATTTCCGTGAATTTCCCGCCAAGATAAAGGTCATCGGCACAACCGGAGCTGTTCCGATACCTACCAATGAAAAACCCAGCATTGACCAGGTAAAAGTAGGCATCAATATAGCTATTGTAATCCCTCCTGTTATCAACAAACTACTGATCACGTACATGGTTTGCATTCCAAGCTTATGTATAAACCAATCCGAGACAAACCGGAATAATGCCATGCAGGTCATAAATATCAGGTAGCCAGCCGGAAAAATTTCCACTTTAATCACTTCTTTGAAATAGACACCACTCCAGTCAAACATGCCGCCTTCCGTGATGGCCGCAAAAATGATGATCACTCCCAGTAACAATATCTGAAG
>JBNLGO010000108.1:0-13134 GCA_050306095.1 Cyclobacteriaceae bacterium
TAGGTCCGGATTATTGTCAACAAAATCAATGACATATTCAGGATTGAATTTTCCGTATTGACGCAATGCCCATCCAATAGCTTTTCGCAAAAAGAATTCATTAGAATCTTTACAGTAAGTAATGGCTTTTTCCAGGATAGCAGTATCTACCTCATTTCGATATTTTAATTGAAAAATAATTACTGTTCGTTGAAGCCACATATTTTCCGACTTAAGCCACTTTTCCACGTAGGCATCAATCTTTTCAGAGTATGATTTAAAATATTGACCTACTAGATTGGCAGCAATGGTATCCACCGTATCCCACCATGAATGCTGGGTGATCATCCATTCATAATACTCGATCCAATTTTCCGGGCATTTTTTCGCATACTTCTGCATTAATTCAATGCCAAAATAAAATATATCCCGATAAGGCTGATTCCATATTTCTTTGACGATTTTGGGCACATCTTCCATTGCCGGTAAATTCTCTCGCATGAGAAATGGTTTACTTAATTCCTTTCGCAATGGAGCATTTATCCCAAGGTATGCAAATTGCCCTTTCATGTATTTTTCCATTTGGGCAGCATATTTAGGATTTTCATTTTGCTTAAAATCCTCTAATAATTGATCAAGGTAGGAAGGAATCATCTTTCTTTATTAAAGGTTAAAAGACTTACAATTACTACTAAGAAGAACGAGGTCACAAAGGATACAAACCTCGTGGATAGAAAATTATCCAATTCAGGAAGTTCCGTCCACACGATGGTCATCACTGCGCCGCTGATCATACCCGCAATTATGCCCTGGCTGGTTGTTCTTTTCCACCAGAGTAACAAAAGTAGCGTTGGACCAAAAGAGGCTCCCAATCCCGCCCAGGCATAAGAAACCATTTTGAATACGAGCTTTTCGGAGGTTAATGCAATAATAAATCCCAATATACCTACCGCAATGGTAACGACCCTGCTGAGAATTAATAACCGTTTTTCTGAGACTTCATAGCCCAGGGTTTTGTGGTAAAAATCTTCGATCACGGAGGAAGTTATGACCAATAATTGTGAATCACCGGTGGACATCATTGCGGCGATAGCGCCGGAAATAAAAATTCCAGCCAGCCAAGAAGGCAAAAGATCTTTTGTTAATTGTGGCATCACAAACTCCCGGTCTTCAAATCCTCCCGGACCATAATAAACTATGGCGACCAGGCCTATAAACAAGGCGCCGGTAAAGGCTATAAATGCCCAGGTCAAGGCAATTTTTCTTGAAAATTTAATTTTATCCGGATCGCTGATGGACATGAAACGGGTCAATAAATGAGGCTGCCCCATATATCCAAATCCCCAACTCAAACCACTTACAACTAAAGCAACTGCACTCCATCCTTCTAACCCACCCAGCCATTCCCCGGCATTTGAGGGCGCTTGTTGTAAACCTTCCTGAAGTGATTTTCCAGCTTCATTTATTTCTAACCACCCTATGACAGGTAAGATAATGAGGGCTCCTATCATGATAATGCCCTGTACCAGATCGGTCCATGCTACTGCAAAAAAACCACCCATCATCGTATAAAATACAATCACGACAGCGCCAATCACAACTCCCCATATCCAATCAATATCAAAGGTGACATTCAGCACTTTTCCTGCAGCGTTAAATTGTGATGCAAGATAAAAGGTGAAGAAAAAGATGATAATGAGAAGCGCTGTAACCCGAATCGTATTTTGATGTTTGCCGAATTTCGCAGCGAAGAAATCCGGTAAGGTAATGGAATCGGTATTTTGAGACTCCACTCGAAGCTTCTGAGCAATAAAAAACCAGTAGAAAACGATTCCTCCAACACATCCAAAAGCATCCCAAAATCCAATCAATCCGGAAGCATACGCTAATCCCGGAAGGCCTAATAGCAACCAGGCAGATTCTCCTGAAGCCCGTTCTGAAAAGGCTACTACCCAGGGATTTAATTTTCGCCCGGCCAGGAAATAATCCTGGTGATTTTTATTGTTTTTATAAGTAATAAATCCTACATACAAAATAATCAGTAAGTAGATTAAAAATCCAAGAAGTGTAAAACTCATAAGTCCCAAAAGTCAGTTTCTAGAAATAAAGTTAATTCACTTAGGTGTTCTTCAAAGGTTTTTGGGCATAAAAAAAGCCCATTGTTAATAAAATGGGCTTTGAAAATGAGCTGTATTTTTATTTCAATAGGATGCCAATCGTGAATCCACCATTCAATGCAATTGGAAATTCATTTGAACCAAAAATGTTGCGATAGTAGTACCCTAGGTCATCTTCTGTGGAATAGCCGTACCCAAGGCCGAAATACCAATCTAATGAAAACGAATCCCCCAAAATATACTGTTGACCATAATTTATGGTAAATGAAACAAAGGTGGCATTTTCATCTAATGAGGAATTATTATAATAGTAGTCATACCTTTCTACATTAAATGTACCAAAGGATAATTCGGGCCTTATGTATCCTCCTCGTAAAACATGAGTGCTGTACATTCCATCCACCGCATAGGCCGGTTTTAATTTAAATTTGGGACCTCCGGAGATAAATAAACCAGTTTCTTTTTTACCTGTAGAATGATCTTGTACTCCGGCACCAATAAGCCCCACTTTAAACTCCAGGCTTGTGAAATTTTTGAGATAGGTTTCATATCCTAAGGTGGCATTTCCAGTAAGCGGTGAAAAAAATTCAAATTTGATCACCTTCTTTTTCATTTCATCCTCTGGTATGGATTTCAGTTTTTGTGCATGAGATGTAATTCCCGTTAGAACTAATGCAAATACTAAGAGAGCTTTAAGATTTGTTTTCATAGTTGTATAATTTGTTTGGGTAGCTGAAACAAAAGACACACCAATTTACACAGAAGTTGGTTTATTCTTTTTGCATTATCTACTTAGGAGAATGATTTAATTTGGATAAAATACTAATGATCAAAATGTTGCTAATTACAGTTAGCGCTTTTTAAGATCGACAGCTATAAAGTTTTGATGAATACCCCGGTGACCGTATAATATCACCTCATTGTGCGAAAGGTGATGTGAAATGGTTGGTTTTACTCTGGCATCAATTTGTTGATTATACAATAACACCTTTTTAGTGTGTTTTCCACTAACTGCCACATGGGAGATCATAGTGGCTGAATTGGTGGACATGGGGGAATAATTTTTTACTTTTTCTAAATCCTCCAGCTGGTAATTATCCAGATTGTCATTGTAGATGAAATAAAGATCTTCATCTTGCATAATCATGGAATAAGAAGAATAGAACCCTTCATCTCCTGTAGATCTCTGATTTTTAGGGATTTTGGTCATCCAGTTTATATCACCCTCAGAATTGAATTTAACCACGATTATATCGTCATAATTAAAATAATAGGTAGTGGTGGCTCCTCCGTACTGACTGTAAGTAGTTATTGCATCTACTCTAAATTGTTCGGCAATTAAATAAATACTACCATCAGAATTGATTACCAAATCATCAAGCACATAATCAGGCATCTCAATCTCCTTTCCATTATTTTCCTTTCTTGCAAGCCTCTTCGCTTTCTTACCTTTCATATATTGAGTGATAAAATCTATATCAAATTCTTTAAAGCGTTTTTCAATAATTTGCTGAGAGGCAATATCCAATTTGAAATAAAATGTCCCATCAATTGAGCTATTCGAATTGTTAGAATAAAACCCAGCGCAGACGAATTCATTTTTGCTCAACGATGCGGTTTGAATATTTGAAATAAATTTATCTGGGATGTTGAAGGTCATTTCTTTTAGATTCTCACCACTTTCCAGGATCGAATACAGCTTTAATTGGCTCACTTCCTGTAGATGTTCACTTTTAATTTTAATAAGAATATGTGCCTGGTTATAATTGTCAATTCGCACACTTCTTATTTCCACATTCTTTTTAGGAAATGGGATGGTAATTTGATGCTCCCAGGTTTGGTGATAATTCTGGTCAAAAGAAATAAATTGAAATGTTCTGTTATTTTTATTTTTTATATCGCTTTCTACCAAAATGAAATTGTGTTTTTCATCAGGGGATATTGCTGACGCATAATATTCACCTTTAAAATTCGAGTTTCTCAGGTCTGTATTGGTTTGTAATTTAGTGGGTTGTCCAATGGGCAAAAGACTTTCTTTCGAAACCTCCTGGGTAAAAAGCGACCTGCTTTTTTGTTCGGCATTATATTGAGATATGTAAAGTTGGATTTTATTGTTTTGATATTCTATAAAATGATAGTCAAAGCCTTTACTGTCTAAAACTTCATCCAAATCCACACTTTTGATAAACTTTAATTGATAGTCATATTTCTCGATAAAAAACCTTGCTTTTTCATTAATGGCACCACTATTTTTATACAAAGCTATTCCCCCGAAAAAACCTCGCTTCTTACTTCTTATCACATAAAATCCGGATTCATCATGACCGATCATTTCAGATACCGTAAAGTTGCTTTTTGACGGGAGGTCTGGGCCAATTATTAACCTGTAATCATTTGTGTTGATTTCAGTTTGTGGAAAAGCAGATATTGTTGCTGTACAAAGCAGGATAAAAAGTAGATAACGCATAGTTTCAAATTTTTAAGAAAAATTAGCCTAGTAGGTGCCGTTTTAATGCGCGGCTTAAAAATCTTATTTTTTCATTTAGTGGAAAACGAGAAAGGTTGGCTTTTACTACACCTTTAGTCAAAAAAGTTTTTTTAGAATAATCAATATTGACATCAATGATCACTGGTTGACCTTTGGAAGAAATTTTCAAAGCCTCGCCGATAATTGATTTTATTTCATGATCATTATTCATGGCTAGAAATGCAGCACCTGTAGCAGTGGCTACCCCCTCAATGCGGATTTTTCCAACGGTAGTACAAGTTTTTCGGTTTAATGGTATTTTCTGGAACTGACTGATCTGACCTAACTCACCATCATTAAAAACAAATACCATGATTCCCGCTTTCTGAGATGTTGCTGTCACCAGTTCCATACAAGTCATCATAAAAGCGCCATCACCTACGATAGAGACAATGGTCTTATCAGGATTTGCGATTTTGGCTCCGATAGAAGCAGGCACACAATATCCCATGCAATTAAAATCTGTAGGGGAAATGAAATGTTTGCTATGATAAACAGGAAATAATTCTGCCGTGAGAAAGGTGTGCTTGCCATCATCTGTAAGGATCAATGCATCATCAGGAATCTGGTTTCTTAATTCTTCAAAGAAATAACCAGGTGAGACAATGCCTTCTTTTTCACCTTTTTTCCATTCGGAATAGTAGGTATCTTTTTCAGCTCGAATTGACTTTTCTAATTCCTCTTTATTCCGTTCACTAACATATTTTCTTGCTTTTATTTCGGCCAATATTTTTTCCAGTACCTGTTGGGCATCTCCTTCGATATTGACTTTTGAAGGATAGTTTTTGTCAAAAACTTCCGGATTGATATCAATGTGGATCAGGTTCTCCGGAACGCTGGCACCAAAACTTCCTGTAGCTAATTCACCAAACCGGGTCGCTACTGCTATTAAGCAATCACAATTTTTAAATGCCTTTTGTGATGCAGGAATGGACGCCGGCCCAAAACCAACTCCGGTATGGAACGGATGATTGGCAGGAAAAACACTCAGCCCCTGCAAAGTTGTTGCCACTGGGGCTACTAGTTTATCAGCAAGTTGCTTGGCTTCTTCAGTAGCCTCTTTAGCTCCCCAACCTAAAAATATCCCTGGATTTTTAGCGGATAACAAAAGATCCACTGCCTCTTTGATTTTGTTTTCCTCAATGGTTATAGGATCATTGGTGGGGTTGAATTTTGGTAATTCGGTTATTTCACCTTGAAACAATTGCAATTCTACCGGTACTTCTATAAATACAGGTCCAGGTTCGCCGGAGGTTGCCAATTGATAAGCTTCATAAATAGTAGGAATAATATCCGCATGGTTTTCTAGCAGGTAATATTTTTTTGTGATTCCCTCAAGAATTTTACCTTGGTCAAGTTGGTGCAATTGATAGCTTTTCCCTGAATCCCTTCTGGTACCTCCAGAAATCACCAACATCGGAATACCATCCAGATAAGCTTCTCCAATGCCACTCATCGCGTGAGTCATACCCGCTGCCGGTACAATTACCAATGTACCGATGCTATCCGAACTACGGGAAACCCCATCGGCCATAAAGGAAGCGCCACCCTCATGCGTAACGAGGATAGGTTCGATTTTTTTTGATTTATTTAGCTCATCATATATTTCAGTATTGTGCACACCGGGGATACCAAAGGTGTGTTTGACACCAATTTGCTCCAGGGCATAAACAACTAAAAAAGAACCTGACTTCTTCATTCGCTAATTATTATCCACTAAACTCCTTTTTTTATGGCTTCTGCTAATTTCCTGGCGGTAAAGATGCAGCCTCCCAAAAATGTACCTTCTAGCGATCTTTTCCCATGAATACCCCCCCCGCCAAACCCGGCAGACTCACCGATGGCAAATAGACCCGGTATAGGCACATTCCCGTTTTCTTTATTTGTCAATACCCGTCCTTCGAGATCTGTCTGAATGCCACCTAAACTTTTCCGGGAAAGTATATGTTCGCGAATCGCAATCAAGGGATAGGCCCCCTTGTCATTGATCTTTTGAAAATTACAAACTCTCAGCCGGTCACCTTTGTACTGACGTAAATGTGAGATTCTGCGAAGTTGGTCATCATTGAAGAATTTTTCTCCCCGATCAATTTGGGCATCATAACGCTCAATGGATTCTCGTAATTTCTCTATCTCCACTTTGTTGTCGCCTGTCAAGGCATTCATTTTTTCTACCAATTCTTCCAGAGAGTTTGCCACGATAAAATCCTCGCAATTTTTAGTAAGGTTTTTCACCAACCTTTTATTGCCAAAATATACGATACTCACAAACCGAAGAAACTGTTTCTTTTTGACAGCATCGTTAAATTCAGAACCGGATATGGCCAATTCCCTTGTGGCTATTTTTTTATTCAATACCTGCCAGGAATATTTGTTTTCAGGGCCTTTTTGCTTACAAATTTGTTTTACTAAAAATCGTGTGTCGTAACCGGATATTAGTGGTTCCGGGCCAAATCTTTTTCCCTGGTGATCCACCCAGATGGCTGATTTGGGTGGAACGATGCTTAAGCCATGATCGGGTTTGTCGGGATTTGGATGATGAATGCCCGCGGCGTAATTCCACATTTTTTCCAGATGAGTGACATTGGCGTTGAGTTTTTTTGCTGCATTCATCAGCAAACCATCTGCATATTGATGTGAACCATTGAGGATTTTTGTGGGTGGTTCTCCCCATTTTTTATCCCAGTTTTTTTTCACCTCATCCACACTTCCGGAAATACCTCCCGAAGCAACAATGTTAATGGGCGCCTGTCCTTTAAAATCTTTCCCTATTTCTTCATCTTTTCCTGATACTCCGGTTACAGTCCCTTTCTCTACAATAAATTTTTCAACCTTGTGGCGAAAAAAAATGGAAAGGTTATTTCTGTTTGGATGATATTCCAGGTTTTTCATTAATACATTGATTAATTCGAAACCAGTTCCCCAAACCATATGAAATCGGGGGACTGAATTACCCGGTTGATACAGGCCTCTTTCTACCCAATGAACCACAGGAAAGAATCCTAATTTTTTTGATCGCAACCAATGATAAACATCTTCGGTGCAGTTTTCGATATAATAATCCGCCCATTTTTTCGGCCAGGAATCGCCTTTGCCAAATTCAGCAAAATTATACCAATCTTGCTTGGCGAGCTCTACACTATCTTTAATTCCGTTTTTTTGCTGGTGTTTTGAGTTGACAAAAAATATCCCACCAAAAGACAATTTGGCTAAGCCGCCAAATGCAGAAGGTTCATCCCGTTCAAAAAGATTTATGCGTACATTTTGGTCAAGTAACTCCAGTGCTGCCACAATACCTGCAATTCCACCACCTATGATATTGATGTCAGCCTGGTAAGTTTGGTTTTCAGACATGCAAACAATTTTGATTGATGATTGAATATAGATAATAGAATTGAAAAAATTAAAAATGTGTGAGCGGATTGATTGGGAGAAAACAGTAATGGAGAAATTTTAAATAGTAAAAATTGCGGAAGTATTATTGTTTGAAGGTCTTATTTATTCCTTCCTTAATTTTAAGAGAACATCACCATATACTTGAATTCTGCTTTCAACATCTCTAAGATCTAGACTGATGATCAATTGTGATTCATCTAAATCAATTATGGTTATGTAATTTGTTGATAGGACATTATGTTTGTCTACAGAAAAAAACTCATCTTTAATTTTATGTTTGGTGATTAAATAACTTCCTGATTTTCCAACTTCCCATTTTCCTTTATATTCAACCGATACATTTTTTTGTCTTGACTCATCTATAACTACACCACCATATTTTACATCGTAAGTGTTATCAATATTGAATCTTATATTGAAATATTGATTAATTAGTGTGTCAGAACTACTTAATATAGGATCAATTGGAATTGAGGAATTATTCAAATGCCACGAACCGACCAAGTTGTTTTTTATTTTATTTCTTTCATCAATAGTTAGCTCCTTCAATTTTTGAAACATAAAATTTGTTTTTACCAATGGATGCTCACCTTTTGAATGATCTTCAAAACTTTGCACAAAGTATTGGTTTGGCGGATTTTTGTAAATCCGAAATGTTTTTAAACTAATCCAATAAATATCATAAATCCATAAAAAGACGAAATTGTCTATTTTAATAATTCCAAAATCATTTAAATGGGTGTGTCCGTACTCTCCTGATTTATATATCTTTGTTACTAGTACTTCCGCACTATCCAGAAAATGTAGTTTTAATCCATAATTTATTGATGAGGTGTCTGCAGTGGATTTCCAAATTGAATTCTGAAGGTCTAACTCACTTTCTATTTTAATTTCTTCTTTAGGTATTGGGTTTAACCTATAAAGGAATACAAAGGAACTTTTATTTTTTTCGGCCTTATTTCCCATAATTAAATTACTATCTGTAACGATTATATAGAATTGGGTATCATCAAATTGAAATAATAAAGAGTCTTCGTTTTTAATCAAATTAGATGGGCTCGAAAAACCATCACTAAGTAAAAAACTGATGGAATCGTTTTTAATCCGACAAATAAGATTTGAACTTATGTATGTCGAATCAATCGATTTATTTTGTCCATTTTGGAGATAAACTGAATCTAATTCTTCAATATATTCATATTCAATAGAATCAATATCCAGAACATATTCACCAAACCAAATACCATCTAAGGTCTGACCGATACTTAATTGAGTCAATGTGATAAACAAAAAAAGTAGAAATGTTTTCATCAAAAAAATATTGTAGTCAAGTGAAAATGTGAATTTATTTCACTCCTTCAAATTGAATCAACTCAGCCGTTCCCTGATGCTTTGGGCCTTCATTCAAATCATATTGAAATTCTTCCAATTTTTTAATGGTGATACTTGAGAATATGATTTCCAATTCCTTTTTACTAAAAAGCATATCCTCATTTTTCGGTCCGCCACTAGAATAGTTGATTTGTTGTTTGTTAAAACCAAGAATGAAAAGTTCACCACCTTTTTTTAAAAAATGTAATAATCTTGGAAAATGCTCTGATCGAATAATACCTGGTAAATGGAGAAAGATTATGGCGATGACATCAAAGTATTCATTGTCGAATTGAACCTTTTCAATGGAGTCATGAATAGATTTAATAGAAACATTATTTTCATTGGCTAATTCCTGCGTATGCTTGACTGCAACTTCACTATAATCAAATGTCATTACTTCCCACCCCAGTTTGGCAGCATGTACCCCATTTCTACCCTCACCATCACCAGGAAGAAGAATTTTACCTGGTTTTTTATGTTCAAGATATTGAGAGAAATGAATATTGGGCTGAGTGGTATATAGATTTTTATTTGTTAAAAACCGCTTGTTCCACATGTTATCGCCACCTGAGAAATTATCTTTCATGTTTTTGCAAGAAATTTTAAGGTAGTGGGTGAAGCTTGATGAAGAGTTTTATTGGTCTAATCTTTTTATCACATCCAATTCATCCTTTTTATTAAAGCTTTCTTCTTCAATATCAAAGTCGTCTTGCAGTCCAAGCCAAAACTTTGGAGAGTTTCCGAAGAATTTAGCAAAACGTAAAGCAGTATCAGCAGTAACTCTTCTTCGCCCTTTTATTATTTCACTTATCCTTGTTTGTGGAATGAATGTGTCCTTTGATAGTCTATAAGCACTGATTTTTAATGGAATTAAAAATTCTTCCATTAAAATTTCACCAGGATGAATGTTTTTTAATTTTTCCATGATTAATGATAATCTATAATTTCTACCTCATATGCATCACAATTTCGCCAAATAAAAATAATCCGCCATTGTTGATTGACCCTTATACTATAATAGTCTCGTAAGTTTCCACTTAATTTTTCTAAATGATTTGCTGGAGGTATTCGTAAATCGACAATATTTTGCGAATTATTTATCATTCTAAGTTTACGTCGACAAATATTTTGAATATCATAGGGTAATTTTTTTGATCTAATTCCATCCCAGATCTTTTCTGTTTCCTTATTACCAAAGGATTTAATCATTATTTAGTTATGTAAAAAGTTAGTAACGTTAAAAGTTACTAATAAGTTATGGGTTTCCAAAATAGTTTTATAATTGAGCAGGTGTCACTGCACAAACAAATCGTAAATCCTGGTGCCAAAAATTAGTGCACCAATAATAGCCGCTACAATTGAGGCAATGAGTACCGCTCCGGCAGATATATCTTTCACTTTTCCGGCTTTTTTATCAAAATCTGGCTGTATGGAATCTACCCATTCTTCTACTGCTGTATTGAATGCTTCAGCAGTAAAAACCAGACCAATGCAATAAAGAACGGCAATCCATTCTATCACACTTAGTTTAAAATAAAAGGAAGCTACTAAAACCAATATGGTTATGGTTAAGTGGATCCAGGCGTTAGGTGTAGAAAGAAAAAAGCTTCGGATGCCATCAAAGGCATACCCGAAGCTTTTTAATCTCTTTTTAGGAGAAAATGGATTTCCGTTGTTTTCAGAAAATTTATGCATTCGCAATTTCATTTTTGAGTTTGCCCAATGATTCTTTGGCATCCCCAAAAAGCATTTTCGTTTTCTCGCCAAAGAACAGTGGGTTTTGGATTCCCGCATATCCAGGATTCATACTCCTTTTCAACACGATCACCGTTCCGGCTTGTTCAACGTCTAAAATTGGCATTCCGTATATTGGGCTTCCTGTATCCTCTTTTGCGGCTGGGTTTACTACATCATTCGCACCAATAACCAACACCATATCTGTTGATTTAAATTCTTCATTGGCAGGCTCAAGTTCCAATAGTTTATCATAAGAAACATCTGCTTCTGCCAAGAGTACATTCATGTGACCAGGCATCCTTCCGGCAACTGGGTGAATAGCATATTTTACTTCCACACCTTCAGCTTCCAATGCTTTTTCCAGTTCATGGCAAGTGTGCTGTGCCTGTGCAACTGCTAATCCATACCCTGGAACAATGATAACCTTGGAAGAATACTTTAATTGAATGGCTGTATCTCCGGCAGCCGCTTCCCGTACGACCTGCTCACGATCAGAACCTGAAGACTTTCCGCCGCCACCAAATCCGCCGATGACAACATTCAGTAAGGAACGGTTCATGGCATTACACATTAACACTGTCAGGATGGTTCCAGAAGCACCTACAACGATTCCACCAACGATCATCACCTGATTGCCATAGATCAACCCGGCAATTGCAGCAGCAATACCAGTAAACGAATTAAGTAATGAAATAACTACTGGCATATCACCACCACCAATTGGAGTAACAAATGTGACACCATAAACTATGGATAATACGAGCAGGATAATTACCCACATAAAGTTTAGTTCAGGTTGCATCATAATAAATGCACTTAACCCGATAACAGCGAGTAAAAGAATACCATTGACAATTTGAGGAGCTGGCAATACTAGATTGTCTCTTAATGCTCCATTTAATTTTCCCCAGGCGATGATACTTCCTGAGAAGGAAATACTACCAATAAATAAGGCGAAAATGATGGTCAAAACCTGACCGCTCATTAAAGTTGTACCAGCAGGAATGTTGTTGAATTCTACAAAAGCAATCAACATCGAACATGCTCCACCTAGTCCATTAAATAATGAAACCATTTCCGGCATGGCGGTTAATTGCACTTTCTTTGCGGCTACTAATCCGATAATACCACCAACAATGATCCCCGCAAAAATTACGAGGTAATTATTAGAAGCACCCTCCATTGGATAGAAGATGGAAATCAATATGGCCATCCCCATTCCGGCTGCAGAAATGAAATTACCTTTTCTGGCAGTTTCCGGGTGGCTTAAGTTTTTCAACCCAATGATGAACAGTATGATACTGATCAGATATAAAAAGTCTAGCGTTGGATTTTCCACTTTATAAATATTTTAAGTCTTTATTTCTTTTTCTTTTTGAACATGTCGAGCATTCTGTCAGTCACAGCAAACCCTCCAATTACATTAATGGTGGCCAAGGCTATCCCAAGGAAGCCAATTCCCAAAACAAAATAGTCATTAGAATCTGCTTGTCTGATCAGGATGATAGCACCAATGATAACTACACCACTAATAGCATTTGCTCCCGACATAAGAGGTGTATGCAGTACGGTAGGTACTTTAGAAATAACCTCCATGCCAAGGAAAATGGCAAATACGAGGATGTACATCATCGTAATGTTCTCCTGGATAAATTGTATGATACTTTCCATGTTAAGATTAATTTTTTCCGAATAATATTTCTCCGTCTTTTACTATGAGGCTCGATTTAATGATCTCATTCTCCATGTCAAATTGGAGCTGCCCATCTGCTAGTACTACTTTGAAATAGTTTTGAATATTTTTACTGAATAATTGGCTGGCATGCTGACCAACTTCTGAAGCCAATTCAGAATTACCAATGATCGTTACCTGGTTATAACTAATGGTTTCATTGTCTTTACTCACTTCACAGTTGCCACCCGTAGATGAAGCCAAGTCAACGATTACAGATCCAGGTTTCATGATATCCACCATTTCCTTTGTAATAAGCTTTGGAGCGGGCT
>JBNLGO010000109.1:0-12811 GCA_050306095.1 Cyclobacteriaceae bacterium
ATAATTACAAATATTTAATTTTAGCGGCATTGACAGGATTGATTGTCTATCTAGTGCAATTAATCCCTTATTTGGGATTTGTGGCAATAGATATTTTTGTAAGAGGAATAGCTGTTACGGTTTTATTTATTGCCCCTATTTATTTTTTGAATATTTCAGAAGATATAAATAACCTGGTTGACAGTGGAGTAAGTCTGGTAAAGACCAAGATTAATAGAAAAGATTGAGATTATTTGTTTTTAATTTTTTTGAAATAGAAAATTAATTTTACCTTTGTACCTCCAAAAATCGAGGGTGATACTGGAAGTCAAATTTGTTTTTTGAATATACAGTTTAACATTCTCAATATTTATTAAAAATGCCCGATGGTGTAACTGGCAACACGTCTGATTTTGGTTCAGAAGAGTCTAGGTTCGAGCCCTAGTCGGGCAACTATTTAATCCCGGATTTTTATTCGGGAATTTTTATTTAAATACTCTTTGTGGAGATGTCAAAAGTAAAAATATTCTCAAGTACCGAATCTCTTTACTTAGCTGAAAAAATTGCACAAGAATATGGTAAACCTCTTGGCGCAATGGTTATTCAGAAGTTTAGTGATGGAGAAATAGTACCTTTTTACAAAGAGTCTGTTAGAGGTCATGATATTTTTTTAGTTGGCTCCATGTTTGGTGAAGGAGACAATATCATAGAGTTGCTTCTAATGATTGACGCTGCTAAGAGAGCAAGCGCTAAATATGTCACAGTAGTTGTTCCATATTTTGGATATGCCCGTCAAGATAGAAAAGATCGTCCTAGAATAGCCATAGCAGCTAAGCTGATGGCGAATCTTTTAACTGCTGCTGGTGCAGATAGAGTGATGACTTGCGACTTGCATGCCGGCCAAATTCAAGGATTTTTTGATATCCCGGTGGATCACTTATATGGCTCGTATATTTTTATACCATATATTCAAAAATTGGATAAAGGGAATCTTCTTTTTGCGTCTCCGGATGTGGGAGGCACCAAGAGGGTAAGAGCTTATGCATCCCATTTCAATGCTGAAATGGTGATTTGTGATAAGTATAGAAATAGGCCAAATGAAATAGGGGATATGCGCATCATTGGGTCGGTAAAAGACAAAGATGTTATACTTGTAGATGACATCATCGATACCGGAGGAACCCTTTCACGGGCGGCTGATATTATCATGCAGGATGGCGCAAAATCAGTAAGAGCTATATGTACGCACCCAATCTTATCAGGTAAAGCTTATGAAAATATTGAGAATTCGAGGCTTGAAAAACTTGTGACAACTGATACAATTCCTTTAAAAAGAAAAAGTGAAAAAATAGAAGTCTTGAGTGTAGCGCAAATGTTTGCTACATGTATTAGAAAGACGCATAAACACGAATCAATTAATTCATTATTCATACAAATTTAATAAAATGAAAACTATAGAGATTATAGGGTATAAAAGAGCAAATCTCGGTAAAACCAGTGCAAAGCACCTCAGAGCTGAGGGTAATGCACCATGCGTGTTGTACGGTGGTAAAGAACAAATCCACTTCTATGCACCAATGTATCTTTTCAGAGATTTGGTATATACTCCGGAGGCAGCATTCGTGAAAATTAATGTTGAAGGTGAAGTGTTCACTGCTATTTTGCAGGATATTCAGTTTCACCCTGTAAGTGAAGTGATTTTGCATGCAGACTTTTTGCAATTATTTGATGATAAACCAATAAAAATGGATATCCCTGTTAAATTTACGGGTGTAGCACCTGGTATTCAGGCCGGTGGTAAATTGGTTCAGAAATTGAGAAAAGTTACGCTTAAAGCTCTTCCAGCTAATATGCCGGAAGAAATTATAGTAAGTATAGACGGGCTTCAACTTGGAAAATCAGTTAAAGTAGCAAATATCAAAGAAGATAATTTTGAAATTCTAAATAACAGTAGAGTATCATTAGCTACCATAGCTATTCCAAGAGCGCTTCGAGGAGGTGCTATGGGAGAAGACGAAGAGGGTGCTGAAGGTGAAGAAGCTTCAACTGAGGCTGCTGAATCTGCTTCGGAATAGAATAAAATTTTCGATATATTTAAAAAGGCCGGTTTATCCGGCCTTTTTTGTTTGCAAAAGTTAAGTCTTATGAGTTTGATAAATGAAATCAAAAAGCAATTTCCAGATTCGAAAGGATTAATATTTGATTTAGATGGCACTTTAGTAAATTCAATGCCTGTCCATAAAATTGCCTGGAAAGAAATATGTACCACTAAAAATTTCGATTTTACGGATGAAATATTTTATAAATATGCAGGAGTACCTTCAGAGGAAATTTTCCGATTGATTAATGAGGAATTTAATAAAGACTTTGATCCGGAATATCATAGCAAATTAAAGGAAGAAGCATACCAGAAAAATATGCATTTGGTAAAGCCATTCCCTATGGTGCTTGATGTTGTTAAATATTTTTATGGTAAAATACCAATGGCAATAGGTACTGGAAGCCCCAGATCACATTCTGAAGAAGTATTGCAATTACTCAAACTAAATTCCTATTTTAATGTGCTTGTGACAAAAGATGATGTTGAAAATGGTAAGCCAGCACCGGATACGTTTGTGAAATGTGCTGCTCATTTAGGTGTTGATCCAAAATATTGTGTTGTTTTTGAAGATGGAGACCCAGGTATTGAGGCTGCAAAAAATGCCAAAATGGAGGTAATTGATGTTCGTAAGTATTTATAAAATGTAAACAAACCACCATACATTCTATATGATAGAATTAGTAAATATTCCCAATGGAAACGCTTATCCTTTAGGAGCTACCTGCTACCCTCAAGGTGTTAATTTTTGTTTGTTTTCTAAACATGCAGAACATGTAGAATTATGGTTGTTTGATAAAGAGGAAGATGCGAAGCCTTCCAAAATTTTTTCACTCAGTGCTGATCAGCATCGCACATTTTATTATTGGCATATATTCATAGAAGGTTTAAAGCCTGGGCAGTTATATGGATATAAAGTGTTTGGCGAATCTAATCCTAAAGAAGGACTTAGGTTTGATCAGGAAAAATTGCTTTTGGATCCATATACCCGATCAGTAGCCAATTATCATAATTATGATAGGGAAAAAGCAAAAGTAAAAGGAGATAATACAGCCTCTGCATTAAAATCTGTAGTAATTGATCCAACGGCATTTGATTGGGAAAATGATCAGCCATTAAACAGACCTTATTCCACATCCATTATTTATGAAATGCATGTGAAGGGTATGACAGCTCACCCAAACTCTAATGTTGAAGAAAAGTTAAGAGGGACATACCTGGGGCTGGTAGAGAAGATACCGTATTTAAAATCCCTGGGTATAACCTGTGTTGAATTTATGCCTGTGCAACAATTTGACCCTCAAGATGCCATGCCAGGTAGAGTGAACTACTGGGGTTATAGTCCGATAGCTTTTTTTGCCCCTCATATTGGTTATAGTAGTACAAGTGATCCCGTCTCAGCCTGTGATGAGTTTCGCTATTTAGTAAAAGAGTTACATAAGGCTGGGATTGAAATCATTCTAGATGTTGTCTTTAACCATACCGCGGAAGGAAATCACGATGGACCAATTATTTCTCTAAAAGGAATAGAAAATAAAGCCTATTATATTCTGGAAAGAAACCAATCAAAGTATAAAAATTATACTGGGTGTGGCAACACCCTAAATGCCAATCATAGCATAGTAAGAAGAATGATTGGTGATTGTCTTCGGTATTGGGTGACTGAATACCATATTGATGGTTTTCGGTTCGATTTGGCTTCGGTATTGTCGCGTGATGAAAACGGTGAACCACTCAAAAACCCGCCAGTACTTTGGGAGATTGAGTCTGATCCAGTACTAGCCGGCACTAAAATAATTGCTGAAGCATGGGATGCGGCGGGATTATACCAGGTGGGGAGTTTTATAGGTGACCGATGGGCAGAGTGGAACGGGAAATACCGGGATCATATCCGTGGGTTTATAAAAGGGGATAAAGGCCATGTCTATGATTTGGCCAGTAGGATAATGGGAAGTCCAGATATTTACAGAACGCCTAATAGAGAGCCTAATAGGAGCATCCACTTCGTTACATGCCATGATGGGTTTACATTGCATGATTTGGTGTCATATAATGAAAAACACAATGAAGCAAATGGCGAAAATAATCGGGATGGGGCCAATGACAATTATAGTTGGAATTGTGGAGAAGAAGGTGAAACTGACAATGTAGGAATCCTGAAATTCAGGGAGCGGCAAATGAGAAATTTTTTAATGCTCACCTTTATATCCCAGGGTACGCCAATGTTATTAATGGGCGATGAGGTAGCCAGGACTCAAAAAGGGAATAATAATGCTTATTGTCAGGATAATGAATTGTCTTGGTTTGATTGGGAATTAGTAAATAAAAATTCCGGTCTCTTGGAATTTACTAAGCAGATTATTGATTATACCCAGCAGAAAGAACTGTTCAAAATTGAAAAACTTTTATTGACAGATAAAAACCCAAATCATCCGTTTATCACATGGCATGGGGTGAAAAGAAACCGACCCGATTGGTCAAAAAATTCACATTCGTTGGCATTTACATTGCTACATCCTTCATCAAATGAAATGATTCATGTCATCATTAATGCCTTTTGGAAAAGCTTGAAATTTGATTTGCCAATATTGGAAAATAACGGTAAGTGGATGTTGATGTTTGATACCTATAAGGATCAGGGTATCGATGGGAATCAATCCATTAATCAAAAATCAATTGAGGTAATGGAAAGGTCTATTGTGCTTTTAGAAGCTAAGCAGGGGCTGTAACCTTTTTTGATTTACCATTCTTTTTAGCAGTAGGGTGGATTATACTATTTAATGGTAATTCAACAGTGAAAATTGAAAATTTACCTTTTTCACTTTTAAGTGAAATAGAACCATTGAGTTTTTCAATAGCTTTTTTAACCAGGTAAAGACCAAGACCCGATCCTTTTGAAAGATCAGATGCTCGGTGAAACATATCGAATACCTTCTTTTGATTTTCTACTGGAATTCCAATTCCATTGTCTTCAAAATTTATGCGTAAAGACTTCCCACTTTGTGAATCTTTAATCGAAAGAATACTTTCTATAGGTTGCTTAAAAGCAAGGGCATTTTCTATGATGTTCTCAAAAACTATCTGAATGAGTTTTTCATCCGTTTTAATTTGAAGACCTTTTTTTATGTTGTTGCTTATATTAACCTGGTTCTTTTGTTGTGGATTGATTCTTCTTAAAATGGATTCTATAAAATCATAAACATTAATATTGGTTAGTTCCAGTTCTGATTTATTGATAAAATGAATATTTGTCAGCTTGGTTAAAACATTGTTTAGATGTTCTGCCCCTAGTTCAATTTTATCAATATAATTAATCGTACTATCAGGTAATTTGTCAAGCTTGGCGATTTTAGTTAAACCTAATAAACTAGCTATGGGTCCCTTTAGGTCATGAGAAGCCCGATAAATAAACATGTCTAGTTCGTTATTGGCGATTATTAGGTTTTCATAAGCAGACCTTAATTTTACAGTACGCTCTTCTACTATTTTTTCGAGATTAGAATTGATGGCTTTTAATTCCTCATTTGCATTGTTAATTTGCTCTTTAGCATCCACAAGATCCTTGTTGTTTCGCATCAAAAGGTTCTTTTGGTTTTCAATTTCGTTTTTCTGCCACATGATCTCGGCATGCGCTTTTTCAACTCTGTTTTTCTCCTCGCTTAATTGTTTAGTCCTTGCTTTAACAACTTCCCTGAGCAATGTTTTGGTTTTCTGTAGGTTGTTTACCCGTATTACCACAAACAGATAGGCACTTATCATTAATGTTACAAATATCAATAAATAAAACCACCATGTTTTATAAAAAGGGGGACTTACATTAATAATCAGGGAAACGCCTTTTTCATTCCAAATCCCATCGTTATTGGACGCTTTTACTTTAAAGGTATATTCGCCAGGGGGAAGGTTGGTATAGTTGGCAAATCTACGATTGCCCACGTAATTCCATTTTTTTTCGAATCCTTCTAATATATAAGCATATTCGTTTTTCTCTGAATTTGTGAAATTTAGGGCAACGAATTCAAAAGAAATCGCCTTGTCTTTATAGCTAAGATTGATTTCATGTAATTCAGAGATATGTTTAGGCAGAGGTGAATCTTCCGTTCCTATTTCTACTGGTTCACCTAAGATTTTAAAGTCAGTTAATATAATCTCAGGTTTATAATTATTGTCTTTTATGCTTTTAGGATAAAAAGAATTAAAACCATTTATTCCTCCGAAAAGCATTTCACCTTTACGGGTTTTATAAAATGCTCCCGGATTAAATTCATTTCCTTGCAATCCATCTAGAACATCATAATTCTTGGCCTTTTTCTCCTTAAGGTCAAATTTGGAAATACCTTTATTTGTACTAATCCAGAGATTGTGCTCATTGTCGCTTATGATGCCATATATAAAATTAGAAGGTAGATTGTTTTTGATGGTAAAGTGTTGAAAGGTTTCTTTTTCAGTATCCATCATATTAAGACCATCGTTTGTTCCTATCCATAATCGTGATGAATCATCCATGAACAAACAATAAATGGAATTGCTGCTTATACTGTTTTTATTGTCTTGATTGGTGAAACGGGTAAAAGAATTGTTTTTCCTGTCGAATTTATTTAATCCTCCACCAAACGTTCCGATCCATAAGTTTCCTTTATCATCCTCAGTGATGGAGGTGATATTGTTGCTACTGATACTTAATACATCATTTCGGTCGTGTATATATCTCGTAAACTTTTGAAGGTTAAACTCATGAAGTCCTCCATCAGTTCCCAGCCACATTTTTCCTTTGGAGTCCTTGAAAATCACATTAATAACATCGCTACTTAAGCTGTCCGGATTTTCTTTTTTTGCCCGGTATTTAATTACTTCACCAGTTTTGACATTTAGTTGATTTAAGCCACCACCACCTGTTCCGATCCATAGGTTACGATTATAATCACGGTAAAGAGATAGGATTCTATTGTTGCTGAGGTAACTGTTTCTTTCTTTAAATCTTGTGGATCGTTTTTTTCTTTTTTGAAGAATCTTTTGATGCTCTTTCATGCTAACCCCCCCAACAATCACATCATCTTCTTTATAAATAGTAAATTGATTATTAGATGGGTCATATTTATTTAATCCGCCATCGAAGGTGCCCACCCAAATGATACCACTATTTTCCTTGTAAATGGATTGAACATTATTACTACTCCAGGTATTTACCGCTCCGGGTTTTCTTGAATAGAGTTCAAATCGGTCACCCTGGCGATCGATTTTATTTATTCCAGCATTAGTGCCAATCCAAAGTATTTCGCTTTTGTCATCGAGAATAGCCGTGATTTTATTGCCTAATAGTCCATTAGGGTTGTTCGGGTCAAATTGATAATTCTTAAAATAACTGGCAGCTTTATTAAAGCTAGATAACCCACCATTATCTGTTCCTATCCAAAGTAAACCAGATGCACCTTGATATATTGATAAAATCGATTTTCCTCCAACAGAATTTCTTCCTGGATTGTAATAATACTTTAAAATGCGATCCCTTACCTCGAGACTACGCCCATTTTTTGAGGCCACAAATTTATTTAACCCATCAGAGGTGCCTACCCAAAGATCTCCATCATTGTCTTCATAAATGATGTTAATTTGATTATCAGAAATGATGGTTTCATTGTCTTCACTCTTTACATATCTTAAACATTTGCCCGATGAAGGATCCATCATATTCACTCCATTGTCATATGTTCCAACCCAAATAAACCCAAATTTATCAAGTGCCAAAGTCGATATTCTATTAGAACTAATGCTATAAGGATTTTGAATGTTATACTGATAAATGGTAAAGCTTTTGGTAAGTGTATCGTATTTATTTAATCCCCCACCATCTGTGCCAATCCAATAGTTGCCCAATGTGTCTTTAACAATTGCTGTAATGATATTACTAGATAAGCTATTTGGGTCAGTTACCTTAGATTTGAATGTTGTGAATTGATCTTTCGATTTGTCATAAACATTAAGTCCGTTCTGGGTTCCTACCCACAAAAGCCCCAGGTCATCCTCATAAATGCAATTAATAATATTATTTGAGATGGATGTAGAATCGTAAATGTCATGTAAGAAAATCTTAAATTCACTTCCATCGTATCTGTTTAGCCCTCCATTGGTTCCAAACCAAATGAATCCAGTGCTATCTTGTCTAATGCAGTTTATATGACTTTGAGACAAACCATTATCTAAAGTAATGCGGTCAAAATTTTGGGCAATGGAAATGAGTGGACACACCAAAAGTGCCAATAAAACAAATAATGTGGCTTTTTTAGATAACACGTAAATCAAATAAAAAGTGATAAAAATTATTGTAATTGTACAATATCTCTATACTTCAAACAAACAGGATTATTTCTTGAATAACTAATTATTTATAGTCAATTTTCTCCATTGTAACGCACTTGTAATATTTTATTGCAAATGCGTTTAAATATTTATTCCCACTTAAAATTATTAGTATGAACAACAATGAAATGTTAAGGGATAACTGCTTGAGTGATAAAGTGATTGTCGTGACGGGTGGAGGTAGTGGTTTAGGTTTTTCAATGGTTTCATATTTTTTGAAGCTTGGCGCTAAGGTTGTCATAACTGGCAGGGATAAAGTTAAGTTGGAAAAAGCACAAAATGAGCTTACAAAAATAGGAAATGGGAAAGTTGAAATATTTTCCGGTGATGTGCGAAATATTTCTGATGTGGAAAAAAGTTTAGCCTTCGCTCTGGAGAAATTTGGTAAGGTAAATGGGTTAGTTAATAATGCTGCTGGAAATTTTATTAGTCCCACAGAGCGATTGTCACATAGGGCTTTTGATGCAGTGATAGATATCGTGTTAAAAGGAACAGTAAATAACACATTAACTTTTGGGAAATATTGGATTGAAAATAAAATTTCAGCCAGCGTCTTAAATATTGTTACTACCTATTCCTGGACGGGGTCGGGATATGTGGTTCCATCTGCTTGTGCTAAGGCGGGAGTATTGTCGCTTACAAGATCGCTGGCAGTGGAATGGGCAAAATATAATATTCGAACTAATGCGGTTGCCCCCGGTCCATTTCCTACGGAAGGTGCCTGGAGCAGATTGTTACCAGGTGATTTAAAAGAGAAATTTGATGTGACTAAGAGAATACCAATGAGACGAGTAGGAGAGCATCAGGAGTTAGCAAATTTAGCGGCTTACCTTATTTCAGATTTCTCTGGTTTTATAAATGGGGAAGTTGTAACAATAGATGGCGGTGAATGGTTGCAAGGTGCAGGAGAATTCAATATGTTGGAACAACTGCC
This sequence comes from Cyclobacteriaceae bacterium, assembly GCA_050306095.1. GTDB lineage: Bacteria > Bacteroidota > Bacteroidia > Cytophagales > Cyclobacteriaceae > CAJXNP01. The sequence goes on from JBNLGO010000109.1 coordinate 9,369, forward strand.
TTCACAATTATGGGATCAATTAGAAGCAATGAGAAAAATGAAAAAGAGCTAATTAATTAGCTCTTTTTCTTTCATGTTCTTTAAGAAGGATTTTTCTTAACCTCAGAGATTCGGGTGTTGTTTCCAAATATTCGTCTTTGTGAATATATTCCAGCGCCTCTTCTAACGAAAAATGCCTCTTGGGTGCAATTTTAGTATTATCATCTGACCCAGATGCTCTCATATTCGTCAGCTTTTTTCCTTTATTCACATTGATAACTAAATCATTAGATCTGATATGTTCACCAATAACTTGTCCTTCATAAATATCTTCTCCAGGCTCAATGAAAAATATTCCTCGATCCTGTAATTTATCTATCGCATATGCGGTGCAGGTTCCTGTATCCATAGAAATAAGAGAGCCATTATTTCTAACAGTAATCTCACCTTTAAAAGGTTGGTATTCCAGGAATCTATGATTTATTACTGCTTCTCCAGCAGAAAGAGTTAACAAATTGTTTCTTAATCCCATGATACCTCGGGAAGGAATTTCAAATTCAAGATGTTGGATGTCTCCTTTTGGTTCAATTACTTTTAATTCACCCTTTCTTTTTGTTACAGCTTCTATAATCTTACCACTGAAATCTTGTGGTACATCCACAACAAATAACTCGATTGGTTCATGTTTTTGCCCATCAATTTCTTTAAAAAGAACTTGTGGCTGCCCTACCTGCAATTCATACCCTTCTCTTCTCATTGTCTCCACCAATACAGATAAATGAAGAATGCCTCTACCAAACACCAAAAATTTATCCTCAGAGTTAGTTTCTTCCACTCTTAAAGCCAGGTTTTTTTCAGTTTCCTTAAACAACCTATCTCGTAGATGGCGTGAAGTAACAAATTTACCTTCCTTGCCAAAGAATGGAGAGTTATTGATTGTGAATAACATATTCATGGTAGGTTCATCAATAGCAATTCTTGGCATTGGTTCCGGGTTGTCAAAATCAGTAATCGTATCACCAAGTTCAAATTCTTCTATGCCAACCAATGCACATATATCACCGCATTTAACGTTTTGCACTTTAACCCTACCTAATCCATCAAAAAGGTGGATTTCTTTCAGTTTAATTTTGGACTTGGAATTATCTTTCTTAATAATTCCAAGGGTTTGCCCCTCATTTAATTCACCTTTAAATACTCTTCCAATCGCAATTCTACCTACAAAAGAAGAATAATCTAGAGATGTGATTTGAAATTGAGGAGTGCCTTCTACATATGGTGCTGGAGGTATAATATCTATAATACTATCAAGTAGAGGAGTAATGTCATCTGTTTTTTCTTTCCAGTCATGGCTAAACCAATTTTCTTTTGCTGAGCCATAGACAGTAGTGAAATCAAGTTGTTCTTCCGTTGCATCGAGGTGAAACATTAGATCAAACACTTGCTCATGTACCTCATCAGGTCGACAGTTTAACTTATCAACTTTGTTGATTACTAAGATTGGTTTTAAGCCAAGGTTAATAGCCTTACTCAACACGAATCTTGTTTGTGGCATCGGACCTTCAAATGCATCAACTAGCAGAAGCACTCCATCAGCCATTTTTAATACTCGTTCTACCTCACCACCAAAATCAGCGTGACCAGGTGTATCAATAATATTGATCTTAGTATCCTTATACATAACGGATACATTTTTAGAGGTAATGGTGATACCCCTTTCTTTTTCCAGGTCATTATTGTCAAGAATTAACTCTTGTTTTTCTTTATGTGGAGAAAGGATATTAGCAGCATAAATTATTTTATCTACTAATGTAGTTTTGCCGTGATCAACATGGGCAATTATGGCAATATTTCGAATACTTTGCATCGGATAAATTTTGAACCTGCAAAGGTAGTAAGAAAAGCCAATAAAAAAACCCAGCATGTGCTGGGTCTATTTATTTCTTAGGTTATGATACCTCCTCAACGAAGATTATAGGATCAATATACCTTAAAATTCTATTGAATGTTAGAATAGTACAATTAATAAAATTAATTTCCCTATCATTTTTTTATTATATAGAATTTTAAATATTTTTATATAATTCTATAAGGGAAAAACCGTAATTATTAATTTACTGAATGTTATTGATTAGTCTCTTCTAAGTATTGGACGAGTTGTACCAGTATCTTCATCTTGTACTGAAGTTTGTTCAGTCATTTCATTGGAAGGTGCAATTTCTTCGTCTGCACATGAAACAAATCCTAATGTTAAAAATCCAAAAAGAGCGAGTGTTAATAATTTAGTTTTCATTTTTAGTTTATTTTATATTTAGCCTACAATTTTTTCTTTCCCGTAAAAAAATCTTATTCAATTATACCAAACACAGGGGATATTATCAAAAAAATCCTAAAAAAAATTGGAAAAATACAAAAAGTACTTGATTAAATCCATTTTATTAAAATTGTTATATTTAGCGTTAAAAACTTTATAAAAACTCGGAATATTTCAATTTTATAACCTTAAAGTATTACTTTAAGTCTCTTGAATTTTGAATATTTTGATATAATTATGTATTTTTCTTTTTTTAAATCACAACTAACCTTTTACCCATTATTTTTTTTGCACATAAATTGTTTATATTCATAATGCGCCTTTTACCCGGGAATATTTTAAAAATTGTATATTTTAAATATTTCATATTTTTTGTTGTATGTGTATTTATTTTTGGTGACGCTATTTCTCAACAGAATAGTGCAACAATTAAAACAGTTGTCAAAGAGAACATCCTGGAGAAATCTGGTAAGGATAAGATTAATTTAATATATGATCTTATAGATAATTTCTACCAAAGTAGTCCTGATAGTAGTTTGTATTATTATAAAATGGCCTACCGGGAGGCTAGAAATACTAAGGATACAGCTAATCAAATTAATACGTTAGTTGATATTGGATATACATATATGGATTTGTTTTCACCAGAAAAATCCAAACCCTATTTAAATGAAGCTGTTCGGTTATCAATTGAGTCAGGAGCAGATGAAACAACATACAAATGTTATACAGCTCTTGGGAGTTATTTTTATGGTCTGTTAATATATGATAGTGCTTTATATTATTTCCATGAATCTCTTAAAATTAAAAATGAGTTAGGAATAGAAAAAGGAATTTCAGGTTCATATAATAATATTGGAGTTATATATTACGAGGTAAAAGACTTTGAAAATGCAATTTTAAATTTGACAAAGGCGTTAGATATCAAAATTGCTCAAAATGACACGCTTGATTTAAATGTGGAGTATTATAATATTGGTCTCTGTTATAAGTCTTTAGGGAAATCAGCATTAGCAATTAACTTTTTTAATAAGGCCATAGAAATAGCTAAAAGAAAGGAGGCTTATAATCTACCAATTATATATGGAGGAATTGGTGAAATTTATATTACCATAGGTGAATATCGTTTAGCAGAGGAATATATTTTTAA
>JBNLGO010000110.1:0-12749 GCA_050306095.1 Cyclobacteriaceae bacterium
CGGGAGGAATCTTTTGACCTGAGGTTTGTTCATAGCCATATAAAAAATTGCGCTATCCGGATAAACAAATGTAGACCAACATAGACGTTTTTTCATGGAAGATGCTTCGCTTTATCATCTTTCCGGAATGAATACATCTTACCCATTGCTCCATAATTTTTTGCTGCAACGGCTGTAGTAATACTGACGAGACCTTTTTCCTGCATCTCACGATATACTGCCATTTCCTGGGCAGAATTGAGCAAATTAAACTGATTATAGGTTGGGCGAATTTTACCGGAAAAATTTCCATTATAGTTTACCTGTAGCTTTCCGCTTCTTCCTCTTTTGGTGGTAACTACGATCACCCCATTTGCAGCCCTGGCTCCATATATCGCCGTAGCGGATGCATCTTTCAGTACTTCAAAAGATTCTATATCATTGGGATTTAAATTTGCCATAGAAGAGCTCACAAGGGTATTGGCATTTCCGGAAATAAAATCTTCCGTATCCACGCTGGCAAGATCTTCTAAGATTACCCCATCGACAACAAATAATGGTTGGTTATTTCCATTAATAGAAGTGTTTCCCCTGATTCTAATTTTTGGACTTGACCCAAAAGTTCCAGACACATTATCCACACTCACCCCTGCCACCTGGCCTTCTAATGCCCTGCTGACATCAGGAATACCAGCAGCTTTTATATCCTTCATGCTTACTCTTTCTGCTGCTCCGGTAAATAATTTTCTATCCACTTCCTGAAAACCTGTAACCACTACTTCCTGAAGTTGCTTTGTATCGAGCTCTAAAGTGACATTTATTACGGATTGAGAATTAATTGCAATTTCCTGTGACTTATATCCCACGTAGGAATAAACAAGTACTTCGGTATCCTCTTCAATATTTACCGTATAGTCACCATTAAAATCCGTAATGGTACCAGTGGTTGTTCCCTTAATAAATACACTCACACCTGGCAATCCTTCACCGTCTTCAGCTGAGGAAACATTACCGGAAACTGTTAGCTGTTGTGCAAAGACATATTGAAAGGATATGGCTATAAAAAAGCCTAAGAGTAAAGATTTCCGCATGCAGTTTTTGTAAATTTTAATTTATCGATTCAAAATATGAATTTTTTATTAATCGGAATAAAGAAATATGTCCGTTAACAACATTTAATTGATAAACCATCAAATAATTCATTAATATGTCTTAAAACAACCTACTTTGAAAAAAGATTTATCATCCAGCAAAATAATTTTATAAATCATGCAACCTTTCATCCCATTCGCCAATCTTTATAATTAAAAAATCCAATCATGAAAAGAATAAACTTTCTTCTTGTCATCATAGCTATTTCGATGACAACCCTAATGACCAATTGCATCAACACTTATGCAGACGACCCTTACACTACTAAAAAATTTGACGCCAGCTCAGTTTCTTATCTCGATGTAAACACTTCAGGTGGATCTATCACTACCATTGGCGAATCAGGTACTAATCAAATCATTGTCGAAATGTATGTCAATTCATGGAAGACTAAGAATAAAGACAAAATCAAGGATTACTTAGAAGATTTTGAAATTAAAATTGCCAAGGAAGGTGACAGAGTCATTGCTTCTGCCAAGCACAAAGGATTTATGGGCAATAATAATATTAGCATCTCTTTCAAAGTTTATACACCTTCAGCTATTTCTGCTGATCTCAACACCAGTGGCGGTTCTATTACGATGAAAGGCCTTTCAGGTAATCAAAAATTAAACACGAGTGGTGGTAGCATCACCATGGAAGAATTAAACGGCGACATACACGCATCGACTTCAGGAGGGAGCATTCATATTTTTGATGTGCGAGGTGATTTAAGAGGAACAACAAGTGGTGGATCGATCAAAGCAGAAAAACTGAATGGAAGTTTTGACCTGTCAACATCTGGAGGAAGTATAAAATTAGAAGATATTAGAGGAGAAATGAATGCCCATACAAGTGGTGGTGGTATCAGAGCTGACATCCAGGAAGTGACTGGTGACATTACGCTCAAAACAAGTGGTGGATCTATTAATGCTACACTACCCGACAAAACCGGAATGGACATTTACTTTAGCGGAAATTCTGTTAATGCTCCATTACACAATTTCAGTGGAAAATCAGAAGACGATAAAATTGACGGTACCATAAATGGTGGAGGATCCAAGGTAACGTTGGTGACCAGCGGCGGTTCCGTTAATGTAAGTTATCAATAAATATTTATTGCTTAACTAAGCTATTAAATTTGGAGAGGGAGAATGGATATGCACTTTCGTCCCTTCCAAATTTTTTGTTTGGGTTTTTATCCATTTCAAATTTCAACTTACCCCCATTTATCACATCTGAATGAAGGATATAATTTTGGTTCAACTCCGATCCATTTAACTCTACATCCTCCACATAGAAATTATCACTTGTTCTGTTTGGTGCTTCAATGGTAAATGTTTTACCATTTTCAAGGTTTAGAATTACTTTTTCAAAAATCGGTGCACCAAGGACATATTCATTTGTTCCTGCAGTGATTGGGTAAAATCCCATTGCCGTAAATAAATACCATGATGATAAATTGGAAACATACTCATCGCCAGAGAGGCCACCCGGTGTAGGTCTATATAATTTTTGGGTAAATACATTTAATATTTCCTGTGTTCTCCAGGGCTTACCTATATAATTATATAAATATGCTACATGCTGAAGATTTGGATTAATATGACTGTATTGTCCCAAATCAGTGACAACCATATTGGTCATTTCAGGGATTACATGTCTGTAGGTTCCTACTTTAAATTCGGGAGGAACCAAAAATAACGAATCCAATTTTTTGCCAAACTCTTCTTCACCACCATATAGGTTAATAAGGCCGGCTATATCATGCGGTACATTCCAGTTATAATGCCAGGCATTGCCAATGTAATAAGCGCCCCCCCACTCTTTTGCTTCAAAGTTTTTATCAAAAGCGCCTTCGGCAGACCTGCCAATTAAAAACCGATTTGAGCTATCATATAAATTTTGATAATTATATGCATGGGAAATATAGCTCTCAATTTCATCGATCCTTCCCAAAGCATCTCCTAACTTCCAAATGCAATAATCATCATATGCATACTCCAGGGTTTTTGTCACACTATACTGATATTCAGGAAAAGGCACATATCCGATATTATTATACTCTTTTAATCCGCTTCTTCCGGGAGCATATTTTGGAGGGGTAACAATAGCATCCTTCTTAATAGCTTGATAGGCTAAATCAGTATCAAAATCAGTAATACCTTTTGTGACCGCGTCTACAAAAATCGCCCCGGCATGATTGCCTAGGTAAGGCTTTCTATACCCAGGACTAGGGTGCTGTGGTAGCCAACCTCCTTCTCGGTATGCATTGGTCATTCCTTTCAGAATATTAGAATTCATCTCGGGATACATCAGAGTAAAAAACGGAAATAACGTCCTGTGAGAATTCCAAAAACCTATATCTGTATAAAGGAAGCTGTTATGAACTCTACCATCAAATGGGCTATAGTGAATGATCTTTCCGGATTCATCAAATTCATAAAAGATTTTAGGAAAAAGTAATGCCCGATAAAATGAAGTATAAAACAGAGACTTTTGATCACTCGTCCCTCCTTCCACTACAATCTTATTCAGTTCATTATTCCATGCCTGATTAGCTTGTATCTTTAGTTCATCAAATGAATACTCTGCTAGTTCACTATTGAAATTAGTGATTGCTTGTGGAATGCTTATAAATGATGTGGCTATTTTAAGGTTTACCTTTTCATTTCTATTGGTTAAAAATTTCACCGCCACTCCTACTCCTGTTCCTTTAATTTCTTTTTTATTAGAATTTAAACTGTCCTTGTTCCAAAGTGTATAAGAAACGAATGGTTTGTCAAATTCCATGATAAAGTAATTTGCGAAATTCTTTGGCACACCTCCTGAATTATTTTTACAAAACCCAACAATCCTATTTTGCTGTGGGATGATCCGAATATACGATTCGTCATTCATAGCATCTAATAGAATGTAAGAAGAACTTGCTTCCTGAAATGTGAAATTGAATGACCCACCTCTTAAAGTAGGCACTACGTCCACTTTTATATTCGATCTCTTGAGAATTACTCCATAGGAATAAGGGGTTGCTATTTCATCATTATGGTCAAATTCAGAGGCTCTTCGGTAGGGGTCTATGATCAATTCGCCACTCATGGGCATGATAGAAAAGGTACCGTAATCACCTAGCATGGGGCTTGGTTGGTGAGAACATCGAAAGCCTTTAATTCTATTGGATTCGTAACTATATATCCATCTGGGATCCCTGTTTACCGTATTAGGTATCCAAAGATTCATACCAAATGGCATTGCAGCTATAGGACTGACATTTCCACTAAAATTATCAGGATTAGAATTTGTGCCTATTAACGGATTAACGTATTGAATTAAATTAACCTTGCTGCTATCGATGCTCGATAAATCTTTAAACTGACAAGAATTGATAATAGCTGACACACCAATAAAAAATATGGCCGTCCATCCCCGATGAAAATTACTTTTTGTGATATGATTTAAAAAATGCAACTCCTATTTATTTAGGTACAAATATATAGTTTATTTTATCTTTGGAAAACCATTATTTACATGGTTAATTTAACCGGAAAATGGCATTTGATGTTTTATTTCAAACAATTAAATGCATTTAATATTATTCATTGAGCAAGTTAAATTAATCTAACCGACGTATTTTCAGTCTTATGAGTGACGCACAAAACTTACAAAATTATTATGAAGCCAATAGACGTTTATGGGACAAATTGGCCTCCGTGCATGTTAAGTCCGATTTTTATGATCAAAGTTCTTTTTTAGCAGGCAAATCCAGCCTGAAAGAAATCGAGCTCACAGAACTGGGAGATGTAAGTGGTAAATCCATGCTTCATCTTCAATGTCACTTCGGACAAGACTCCATATCATGGGCGAAAAAAGGTGCCCATGTGGTAGCTGTAGATTTTTCTGAAGGAGCCATTTCCATTGCCAAAGACATCAATGAAAAATTAAAAACGGAGGTGGATTTTATTTGCTGCAATGTTTATGATCTACCTGACCATGTTTCTGAAAAATTTGACATCGTTTTTACTTCTTACGGCATTATCAACTGGCTTCATGACCTGGACAGATGGGGTGAATTAATTGCTTCTTATATGCATGAAACCTCCGTGTTTTATATGGTGGAATTCCACCCTATCCTTTGGATGTATGATGATGCATTTAATAAAGTAGAACATCCTTATCAAAGCGAAGCGGAACCTCTAATGCATGTTTCTGGTAGTTCTTATACAGAGAGTGAACAAAAAAATGGTAAAAAAGAATATTGTTGGAACCATGGAATTGGCCGGGTGATGAATGCCCTCATTAAAGCAGGACTTAAAATCGAATTCTTTAATGAATTTAATTATTCTCCTTATCGCACCTTTAAGGAAATGACGGAGTTTGAAAAAGGGAAGTTCGTGATCAATAAGTTCGGGTATAAAGTGCCCCATTTATTTTCGATCAAAGCAAGCAAATAATTTATTTTCTGGGCAATGATTTTTGAAATGTCATGATTTCTTTCAAATCAAGATGTAATTCGTATGAGTATAACTTGAATATTAAGCCCCATTCTTCTGATGACATAAAACCATCAGAATTTGCAATCAATGACATCCAGGCCAAACATTTGATGTTATACTCATAGGCACACTGCTTTAATGCTACAACACACTTTCTATAAAGATCGTCATTTCCCATGGCAGCAGCTTTTTCAAGTAATTCATTAAATATACCCCTGTCAATCTTTTCATATTCACACATTAATTCACCCATTCTGACTTCTTTATCACTAATCTTTCCATCGGCCATAATCAATAAATAATAGAGGTTGACCAAACCTTCTAATTCTGTAGTTGTGTGAAGTAATCTTTCCATTTTCCTAATCTTTATTCGTGTGTAAGTAAATGACAAAAAAGTAACTTCTGTAACCAAATAATATTAGTATTTATACGAATAGTGATATTTTACCGACAAATAACATTAATTACCCGACATAAAACGATGTACAAGTACACTTAAAAAATTACATTTCTATTCCGCTAATTTTAAATACGACTTAATTACCCACTATCCGTTTAGCCACCGGATTAGTTTTAAGCTTCCTGAATTATAGACTGAAACAGGTTGAGTTGGGCTATTTGAATGGGATTCCAAAATTTCCTTTGCTTGAAATGAACTGTGATATCGAACTTTAGATTTAATATCCAGTATAAATTTTAAAGGCTTAAGGGTATCAACTTTCTTAAATCCATGTTTTACAAACCCTTCCCCATTTCCCCATTCAAGATCAATATAAGTCATCATGTGAGCCGGTGAATGGTTTAGAATAAAATGTTTAAGCAATTTAGACAAGCCACCTACTACCGTGTATCCATTCTTATGGCAAAAGCGGAGAATCTCGTATGATAATAATTCACCATCGTCAGACCTGAATTTTTTAGGGGCATTTAAGGACAATACTGAAACCAGCGTATCCTTGTAAATAAGACCATATCTATATTTTCCTTTGATTGGAATAGATAAGTGATGTTCATTCAAAAACAAAAGCAACTCCTTATTACTTATTTCTCTTATTTCCGTCTCCCTACCATGAATTCTATCCAGCTTATTGAATAAGGACCTGATACGGGATTGAACAATGTTTCTTTTGGTGAACCATAAATCTTCCCAGAGATGAATGAGCTGTACATTATGTTGATGAGCAATCAGAGATTGTTGCTGATTTTTTAAACCGGAACCATCAAAAATAAAATTGAACTTAAAGCTAACTTGGCTCGAAGTGACCAACAGCATTTCATTTAATAGGCTACTAAACTGCAATTCACATTCAACCCCCAACTTATCCAGGTAAGTTTTTACTTGTTGATAAAAATCGGTGTTTTCCAGATTTTCTATATCAGTCAACAAGCTCCTTGATTAGTTTTGTGAAATACTCTCCATGATAGGGACCTACCCAATTCATTGCCCTAATTTCACTTCTCCTGGTTTTTTCATAATGATGATCAGCTGTAATATATCCCAAATAGCCTCCATTAAAACTTGTAATCATCAATTCTTTACCCTGCTCCTCAGCATATTTATACAGTTTGTTTTCCACCATTATTTCACCTGAAAAGTCACACGGCATTCCTAACATCACGAGATTATTAATTTGGATATATTTTATATCAACATCAAGCGGAGCAAAAAGCTTTTGAAACGCTCCTGGCCTTAACCGTAAATTGTCAGAAATGCGAAGCTGGGTTCGATCCATGTTTAAAGGAAGCTTTCCATAAGAAAGGTGAATTGGATTTCCCAAATGAACTGTATCTGTTTTTTTCTCGATTACACTTAATAAAGATGCGGCATAATCCTCTACAAATTGAAACCTGTCGCTGATCGTATCTTCAGGGTGATCCACAGAATGACTGCCAACCGCTCCAGCCATATACATCGCAAAATCAACGACTTCTTTTTCAAGTGTGTTGTTTAATTGCCCAGGATAGTCATTGCTGATACTCAATCCCTTTGAATAAATATTAGTTGCATGGGCGCTATAAGAAGTTAAAATGGCCTTGCTGGAATCAGACCTTTCTATATATAATGAACTTAGTCGTCCGTCATGAGGATACTGCTCTCCTAACCTGTTTTTAGAAAAATTATACCCATCTGATTTTAACAATGATAATTCCGTAGGTTTCAAATCCTTCTTTGCCTTTTGAAGGGCTTTCTCTGTAGCCTGGACAATTCGGATCACTATATCTTCATTGTACTCACCTGCTACCTGCTGTCCACCATAAGTATCATCCCAACCTCCAATGCCGCTGTGCGTGTGAGATGCTGAAAAATAAACGAAATCAACACCCCATGATTTTTTATTCTTTTCTACTTGTTGAGAAACCAGTGGTGGGACAATCAGCATATCATATGACAAAAAAGCGACCCGAACATTTTCAATTTCCAGTAATAGGCAATGCACATATAGGGAGTCATGTACATCTTGATAGGCTGGGCGTACTTTATAACCGGCCATTGGAGTAATAAAAGAAGGCATCAAATTTGACCTGGACCAGGATGCGTTTAGCTTTCCGGTAACAGCATGCGAATTATCTTTTAATTGCAGGATACTTTTCTCGCCAGCGCGAGGGTAATCATCCAATAAACCCTGATCCCTGTTTATAGGTTGAGTTAGAAATACCCCCAACACAAGGGATAAAACCAAAATAATTAACAGAAACCAGCCGAAAAATCTACCCATAAGTAAAAGGAGGAGAATCGTTACATCTATATCCCTTCAAATATCTACTTTACGCAAAAATGAAACAATTTAATAGTTTAAAAAACTTCTCCTCCTTTTTCCACCACACTACCAACTTCACTAATCTCCTTCACTACCAACTTCCCAACCATGAATGACTCAATGGTTAATTTTTAAAAGAATTATTCAAAAGTACGGTGTTGGATTAGTTTAAAATGAAATTTAGTCGCAAGAAGAGGCCGGTCTTATAAGGTGAGACTTCATTCGTTTTTTTGGATCAAAGAATAAGAAATTTTATTCTGTCGTTAAAAGCTTTATTTTTGGCCAAAATAGAGCGAAATGGACCTAAACCTACAACTGGCAATTGTATTTTTCATTGTTGCGGTTTTTTATGCAACTGTTGGTTTTGGTGGGGGGTCAAGTTACCTGGCTATCATGGCGGTATTTGGAATTAGTGCGATCGTAATGAAGCCCACAGCACTGATTTGCAATATTATTGTCGTAAGTAGCGGCACCTATCTTTTCATTAAAAACAAGCATTTAGATTTAATAAAATCCTGGCCGATAGTTTTGCTAAGCATACCAATGGCATTTTTAGGAGGTCTATGGCGAATATCAGAGAAGGCATTTTTTATTCTCCTGGGATTCTCATTAATCATTGCTTCTTTATTAATGTTTGTAGATGTTTTATATAAGAAAGTGAAAAATGAAGATCCTGCTTCCGGATCAAATTCACTGCTATTAACTGTAATTGGTGGTGGGGTCGGATTTTTATCCGGAATGGTGGGGATAGGTGGTGGTATATTCCTGTCCCCGGTTTTGCATTTAATGAAATGGAGCAATGCCAAGAAAATCGCAGGAATATCCAGCTTTTTTATCCTTGTTAATTCAATTGCAGGATTGGCTGGTCAGATAACTAAAATGCAATTTGAGGTAGAATTTTTAAGCATTCTTCCCATGGCGATAGCGGTATTTATAGGCGGACAAATTGGCTCACGTTTAGGCTCTGTCTATTTAAACCCTAAAATTGTGAAAGCGCTTACTGCCTTACTTATCCTATATGTAGGATTACGAATTGTGCTCTTTCAATTATTTGGTGTTACTATCTAATTCTTCTAATAATGAGTATGAGGTGGTAAAATCAGGCCCATAAGCAATGATCCCTTCTTCATGTCCTCCCATAATTATTACACCCTGATTTGAAGCTAAATGAGTTTTAATTTCTTCCGCCATTTGAGGCGTGCCATAAGGAATACTTTTTGGTGTAGTAGGAGCTTTAAATAAATTATTCTTCCAAAGCCTTCCATTATGAATATGAATTACTGCTTGTACTTCCGGTAGGGATTGATAAATAACTGCATGTGATAGTGATTCGGAAGATGCCTTCACTGGTCCCATACATTTCAATTGATTCTCCTGCAATTCAAATTCTGTCACAATCGATATATGCCTATCACCAAATGATTCCACATCTCCGGTGGCCGAGCCAGAAATATAAAAAGTGTTAGCTGATTTGCGACAGCTTAAATTACCATATCCAATACCATCCGGGTAACAGCCGATCCACTTTTTCTTAAAAAGGAGCTGACGAAACCGAATTAATTCCACGGTTTTAGTATCAGAAAAAGGTTTTGTTTTTTTCCAATCACATTGAAATTTAATTATTCCTTCTTCCCGGCTCATTTTGTTTTATTTTCAGGGTACAGCCTCAATATATCCTTTTCATTGGCTTGGCAAATTCCTCTTTCAGTAATTAAACCACTCACTAAACGAGCGGGCGTCACATCGAATCCATAATTTGCTGCATTGCTTGCTTGAGGAGCAATCAAAACTTTTTCCCATCCATTATCTCCCCATCCTGAAATATACTTCACCTCCTCATTTCCTCGTTGCTCTATTGGAATATCTGTAATACCATCACTTATTTTCCAATCAAAAGAAGAAGATGGCAAGGCTACATAAAAGGGGATATCATTGTCTTTCGCCGCTAACGCTTTCAGGTAGGTTCCTATTTTATTCGCCACATCGCCGATTCTTGTAGTCCTATCTGTGCCTACAATTACTAAATCCACCATTTGATGCTGCATCAAATGGCCTCCGGTATTATCTGGAATGATGGTATGCGAAACCCCATGTTTGCCTAATTCCCAGGCCGTCAGCGTGGCTCCCTGATTTCTGGGTCGTGTTTCATCTACCCATACATGTATTTTTATCCCTCGTTCGTATGCTTCGTAAATGGGCGCAGTGGCTGATCCATAATCTACAAAAGCCAACCACCCTGCATTACAATGGGTAAGGATATTTACCACCTCTCCATTCTTTTTTCGACTTATCTCTTCAATCAGCCTCACACCATGCTGACCAATTTCCCGACAATATTCCGCATCTTCATTGGCAATCTTATTAGCTAATTGAAATGCTATATCAATTTTCTCCGCTCTGGAGTTTCCATTTATAATAGCTGCGAGCTGTCTATCTGTTGCCCATTTTAGATTGACAGCTGTTGGGCGGGTTTGATTCAGCATATTGGCCGCATCTTTCAAATAATCTTCAAAGTGTATATTATCAGGAGCTTGTAAGGCGGCTAAATACATCCCGAAGCCGGCCGTAGCTCCAATTAGTCCGGCACCACGCACATGCATATCTTTAATCGCCTTGGCAGCTTCTTCTACAGAAGTCAGGTCAATAAATGAAAACTCATGTGGTAATTTACACTGGTCAATAATTCGTACAATGGAGGGATCTCCATCTTTCAAAAAAATAGTTCGATAATGTTTTCCGTCTATATTCACAATGAAATTGGATTGTAGTAAAAAATCACAATATCACTACAAATTTTAGAATGGAATAATTCCTTATAGAAAAAAACTAATAAACAGCTTCACTCACTTTGAGATAAATTTCCTTGATCAGCTCTGGTTGAAGCTCTCCACGTCTAAATTTAATATATGGGATATTCCCCTCGTGATCCAGCATGTGAAGAATCCTGAAATTGTAAATATACCCTTCAAGCTTATGATGATTTTGTAAGGTTTCAAAAACAGTAAATACCCAGTCATTATTTATCAAAACAAAATACATTGAGTTAACCTTTAAGTCTCTCAATGATTTAATTTTCTGTCCAGGAAGAAAAGTATAGACGGGTTTCACAATTTTCTTTTCTTCAATAATATCCCCAAATATTGGAACGGTCAAGAGCAGCTACCCTTCATAATAACCATTTATTATAATGATAATTTACAGGTAACGCTTTGTTAATATTAGAGGGGCTTAAAATATGTTCATCACCTTACAATCTGTCAAATAGGGGTTGTCAAATTGGACTATATCTCCCGCTTTTTTCCCTGGAATTAAAAACAAACGTGCTGACATAGCTTTAGAGGAATATTTGATAGAAAGAGATGCTACATCTAATAAAATCCGCTGCAATTGTTCTATGGAAGTATCTCCAGGTAATGGCACAACATCGAGCCCTGTTCCAGAAACGGCAGAATACATCAGCAATTCCTGAACGGTAAAATTCTCTTCAATTGCCCGTTTAGCCAATACTTTATCTTCTAGCAGGGGAAGCATTAATCCAGAGTAGCCACAGGTTTTTACTTCCAGGTTTTTAATCACATCTGTGATCAAAGAGCATGCACTTAAAGTAGAAGCATGACCAAATGGTTGGCCGGTTAGCTTTTCGATCACTTCACCAATAGAGGCATCTAATCCTGGGGCGGTAGATGTATCCATTCCAAAATATGGTAGCCCTGTTTCAGTGCTTATATTTTTACTAATTTCCTCAATGGGCAACATCGCATTATTCAATGCAGATTTAATTGCCATTTTGTTTTCTTGCCAATCCGTAGATTGAATAGCATCAGACAAAATATTGGGCGACTCTACACCAACAGCAAACCCTGGTAAACCTTCATGGAAAGCCACTGGAAAAAAAGGAATATGCGGCTGACAATTAGCAGCCGCCGCAAAACGAAAATTCCCCTCTCCTCCAGGACTGGAATGGGCAATGGCAGAGATAATCTCTGCTGCCATTTTTATTGAGTTTAAAAAGATCCCCTTTTCAAAATCAGAGATCCTGACACTAAAACTTATATTCTTCGTCTTTTCTATTATTTCATTGGAAAGATCAATAAACTTTTTGTTGTAAACATCTGGCTGACAAAGCTCTCCAATTGAGATAACAATACCACTATCATCATGGGCCAGTTTATCTAATTCCACCAACCGATTCATGATTTCACTATCCGTTAATCCTTTACGTATTTGATATAAATGAGGTGTCGCAATGCGGATTGTTTGAACAACATAACCTTTATCTTCAAATACTTTTTTAGCATTTTTAAGAAATCGGATCGCATGCTGCTTTTTTTCCAATTCAATCAGATTGACCAGGTCAACACCTACAGTAATGGTTCGAATGGCAAAG
>JBNLGO010000111.1:0-12562 GCA_050306095.1 Cyclobacteriaceae bacterium
TTACAGCTTTGATCAATGGGGTGTTGAGCTAGGTAAGCAATTGGCAAATAATATTCTTCCGGAGCTCGCCAATGAAAATCCGGTAGAAAGTCATGACGATTCAACCAATAATTTGATTAATGCTTATAAAGAAATGAGAAAAGGTTAGTTAGATAATGATTAAAGCCTGGTAAGTTTAACTTCCTTACTGGGCTTTTCAGTATTTGAATTAGCCTGTCCTTTAATAATAAAGACATTGCTCAATTGATCTGGCATTTGAATGATTTCGTATTTTTCAAGTTTAAAGCCAGTGTCTAGAATTAAGTGTGTATTTTCTTTGTTAATCCTCCATTTGCCCTCTTCAATAGACCCATCAGGTGTCCCGTCAATGATAAATCGAATGAAATTACCATCACTATTTAATGTAAGTCTATTGAAAGTGGGGTAGTGTAGTAAAACATCTCCCTGGGCTTTTTGATTTACATTCATCACCTCCCAGGTGTCAGATAGATCTTCGTAAAAATTTCCCGTCAAATTATCTTCTCCACTAAAAACAATAGACCAAACAACTATTTGAAGTAGAACAAATCCTATTACTGTTGCTCTCATTTTGGCTGCCTAAATTTCTATTTAAAATTCTAAAAATATATTGCCCACTCGCATGAACAAAATGACTAATTTAAGCCGACTTAATCAATATTTTTTGAGAGGTTTATATATAAACGTATGTTTTAATTGAAATATTAATTAAAAAACCCTCAAATAATTATGTGCTGACTTAAAATAATCAAAGATTGATGTCTGTTGCAAAGAAATAACAAATCTTTTATTAATAAAAATCTTTTAAAATATTTATTCAAAATTCGATATTATTTAAATCAAATAATCATTTAATAAATATTTAGCAATGATATCGAGCTTTTGTTGAAAATGTTGTTGAATCTTAATAGTTGGTATAAATTAAGAAAATCACTCAAATCTGAAAAAAATTCACAAGTTTCCGCTTGTATAACAAAAAAACTATTCACGAAAATAAAGAATGTAAGTTTAAACTTTATACAGTAGTTCAGAAGGAATAATTGTACAAAAGCTTGAATTTATGATAGAAAATTAAGAATCCTTTATGAATTGAATATTTGTCTTCCCACCTATTAATCCCTCATTATTAAATATTTAACAATTAAATGCCCTATAAAAATCCATAGGATTTGCATTTAAGGTTTTATTTTTTTGATATTTGAATCTTTCATAAAAAATTGAGGAATGCCAAAGAGTTTAGTAATAGTAGAGTCACCTGCAAAGGCCAAAACCATTGAAGGGTACTTAGGGAAGGATTATGTAGTCGCATCAAGTTATGGTCATGTGAGGGATTTGCCCAAAGGTGATAAGGCGATAGATATAAAGAATCAATTCAAACCTACGTATGAGGTGCCAAAAGATAAAAAGGAAGTTATATCACAGTTAAAAAAATTAGTTAAAGATTCTGACTTAATCTATTTAGCGAGTGATGATGACCGCGAAGGAGAAGCGATATCCTGGCATTTAATGGAAGCTTTAAAACTTAAGGCAGATGATACACGAAGAATAGTGTTTAGGGAAATTACGAAAAATGCCATTCTGAATGCTATTAAAACCCCTCGTACAATAGACCTTGATTTAGTAAATGCACAGCAGGCGAGAAGAGTGTTGGATCGGTTGGTAGGATTTGAGATATCGCCGGTTTTATGGAAAAAAATAAAAACAGGATTATCAGCAGGTAGGGTGCAATCAGTCGCTGTAAGATTAGTGGTAGAACGCGAACGTGAGATTGATAAGTTTGAAGCCAAAAGTTTTTTTAAGGTATCTGCTTTATTTGATTTAGAAAAAGGTAAGCAACTAAAGGCGGAACTACCTCAGAGATTCGATACTATTGAAGAAACTAATGAGTTTTTAAAAAATTGCGTTGGCGCGACCTATACCATTGGCAACCTTGAGAAAAAACCTGGAAAAAAGTCACCTGCCCCACCATTTACCACTTCTACTTTACAGCAGGAAGCATCGAGGAAACTCGGTTATTCTGTGTCACAGACAATGACCCTTGCGCAGCGTCTTTATGAATCCGGGCATATTTCTTATATGAGAACAGATTCTGTCAATCTATCAAACGAAGCAATAGAAGGCGCTAAAAATGAAATTGTCGGTTCATTTGGGGATGAGTATCTGGAAATAAGAAAATTTAAAACTAAATCTAAGTCAGCACAAGAGGCGCACGAAGCTATTCGGCCTACAAATTTTTCAAATAAGTCTGCCGGATCGCCAGGAAGCGAAGAACGTTTATATGAGCTAATTTGGAAAAGGGCCATCGCATCACAAATGGCAGAAGCAAAGATAGAAAGAACTACTGCTACCATTAATATATCTTCTGATGAAAGAAATCTACAGGCAACGGGTGAAGTAATCACCTTTGATGGCTTTTTGAAGGTTTATATCGAATCAACTGATGATGAAGATCAAACTGAAGAAAATAAATCGATGCTACCACCACTTAATGTTGGGCAGGAGTTAGTATTAAATAATATCAATTGTAGGGAAGGGTTCACCCGCCCTTCGGCACGTTATACGGAAGCCAGCTTGGTGAAAAAACTAGAGGAAATGGGGATAGGAAGACCTTCTACGTATGCGCCAACGATTACAACCATCCAAAAGAGAGATTATGTCAATAAAGAATCAAGGGAAGGTAGGGAACGAAAATATAGGGAGCTAACGCTCAAAAATGATAAAATTGACCAAAAAGAATTAACAGAAATTACAGGAACTGAGAAAAATAAATTGTTCCCAACCAATATTGCAATGGTCGTCAATGATTTTCTAGTGGGCAACTTCCCCAATGTCATTGATTATTCTTTTACGGCAAAGGTAGAGAAGGAATTTGATGAAATAGCCCAGGGAAAAATAGAATGGGATAAGATGATTGATGCTTTTTATGGGAAGTTTCATTCAGAAGTAGAGGAGTCAGAGCAATTAGATAAATCTAAAGTAAATGCCTCACGCATACTAGGAGTTGATCCAAAATCCGGAAAAGAAGTGCTAGCCCGATTAGGAAGATTTGGGCCTATTGTTCAAATAGGAAACGGTGAGGAAGAAGAAAAACCCAGGTATGCCAGTTTGAGAAAAGGGCAGTTTATCGAAAATATCACGTTAGAAGATGCCCTGGAATTATTTAAACTGCCTCGCAAAATTGGAGAATTTGAAGAGATGGAAATTGAGGCTAATGTAGGAAGATTCGGGCCGTACTTGCGTCATAATAATAAATTTTATTCCATTCCTAAAACAGATGATCCTCATGATGTGACACTGGAACGCTCCATTGAAATTATTGAAGCAAAGCGATTAGCAGATAGCCAGAAGTTAATCAAGACATTTGATGAAGATGAAAATGTTCAGGTGCTTAATGGAAGGTGGGGTCCCTATATAAAATTCGGAAAGAAGAATGTAAAAATCCCTAAAGATAAGGTTCCCGAAGATTTAACTTTTGAGGAGTGCAAAGAGTTAGCAGATAAAACACCCGAAAAATCAAAAAGGAAAAAAAAGTAAAATGAAAAAGATTACTGTGCTTACTGGTGCCGGAGTTAGTGCAGAAAGTGGGTTGAAAACATTTCGTGATTCCGGAGGTTTATGGGAAGGGTATGATATTATGGAGGTGGCAACACCAGAGGGATGGAACAAAAACCCAAGATTGGTTTTAGAGTTTTATAATGAGCGTAGAAAACAAGCGCTGACTGCAAAACCGAATAAAGCACACTATACTATTGCAGAATTAGAGCAAAATTTTGATGTAACTGTAATCACCCAAAATGTAGATGATTTGCATGAAAAAGCAGGTTCTACAAGAGTCATTCACTTGCATGGGGAATTGTTTAAATCACGTAGCACAGTTGATGAAAACCTAATTTATTCCATGGAAGATTGGCAGTTAAACCTTGGCGACTTGTGTGAGAAAGGTTCCCAATTAAGACCACATATAGTTTGGTTTGGTGAGATGGTACCGATGATGGATGTGGCAGTTTCAGAAACATTAAAGGCAGATATTTTTTTAGTAATAGGTACCTCACTTCAAGTTTATCCTGCTGCCGGTTTAGTGCAATATGTGAATGATGAAGTGCCAATTTTTATTGTTGACCCAAAAAGGCCCGATTCATATTACCATAATAATGTCAGGTTTGTGGTAGAAAAAGCTGTAGCTGGAATGGATATAGTAAAAGACGAATTGCTTAAAAACCACCTTTCATAATTCATTTTACAAATTCAAACAACTTTTATAGATTGGGAAGAATATTCCGCGAACAATTAATATGAAAAATCTCAAGCCCTTTTTTCTTTTCATGCTGATGCTAAATGCCATTAGTTTTATCCAGGCTCAAACTACCTCTATAGAATATAATGCAGATAGTACACTTCGATCAACCGGAAATACACTTGAGGGAGGTATAAAAACAGGAGTTTGGAAAACCTTTGATGTCAACAATCAACTAATACAAACAGGAATATATCTGGAAGGAAAAAAGGAAGGATCCTGGAAATCTTATGATAGTAAAGGAAATATAGATTTAGAAATTCAGTATCAAAGTGGAAAGGCTAACGGAGTCTTTAAAAAATATTATCCAGGCAATACTCTTCAAATGGAAGGGGAAATGTCAAATGACAAAAAGAATGATGTTTGGAAGACTTATTATGAGAATGGAAAAATTAAAGAGTATGGTGCTTACAAGTTGGATAAGAAAGTAGGTAGATGGAGAACCTATTATTCACGTGGGGAATTAGAAAGTGAATCGCATTATACAGATGGGAAGTTGAATGGGGAGTATAAGTATTTTAATAGAGAGGGTTATTTATTGAAATTAGCCAATTATAAAGAAGGTAAGTTGTACGGCTTATATGAGGAGTATTATGATTTTGGTGCGTTGCATATCAAGGGTACTTACAAGGATGATTTAAAAACCGGTCGTTGGATTGAGTATAATGAAAATGGGATAACGAGTAGTAAGTCCAATTACATTGATGGTCAACCCACTGGAAAATGGATTTATTATTACCCAAACTCAATTGTTAAAAAGGAAATCTTTTTCAAAAACGGCCAGCCAGATAGCGTGTATATCGAATACCATCAGAATAAAAACAAAAGTGTAATTGGTAAATATGAAGATGGATTAAAGACTGGAGAGTGGTACAACTATCACCCCAACGGTAAATTATTTAGTTTTGGAGCATATCAAAATGATTTCAAATCCGGCAATTGGAAATACTTTAATGATGAAGGGAAATTGATTGCGGAAGGAAACTTTTCAGAGGGTCTGGAAAACGGACAATGGTATTACTATTATCCAAGAGGAGTATTGAAAACGATAGGTACTTATAAAGATGGGCTAGAAGAAGGACTTTGGGGACATTTTCATGAAAACAATCAGCTCAAAATAGAATTTACCTATAATAACGGTAAATTATTGAAAGCAAGTGATTTTTATACATCAGCAGGAGACACCATCAAGACAGAAGATTTTAAGAATGGGAATGGTGAATTAAAATATTATTTTGATGATGGTTCAGTAGCCGAGGTGAATACCTATAAAAACGGGTTGAAAAATGGCAAGCATCAAGTATTTAATGAGAAAGGGGTGCTGCTAGCCGAAGGAACTTTTAGTGATGGACTAAAAGAAGGTATGTGGAAGTATTATCACAGTAATGGAAATATCGAATCTGAGGGAAATTATTTCAATGGGGAACTATCTGGCTCCTGGAAGTTTTATGATAAAAGAGGAACAGTTGTAGATGTTGTGAGGTATTAATTTTTATCATTTAAACCATTTGTCGGAAAAAATGTTTAAATTTTATAACACATGTAAGGTTACATTGTAACTTTAGATATAATAAAAAAGGAATGATAAGTCATTTTAGGATATGGGGAGGGTAATTATCGAATTATTGTAATTCTCTATATATTTTGGGTGATTTGTTGAATATTTAATATTTGTAAATAGATAAGTGTTGGAAATGAAATGTTTGATAGGAATTATTTTTTGTAGTATTCTTTCAATTTTGAGTGTTAATATTTCAAAAGGGCAGGTCTGTACGATTAGTGGTAGTGGTACTATCTCATGGGATAATAGTAGTCCACCAGCATGTAATGAAGGCGGGGATGCTGATGATCCGGGCGTTACTACTTTAATTATTCCATCCGCTGTCGATCTTGATTTTGATTCGAATGGTGATACTTGGACAGGAACTGATATTGAAGTTAATGGTAGTTTGAATATATCCTTCAGTGGACAAATTGATATTTTTAGTAATATTATTGTTAAAAATGGAGGGAGTTTAGCTATAGCGAGTAAGCTTAGCTTAGATTGTGGAAATACTGTAAGTATTGAAAGTGGGGGAGTAATGGATATCGTAAGTGGTTCAGGCGGCTCTGACAGGTTAAGTATTTGTGGGACAATTATAGCTCAAGGTGGAGGTGGTTGTAATCCTAATTATCCAGATGGTTCAACCCCATATTGCGAACCATCTGGAGGATTCACTGGACCGGTTGATTTTGATGAAGGAGGAGTTGTTTTACCGGTAGAACTACTGTATTTCAAAGCTAATGCAGATGATAATTCAGTATCCCTTTCCTGGAAGACAGCTACAGAGTTAAATAATGACTATTTCACATTGGAAAAATCGAAAGATGGGATCAATTATTCTACTATCGGTACTGTAGCGGGATATGGAACGACGAATGATCCTAAGAAATACGAGTTTACAGACAAGTCTCCTGTTTTTGGACTTTCCTACTACCGTTTACAACAAACCGATTATGATGGTACTACAGAAATTTTCCGTCCTGTTTCTGTTTATTTTGAAGGAGAAGGAAATAATATAATTCTTTATCCTAATCCGGTTGTTAATAATGATCTATACATTTCGCTATCAAACTTCCAGGACAATAGTGATCTCACCATAGAAATTTCTGATATAACTGGTAAAACTGTATTGGCTACACTTCTCAAAACGAATGAATTTGGCGCTGTAGATGATAAGGTCAGCTTGGCTGGAATGCCTAAAGGATCCTACTTGGTAAAGCTACTGTCAGGTACTACATCCAGTGTCTTTAAGATCATTAAAAACTAATCAGGCAATTTTGGGTGATTGTAGTTCCGGTGATAATCGGTTGATCATCGGAAGTTTTTCCATTTTATTAATTTCAATCATCGGGTAGCCAAAGTCCTCTACCACCTTTCCACATAATCGATAAAATCCTTTTCCTTTGAATGGATATTTTCTCGCCACCGGTGGGAAATGCGTGGTGTCAAATGCATACCCTTCCTTATCTAAAAAAGTACCAAAGTGCATCAGCTTGTGGTCTTTGGTATGGGTGTTTTTCGTGGTGACCAGGTAGCCTACAATATCTACTAGCTTTCCAGTTTTCGTCAATAGTTCGTGGGCGCTTATATTTCCATAATCTGCCGTTTCCAAGAGTAGAAAGGGATCGCACAGTGGGAAGCCCAATAATTCTAACTCGTCAAAAGCATCTTCAAAAGGTCTTTCGTCCAGCTTTGGTACAGGAAATTTTTTGAAGGGAGTGGTAAACATATCCCTGCTATGCCGAAGTTCTTTTTTCCTGCCGTAGAGCAGTCTGGCATCCCATAGCAACGCCCTTTTGGGGAGGCCGGTAAACCGGAAGGCGCCTATTTTAATTAGAATGTTGATCTGCTCAAGCCCAAGGGGGATTCGCTGGACAAAATCTTCTAAACTCTGGTATGTTCCATTACATTTCCTTTCTTCAGGAATCAGCTGCCCAATTTTTTGTTCGAGGCTTTTTAGATGAATAAATCCCATAAAGATGTCTTTTCCTGAAATATTAGTCAGGTGATCGCTCCTGTTCACACAAGGAGCATGAATATTTGCTCCGGACATCCGTGCTTCGTGAAAATAAAATTCGGTCCGGTAAAATCCTCCAAAATTATTGATCACACCTACCATAAATTCTAATGGGTAATATGCTTTCAAATACAGGCTCTGATAACTTTCTACTGCATAGCTGGCGGAATGTGCTTTAGAAAAAGAGTAGCCCGAAAAGCTTTCTATCTGTCGCCATACTTCTTCGATGATTTCATCCGGATATTTTTTTCCTTTGCAGGAAGTGAAATACTTTTCCTCCACGCGTTTAAATTCCTGGCGCGACCGAAACTTTCCGGACATGCCACGACGTAATATGTCGGCTTCTGCAAGATCCAACCCCGCAAAGTGGTGGGCTACCTTAATGACATCTTCCTGATATACCATTACTCCATAGGTCTCTTTCATCAATTCGCCCATTTTAGGATGGATATAGGAGAATTTGCCTGGATTGTGATGGCGAAAAATATATTCCCGCATCATTCCAGACCTCGCAACTCCGGGTCGGATAATCGAACTGGCGGCAACCAATGTGAGGTAGTCTCCGCACTTCAACTTACCAAGAAGCATTCGCATGGCAGGTGATTCAATGTAAAAGCACCCCATGGCACGACCTTCCGCAAGAAGGCCGTTGCACCTGGGGTCTTTCTTAAATATAGAGGTTTGACTGATGTCTATGGTTACACCTTTGTTTTTCTTAACTATCTCAACAGCATCTTTAATATGGCCGAGCCCTCGCTGGCTGAGGATGTCAAATTTGTGGAGCCCAATGTCTTCAGCACCATACATATCAAAGTGGGTGATTGGAAACCCTTTTGGAGGTATTTCTGTAGCGGTATAGGCGTAAATGGGCTTATCGCTAATGATGATCCCTCCCGCATGAATGGAGAGGTTTTGGGGATAGTCATGCAGGCGTTCAGCATATCGAAAAATGAGCCGGGTTATTTCATCACGCTGACGAATTTCGATTGGGTTATCTACTATTTTATCAATTTCACTTTTGGGTAGTCCAAATACCTTTCCTAGTTCCCGCAGTACGGATCTTCCTTGGAATGTATTGTAGGTGGCCAGAAGGGCCGTGTGCCTTGTGCCGTATTCCTCAAAGATATGCGAAATAACCTCGTCACGATCTTTCCATGAAAAGTCAATGTCAAAGTCGGGAGGTGAGCTGCGGTAAGGATTGAGAAATCGCTCGAAATAGAGGTCAAGCTCGATAGGATCTACTTCTGTAATTCCCAGGCAATAAGCGACCATGCTGTTGGCGCCACTGCCACGCCCCACATGGGCAAAATTGCTACGTCTCGCAAAATCCACTATGTCCAGCGATATGAGGAAATAAGCTTCAAATTGACGTTCGGCAATTACATCCAACTCCCGGAGTAGCCGGCTCATGGCATAGCTGTTGTAGTGTTCATATCGCTTTTTGAATCCTTCCAGTGATTTCTGTCTCAGTAGGAGGTGGTCTTCTTTATTGCTTGCACTAAATACCTTTTTGTTTTTGGGAGTGTTAAGTTCGATATGGACATGACAGCTTTCCAGCAGGTGTTTGGTATTGGTGATGATTTCGGGGTATTGCCAGTAAAAAGAGAGTAGCTCACTTTCAGGCATCATCATTTCGCCAGGATGCGCCTGCATGTTTTGATCCAGCTTGCTGAGAATGGTATTTTGGTCAATAGCTCTTAATAATCGATGGATATTAAATCCCGTCCTGTTTTTAAAAGTGACAGGATGAAGTATGACAAGCTTATGAAGATAATCACGGTAGGGAGACCGGTTGATTTTTGGTACTTCCTGAGCTCGGACGCCGATGTATTCATTCTCCCTAAGTTCTTGTGGAGGGAGCGCATTCCATGGGTAAATAATATAGCTATTAGCAAATTCTGGTGCGTGACTTAGCAATGGCTGCTCTTTGGCATTGTGGATGGAAAGGTAGTTGCACAGCTCTTCGAATCCATCATTGTTTTGGGCAATGCCGATGTAAAGTAATTTTTCATCCTCCCGAAACTCTATTCCCAGGGCAAATTCTATTTCGAATGTGTCTTTTCGCTCCTGGCAAATACGGTAAAAATCAATGTATCCCGATGTGTTATTGATATCGGTTAATATGAATTTCCGGACTTTGTGTTGATGAGCAATTTGCCAAAGTTCTTCGGGACTCATCGTTCCGTATTTTAAGCTGAAATATGTGTGACAATTCAAATACATTGTCAGACAAAATTATTAACATATTTAGTTAAATACTAAAAATATTGACAAATAATATTTTGAAAATGAAAAATTGGAAGTGTATGAAGAAGCGGAGTATTTTTGAAGGACAAATTAGAAAGAATGGAAGTAAAAAAATTATCGAAAGAGGATTATACATTTGTTTATAGCAGGGCGCCACGCTTGTGTGTGGATATGGTGATTAGGAATGAAGACAATGGAATACTGCTGATTGAAAGGACAATAGACCCGGGTAGGGGAATGTGGCATTTTCCGGGAGGGACAGTGCTAAAGGGGGAGTCGTTACACGATGCCATGCAGCGAATTGCAAAAGAAGAAACCAACCTGGACATTATAGAAACTTCGATCATAGGAATGATGGATTTTTATCAGGAAAGCAATCCATATTTTCATACGGTAAGCGCAGTGTTTGAAACTCAAGTAAAAGAGGGGGAACTAACAGGAAGTTTTCAGGGTGAGAATTTACATTATTTCAAAAACCTTCCTGATAAAATGATCGAAGAACAAAGAAAGTTTATTCATGACCATCACCTATTGTAATTTGATGATGAATCATTACTAATTAGTTTTTATAAATTGATTTAATCAAATATTTTTTTTCTAAGAAATCATAAAAATGATATATTTCTACTGACAAAATTTTTTAATCTTAATAACACACAAACGAATGAAGGTAAAAGGAACGGTACTGTCGTCTATTGACCGATTTGTTAAAGACAACTTCCCTAATAAACACAAAGAATGGAAAAGTAAATTGCCTGTAGCATCCCAAAAATTATACAATGAAGCCATCATGGCAACACATTGGTATGATGTGGATAGTGGTGTTATCCAACCTACTAAATTAGTAGGGGAGATGTTTTATGATTACAATATTAAAAAAGCCGCGTGGGAATCAGGAGATTATAGCGCTAAGGTGGCATTAACTGGTATTTATAAGGTTTTTGTGTTGATCAGTACACCGGCATTTATGATGGCCAGGGCAAGAAAAATAATGGAATCTTTTTATGATCAGGCAGTGATAGAGGTGGTGGATAATCGTAGTAAAGGAATTACGCTTCATATAACGGAGTTTCCTGGGGCAAATGAAATTATTGACCATCGCATTGCAGGATGGATGGATAGGGCTTTGTCCATTTGTGGTTGTAAAGAATTGCAAACCAAAATCACAAAAAGCATTGCCAAAGGAGACGAACTAACAGAATTTGTAATTGATTGGGTATAAAAAATTATTTATCGAAATTGCACCGCGTTTATTAAGCACTTGAAATTCCCAATTAATATTCTTGATGAGAAGAATTAAATACAGAAAGGTTTCTGTTATTTTATCAGTACTTACAATGCTCAGTTATCTGAGCATTTTTATTTCTCCCGCAGTGTTTTGGCCTATAGGATTGATCAATTATGCCATTCCGTTGTTGTTGTTCAGTCTTTTGTTTTTAATAGTTCTGGGGGCTGCAAAGAGAAAACATAGAAGGAGTCTTTGGTTGCCAGTTCTTACCTTGATACTTGGGTATTATTTTATTGATGTATCATTTAATTTTCCCCGTTTCAGCAGCGATGAAGAACCACAATTTTCAGTGCTTAGTTACAACACTCATTATTTCAGAAAAAGGAGAAACTACGGTAAATTTCAAGGGACCACCATTACATGGGCAGCAAAAGAAGCTTCTGACATTAAATGTTTTCAGGAGTTCAGCACCTTTCCGGATGTGGATTCCACCGATGTAATTTCAAAAATGGAACAGAATGGATACAGCTATCACGTTTTTTCTGAAGATACAGGGCAGAATAATCGAGGCTTGGCAATTTTTTCTAAATTTCCTATAATAGATAAGGGCGTGATATTACTCAATCCGGGTTCGCATAATAATTGTATTTATATTGACGCGTTGATTAGAAATGATACCATTCGGATATATAATTTTCATTTAAAATCGATGAATTTACGGTTGGGTGAATTTAAGTATGTCAGAAAATTCTCTGACAAGTCAAAAGATACCGTTACTAAACTCGGATCTGCTTCATCTAAACGTGCTGTTGAATTAGACAAAATAATTGAATCGCTACAATCTTGTCCTTACCCGTATATTCTAGCCTGCGATTTTAATGAATTGGTTTATGGAAATAATTATTATAAGATAAGGAAAGAGGCAAAAGATTCGTTTGAAGAAGCTGGGAGTGGTTTTGGATTTACTTTTAATAGCATTTTGTTTTTTATCAGGATTGACCATCAATTCTTTTCTGATGGATTACAAGCGCAAAATTTTAAGGTAATTAAAGACGTGAAAAGTTCTGATCATTACCCGGTAAAAGGTTGGTACCGGATTGATAAATGAGACTTGTAGTCCCAAACATTATTCATTCTTTTAAGTTAACTTTGCAGCAAATTTATTTTCATGGAAAGTGCAGAAAGACTTCTTTCATCCAATGTTTATTGTAATAG
>JBNLGO010000112.1:0-12444 GCA_050306095.1 Cyclobacteriaceae bacterium
TAAAAGATCGGCATTTGGTCGATTGGTGTTTCTACATGCACATATTGCTTACCTTCATACACATCACCTGTCCAATGGCTGTACCACTTTCCTTCCGGTAAATACAATGATCGTGTCTTCGCTTCTTTCGTAGTTACAGGGCAAATCAACAAGGAAGAACCCAATAGGTACTGATCAGTAATGGAATAGGTATTGACATCACCTTGATTTTCAAGCACAAGCGCCCTCATGATCGGAACACCAGTATTATACATCTCCCAGGCATTGCTATACATGTAGGGAATTAATTGATACCGCATTTGATCGTATTGCTTAAAAATTTTCAGACCTTCCTCGCCATAATTCCAAGGCTCTTTATATCCCGGGTGGTCCATACCAAACAGATGCGCTACCGGACTCAGCAGTCCAAACTGACACCAACGGATATATAATTCGGGGTCTGCCGGATGTTCAAATCCACCCATACAATGCGCCCAATAACCAACTCCTGAAAGACCGATATTTAGTCCGGCCTTGATCACCGGTTCAAAATACTGCCATTCGCATGGCCAGTCACCGGCAAAAATAAAGGGATACCGCTGAATACCGGCATATCCTTCCCTTGTGTGGTTCATACCTCGTAGTCCATTGTAGGCTGCAAATTTTTCATAGGGAGCTTTTGCATAGGCAAGAGGAAAAACATTGTGCAAACGATATATTTCCTCCCCAGTTGGCCCTACTTTGTCACTTTCATTTGCTTTTCTTCCAAAAGCGCTCCCTTCATCCGTTTTCAAGAACATGGCTCCCTGATCTGCTATTCGCTTCACGCCATTTTCCCACCACCAGTCAACGGATTCACTATCAAAGAAATTCACAAACTCCCCTGGATTATTATCTTCCGGATACACATATCCTTTCTCACGAGCGGCTGTTAGTAATTTTAGTTTATTACCATTATCAAATCGGGGGCGAAGGTGCAAGCCTACCATATTCAGGTTAAGCTGATAGAGGGTGTCAAACATCGCTTCCGGATTAATGAAAGTAGGTCGCCACTCAAAGGTAGTGGCTCCTTTGCCTCCCGTATCTCCAAAAATTCTCCAGGTAGAATCGAGGTGAAGAATATCTAAAGGGATGCCCATCTCCCTGAATTTCCTCACTAAGTTGATAACATATTGCGTAGAAGTATGCGCTTCATGTCCCCATGTTCCTCCGCTATAGGTTCCCACATGTAATCCAAAAGCAAACCGGTTCATCATGGGTGACTTCCCGGTTATATCTGTATATCCATCCAGAATATCTTTAAACTCCGGCCCATAAATAAAGTAGTAATCAAGCTCGCCACCTTCAGAGGAAAAGGAGTATTCCTGTGGATTAGAGTTACCCATATCCCATTCCGTCGCATACGAATTATGATAAAACAATCCATATCCTTTTGTACTCATGAAAAATGGAACCGGGCAATAATTGGCTTCGAGCACATTATAAGCACCAATAATATGAGGTCGCTTTTCTCCACGTCCCACATTCAATGTTACCTTTTTACCCCTTCGATCCAGAAAATCCATCCTCTCACCAAATCCGAAAAAATGTTCCTCTGGTGAAAGAGAATGATAACTGCTGATTTTATTGCCAGCCTTATGATAATCATTCACTTTTGTCAAAAGGTCGCCCTCCTTATTAAACACTTCTATTGAGAATGATTTTTTACTTATTTCAAGGGAAATCTTTTCGCTTTTTACGGATATAAGCTGCTCATTTTCATCAATTTCAAAAGCAACCTTTGGCCAATTATAATTAACCACCATATAGTTTTCATTCTCTTCAAAATTGCCATCCCAACTTGAACGGATTCTTATCACATCATCCTGACAAAACTCCAAAGAGACCATGCCATTTTCGTAGGGAATTTGGATGGTATTCCCTTTAACCGAATGCTTTTTATTAACCTGTCCCAGTTCCTGTCCAAAGGCATATTGTTGAAATGGTATAGAGAAAAGAAAAAGAAAAAATATTTGAATAACCTTAAGTCTCATATTGATATTTACTTTAATAACCTGCTTGAAAATTGACGTAAAAATTCCACAAGAGTATCATGCTGTATCCTACAACCCGGTATTATTTTGGTTTTAGATCGCAATAGAGACAAACTATTAGTAGTATAACTATTCCTATCCCATTCATTCAGTAATTTATCCACTTCAATCCAAATCCATTTTTATGCTCCCTACCATTTTTAACATTTGTACTTCCAATAAACCAATTAAACATGAAGAACCTAATAACCTTACTATTTCTCCTCCCCTTTGCGGCATTCAGCCAACAACTAACACAAACCGTACGAGGGAAAATTTACGATAAAGACACGCAAACACCGCTCATTGGAGTGAATGTCATTATTGATGGAACTGAAAATCAACTTGGGGCCACCACTGACCTTGAGGGCAACTATGAAATTAAAAATGTACCCACCGGAAGACAGACGATCTTAATCTCGTATGTTGGGTACAAAGAGCAAATCATTCCCAACCTGGAAGTAACTTCAGGAAAAGAAGTGGTGATGAATTTACAATTGGAAGAGAGCGTGGAAGAATTATCCGAGATTATCATCGAAGGAAAGATCGACCGCACCCAAAGCCAAAATGAATTTGCTAATGTAAGCGCCCGAACCTTTAGCGTGGAAGAAACAGGGCGCTATGCGGGAAGTAGAAATGATGTTTCCCGAATGGCCACCAATTTTGCCGGTGTAGCCAATGCCGATGACTCTCGAAATGACATTATCATTCGAGGTAATTCTCCGGTAGGATTGCTGTGGCGTTTTGAAGGGCTTGATATCCCCAGCCCAAACCACTTCTCTGATGTTGGTAATAATGGCGGACCAGTAAGCTTACTCAATTACAATGTCATTTCTAACTCTGATTTTATGACCAGCGCTTTTCCATCGGAATATGGAAATGCTGTATCAGGAGTGTTTGACATAAAAATGAGAAATGGAAACCCAAAAAACAGGGAATACATGTTTCAACTTGGAGCGCTCGGTACTGAGGTAATGCTGGAGGGTCCCTTCTCAAAAAACAGTGAAGCCTCTTATTTAGTCAATTACCGCCTGTCAACTACTTCTATCTTAACTAAAATGGGGATTGACTTCGGATATGATGGACAAGCAGATTACCAGGATATTTCATTCAAATTTAATATTCCCACCAAAAAATTCGGAACATTTTCGGTGTTCGGCATAGGAGGTACAAGCGTTTACAAACTACTTTATGAGGACAAAGATGAAGAAAGCTTTGACGTTTCGGTTGTTGAAGCCTCCAATGACCAATGGTTAACGGATATGTTCGCATTGGGAATAAGCAACACCTTTAACATCAGCTCTAAAACATATGGTAAAGTGATGCTAGGTGCCTCGGGTCAAAATGTAGATGGTAAAGTTGACTCCATCGCATTGTCTGATGATTCTATCCATCCCTTCTTTAGAAATGAAAGTGCCTATCGAAACTTGTCTTTTCACGGATTTGTGAACCATAAATTTAATGCGCACCACATCTTGAAAGTAGGTGTACAGCTTGACAATAAAGATTATGTATCAGATATCCGTCAATATAATTTTAACACTAACTCCCTACAGACCTTGAGAAAAAGCGACGGTAACAACCTGCTTGCTCAAAGTTATCTGACATGGAAATACAATGTTTCCGATCGATTTAATGTAAATACTGGTCTTCGATATCAGCGATTTTTATTAAACAATTCTACTTCGATAGAACCACGAATCGGAGCACGGTGGGATTTCAAACCTACACAATCTATCAACATTGGTTATGGACTTCATTCCCAAATGCAGATTCTACCTGTTTATTTCCTGGCCACCCAAACTTCCAACGGTTTAATATTTACTAACGAAGACCTCGGGTTTACCAAAAGCCATCATACAGTATTAGGTTACAGCAACAGGCTTTCGGAAAATCTTGCGTTAAAAGTGGAGGGATATTACCAGCATTTATTTAATGTACCTATCAACCGCGCTGATAATCCCTCCTCTTATTCCGCTATCAATGAAGGATATGGCTATGTATTGGGTGATGAAGACAGCCTGGTCAATGAAGGATTGGGAAGAAATTATGGATTGGAATTAACCCTCGAGCGTTTTTTAAGCAAGGGTTATTACTTCCTGCTCACTACCTCATTATTTGAATCAAAGTACAAGCCTAGTGATGGGATTTGGCGAAACACAGCATTTAATGGGAATTATATCGTCAACTTCTTAACAGGGCGTGAGTTTCCTTTTGGCAAGAATAACAAAATCATATTTGATATAAAGTTGACCACAGCCGGTGGACGGAGATATACGCCGATCGATGTAGAAAAATCAAGAGAGACAGGTGAAGCTGTTTATTTAGATGAAATAGCTTTTTCAAAGCAGCAAGACCCTTATTTCAGAACGGACATAAAATTGACGTATCGCAAAGATCGGCCAAAAACTTCTCATGAGTTTTTCATCAACATCGACAATGTTTTAAATACGCAAAATGTATTTGCACAGGTATATAGTCAGAAAACAAATAAAATTGAGAATGTTTACCAGTTGGGAATGTTTCCGACTTTTCAATATAAACTGACATTTTAGTATGTGAATATAAAAATATAAATTCCAGACAGATTGCGGCCTGTAATGGGTCGTGATCGTCTTTTATTAAATTTGTTTGGGGATAAAATGATAAACAACGAAATTGGAAGATAAATGCAAAAACGAAATTCTACATTTATATTATCCAAGGGATTGAGGAAGATAGAGTTTTACATACAGCTCGTTGTCGTTCCTTTTTTTGCGTTTATCATGTCGTATATGACGTACGATTTTTGTCCGGATGACCTCGTAATCCCTTATTTCATTACCAATTTAATCGGTGTGTTTTTAGGGTGGCACCTTAGTAAGTTAATTGTCCTTTACCTGAAAAAAAAGATGCCTGCGCGTACTTTCAAGCGCATAGCTATCCAACTTCTGATTTCTATTTCCAGCATATTTATTTTCGTCATAGTTTATATTTATGTGAAAGGCCTGGTGTTCGATGGTCATGACATATGGGGTTTTGTTCGTGAAGACCCAATATTTAAAATCATTAGTGGGGCGGCCGTGGTTTATGTTTTTGTGTTAAATGCATTGTATGAATGCTTTTTTCTTTTTAATGAACTTTCTGCTTCACAATTGGAACGTGAAAAGTATAAAAAAGCCAGTGCTGAAGCACAATTAAAAAACCTTACCAACAAATTAAACCCACACTTCCTTTTTAATTCTTTGAATACCCTGACCAACATAATTGATGAAAATAAGGATAGGGCCATTGATTTTGTGCAAGAGCTATCTGATGTTTATCGATATGTGCTCAATAGCGACAAACAAACCTGGGTGACACTGGAGGAAGAGTTGCGTTTTTCCAAATCGTATATCACATTGCTTAAAATGCGTTTTGAATCTAATTTTAATGTGGATATATCGCTTGATGACTCTATACACAATACATACATCCTGCCGCTGACATTGCAGTTGCTCATAGAAAATGCCATTAAACACAATGAAATATCTGATACCATTCAGCTCAAGCTTCGCATTCAAATTGAAAATGATTACCTGGTAGTGAGCAACAATATCAACCTGCGAAAATCCGGAAATACTACTTCCACAAAATTGGGATTGACGAATATCAAAGACCGATACCAACTCCTTACTAAAAAAGAGGTAGTCATTCAAAAGAGCGACGGAAAATTCACCGTGAAAGTCCCACTTATCAATTTAAAAAGCGCTGCATAAATGAAGGTTTTGATCATAGAGGATGAACTACCAGCGGCAAGGCGGCTGGCCAAGCTTATTCATCAGTGTGATGATAAAATCAATATACTCGATACGATTCAAAGTGTAAAAGATGGCATTAATTGGTTTGACGCAAATAATTTGCCCGACCTGGTATTTTCAGACATCCAGCTATCTGACGACCTGAGTTTTGAGATATTTAAAGAAGTAAAGAAAAACATTCCCATCATATTCACCACCGCTTTTGATGAATACGCCATCAAAGCTTTTGAGTATTATAGCATTGATTACCTCCTGAAACCCATAAAAGAAGATTTGCTCTGCAGGGCGTTGGAGAAATTTCAAATGATGAATACCCAACCAACTAATCATTTAATCGACTTTGATGAAATTATTCAAAAGCTAAATAGTAAGGAATATAAAAAGCGCTTTCTCGTGTTTAAAGGAAACGCATTAGTTCCTGTTAGTGTGGAAGAGGTTTCCTATATATTTTCAGAAAATGGATCTACTTATTTAGTACTGAAAGACAATGTCAAATACCTGCTGCAAGAAACGTTGGATAATTTAGAAGAAAGCCTTGACCCTTCACAATTTTACCGTGCAAACCGGCAGATTATCGTTTCCTTACAATCCATTAAGAAGATTCATCAGCATTTTAACCAACGACTCAAGCTGGAAGTGCAGCCGGAATACGACAAGGAGCTTTTCATTAGCAAACTCAAAGCTACGGAGTTTAAAAATTGGCTGAATAGTTAACAATTAGCTTACCTCTGAAATCAGTTAATTTAATTGGATTTCAAACAATATTCCTTCAAAGTGGTTAAGCTTTCATAAACTTTAAAATTTTCGGTATGTTATCACATTTAGTCTATGTAAGTAAAAGGAATGCGCATTGTACGGATGTTGAGATTGAAAAGATACTCGCATCATGTCATGCCAACAATGGGGAGAAGGATATCACTGGGGTATTACTTTACTCGGACAAAACGTTTGTGCAATACCTGGAAGGTGGGTACAAGGAAATCACTTCCCTATTTGATAAGATCAAAGAAGATGATCGACACTCAAAGGTAGCCATGGTAGGCTATGCCCCCATTAAAGAACGTTTGTTCCCAAGCTGGAAGATGGGTTCTAAGAAATTTAATGATGAAAGCGTGGAGTTTATTTCAGAAATTAGTTCGAATGAAGCTCAAGAATTTAAAGATGTGTTATCGGGAAAAGAGCAGAAAGGCACCAAGGCAATGGATTTACTTAAAAAGTTCTTTCATTAAACTTCAACAGAAAATGAGCGCGTTAATACTAACGCGCTTTTTTTATGGATAAATTCTAAATACCTCTTAAAACCTACCAGATATCAAATATTTCTATACACATTTGTTAATACCTATTGAAAGTAAAGGTGGAAGGGTTAAAAAAAGGTGCTATATATTGATCATTTTTAATTCTAAATCCCTGCTAGTTTAGCCAAGAATTACCCATAGTTAAAGATATTTTAGGTTTTCAACTTTGATAATTAATTATTCAATTTTCTTTTTTCTCCCAATAGAATATTCAGCCGCTCAATTTCCGTAAAGCATGCACACTGGCAGTGATCGGATGAAGACCTCCACAATGTCCAATACATATTTCCAAATCAAACCCCTTGCTTACCACTCTACGTTGGGGAATCGTGGAATGTCTTTCTGTGCTTTTGCATCATGAGCAGGCACTATTATTATATCCTCTTTTTTCTTTTTTAAGTAATGCACATTTACGATAGTCTCCTTTACTTTTTCCCTATCGCCATCAACTTTCTTCCTGGGAATTGGATGTTTTTCTGATGGAATACTTATCGCTTCTGCTGCCCAGGTTAAATCACCCGTAAAAAAATACTGCTTGCCTGATTTCAAATTCACAAACATACCCAAAGAACCATTTGTGTGACCGGGCAGTTTAACTAAAACCACTGTTCCATCATTGAAAACATCATAACTTTCTTTAAAGATTTCATAAGGATTATCCTGAAAATCTATGAACTTCCATTGAAGGAAATCGCCATCATATTGTTCTTTTATGAAGGCGGGAGGGTTTGCCTTATCACTCTTTGCATAGTCATATTCATCTTTTGTAGTCCAAACGGAAGCATTTGGAAAATCCTCTATTCCACTGGCATGGTCAAAATGAAGGTGCGTAGGTATAATAAAATCAATTGAATCCGGGTTAAACTCATTCTTTACTAATGTTTCTTTCAGTGTTTCCAGCTTTGTAAACTTAAACATCTGACGATCCATAAAAGAAAAATGATCGTGAAATTGCTCTTCTATTTCACTTCCCAAACCTGTATCAAATACAAATGTTCCTTTAGGATGCTGAATTAAGATTGAAACATGAGACAGCTTTCGTGTTTTGAATAAACTTCCTCCCTTAAACACAAAAAATTCGAGTGTTTTTGCATAACCCGTTTCAATAAGCGAGAGTGAAAAGTCAACTTGTTTGTTTATTGGAAAGTTGGTTTCTGAAAAAGCAGGTATTTGATATTTAGAAATATTGATTTTTGTCTTACAAGACTGGATAAGTAGAAAAACAGAAATAATAGTTATAGTAGCAATTAGAATAAATCTATTTTTTTTCATTATGTTTTTTTCAGCAAAGAAACATTATGAAAAAACAACCTGCCTTGACATTTGTTAAGAAATAGAAATCTCCTTTCTGATTCTACTTAGAGACTCGGGAGCTATTCCCAGAAAACTGGCAATTTGATGCTGAGGAACTCTCTGAACTATTTTCATATCATAATTCTCGATGAAATCCAGGTACTTTTCTTTAGCTGTTTTAGTTTGCATTACCAATGTTCTGCCAAGAATGCAGAGATAGTTTTTTTCCGCTAAAATCCGTCCGAGTTTTTCAAATTTTGAAGATTCGGAATATAATTGAAGTAAAGATTCATAAGATAATTCATGGACAATACTATCTTCGATTGCCTCTAAAAATTCAAGTGAAACACTTTGCGTAATAAAACTTGAAAAAATGGATATGAATTGTTTGTCGCAGGCAAAATAGGTAGTTATTTCCTTTCCATCTCGTAAATGATACGCCCTTAATAATCCGGATTCAATAAAATATATATTGCGTGCAATCGTACTTTCTTTAACTATCAAGGTCTTAGCGCTGTATTTTTTTCTTTTTAGTTTAGCACTAAAATTTTCATATTCATTGTTAGTCAAACCAATTAATTCTTCCAATATTTTTTGGAGTTCACTCATATTAAATTGTAATTATCGCTTTCGGTAAAGAACGTGCAAGACCACTTAAAAAGCAATCAAAGAAATGATTAAGGATGATAAGGATTTGAAAACATGTATGACAATAAGCTCATTTATGGCATCATACTCAACGATTGCATTCCGTACCTAACACCTGTTAATTATTCTGATTATTGTCACAAAAATATAACCCATTCTGGAAGCACAAAAAAAGAAGCCATTTTCGAATGGCTTCTTTAATACTTTACTTGATATACGATTATATTTAACTTCAATTAATTTATTTTTCTTTCTAATATTAAATCAATACCTACTTTCACATTATCATATCCTTCCTAATATTTTGCCGATTTTCCTTTTGAAAGTGAATCTTTGATAAACTGTCGTATATCATCGTTTGATTGTTTAAGATCCTCTTTTCTCAAATACATCATGTGTCCACTGCGGTAGGCTTTGTACGTAAATCGGTCTTTCATTTTGCCACTGGGATCTATTTGCCACATGGTTTCTTTCGCCTGGAAGTAAGTTACTGCCCCATCATAATAACCGGATTGGATAAGCACCTTTAAATAAGGGTTTTCAGCCATGGCTAACCGCAATCCTTCACGCACATGATTATCCCTAAGATCCCATGGGCTCAAATCACCGAGCATAACATATTGAAGATCAGTTTCAAATCCCAGCTCATTTTTTAAATAGTGATTGATGGGTGGGGTAAAGGAATGTAGCCAGGAAGAAAGTTCGGGAAAGTACTCCGGTGAATCACCAGATAATTTTTTATCAAACCCCAGGTAGCGGGAATCTAACCGCCCGATAGTTTGACCGGTTTTTCTACGAAGTAGCTCTTTCCAGAAATAAAAGGTAGAGATGTCCAGGTTTTGATCCAGTATTGCTTGTTTGGTTAGCCCAGTATAGTGGGCCATTTTCTCCGCTGTCTTTTCTTTTTCTTCTGCACCTATAAATCCTCCTTTTGCAAGTGCAGGCAAAGCTTTGTTGATGGCAAAATCTTCTGATTCAGGAAGGATTTCTTCCAGGTCTTTAGTCTGCAGCTCATCCGGAAGCATCTTATGGTACCATGCTGCGGCGGTAAAGTAGGGTATGTTGGAAATGGAAGCATAAGGCCCTCCGGCACTATAAATCTCAAAATCTGCTGGTGATACCATAATCACCCCGTTTAAGTACATCCATTGTGAACCTTGCAATGCAGCCGCTAACCCCATCACACGAGTTCCGCCATAGCTTTCACCAATGATATATTTCGGGGAATTCCATCGATTATTCCGAGAAACGAACGTGTTCATCCATTCTGCTAAATATTTAATATCTGCATTGACACCAAAAAATAAATCCCGGTCAGGATCCTTACCTTCCTTATCTTTAATCATCCGTGAGTAGCCTGTGCCTACCGGATCGATATAAACGATATCTGCAATATCTAGAATTGAATGTGGATTAGTTTTCATCCCGTATGGTTGTACCGGGTAGCCTTCGTAATCAACATTGAGCAGAACCGGACCAGTATAGGCAATATGCATCCAGACTGAAGCAGAACCGGGACCCCCATTAAATGAAAAAACAATGGGGCGGTTCGCCACGTCTTTTACATCCGCTCGTCGATAATAGGTATAAAATAAAGAAGCTATTGGCTCATTATCTTTGTTCCAAACTGGCAACATTCCAACGATTGCATCATAAGACACCGACTGATTGTTAAATGTTCCGGTATGGTGAGTAATGATAGTAGTATCAGTGGAAAAATCCCTTTTCTGGGCTACAAGGGTACCAAAACTGCAAACAGCAAGCAGGAATATCAGATGTTTCATAAGATGAAGTTTAAGAGAGGTAAGATTTTGTTTATCAATAATAAGAAGGGAATATCGGAAAGTCAAAATCCAATTCTTACTATTCAAGGAAGTGCAACTTGTGTATGAAGACAATTTCAAGTTTTCAACTTTGATAATTAATTATTCAATTTTCTTTTTCCTTCTAACAGAATATTCAGCCAATCACTTCCCGCAAGGCATGCACACTGGTAGCGAGCGGATGAAGACCATATTTATCAATTTAACAAAGCACATATTGAGGTTTAAGTCAAAATGTATTCGACGTTTCATCCATCGAAAAGTATTTGGAAGTCAAGTCCACTGGTGTCAATCATAAACCGTATATCCAAATCCCGCAAGTTTAGTAAAATGGAATTTATGGTTTATTTTAAGTTTTCAATCTGAGTAATTAATTCATCAATAAGTTTAAAATTATTTCTTTTTCATCCTATCAGATCACACTGGCACACCCATCCTGAGAGTAGATGAAGCCTGGCTTTATTCACAAATAGTTAATTGATTTTTACGAAAAATAGAGTGTTTTTAACTAAGGTATAGTATCTTCGATAGACATCTTACATTTATGATATGAAACCCACCTACCAATATACCTTATTGTTTTTAAGCTTTTTTATCTCAATAAATGCCTTAGCGCAAAATCATGAAAATCTGAATAAGCTTAAACCTAAGGAGCTTTATAACCTGAAAGTTAAAAGCAGTATAATCATTAAAGGTCGAGTGATAAATGCTAATACCGGTAAAGGTGTAGAATTTGTCAATATTAAATTTAAGGATTACCCCATTGGATGTCTATCTGATGAAGATGGTTTTTTCTCTTTTGAATTTGATAGTGATTTTAAGGAGGATACTATCATAGTAAGTAGAATTGGATACGGGATGAATTTCATCAAATACGGCGAACCAATAGATTACTACGAAATAGAATTGAGTGAAAGTCAATCTGTGCTTGATGAGTTAGTTATCAATGCCGTTTCAAGTAATCCGGAATCCATATTGACAAAAGTGATTGAAAACATACCTGAAAATTATATTAATGGGCCATTTTCCATGGATATTATATTGCACAAAGAATATTATGATTCGATTGCAAAAAAGCTTTTTAATCTCTCATCACACATTGATACCTATGATGCTAATGGTTATAACGTAAATGAGGATGAAGGTCATTTTAGAATTCTCGAAACCTGTCTATTTGAATATGATCCTGATCTTCAGGAGTGGGAGTGGGTCAAGTATACTAATAAATTATTTGATGATATTATTGGAATTTACCTGAAAGATTATGTTCAATACCGAGACCACACGTTTCTAAATCCGAAAAATTTTAAGTATTACACATTTGATTTAGTGGAATTTAGTGAAAGCGAAATTCGTATTCGATTCAACGCAAATAAGTTTTACACTAGCATTGTTCCTTTAATGTATGTAAAGTCCTTTCAGGGGCTGATAGTCATTAATCCAAGTAATTATGCGATTACCAGGATCGAGAGTGATTTTGTCTTTGATAGTAAAAAATTGGGAAAAAACACAATGACAGTTCGTGTAGACTATGATGAATTTGAAGGAAAAT
>JBNLGO010000113.1:0-12423 GCA_050306095.1 Cyclobacteriaceae bacterium
TTATACGCCATCAAATCTCGCGGACTCATATCCTCAATAGCAAGATTAATTCCTTTCATTTTTCCGAGGGCAGAGGCAAACCCATTACGATAATAATCCTTGCCATGACCAATTAATTCTTTTTCCCGATAGGCTAACGCTGCCTCGCCAGTGCATTGGAAGTAAACAGGCTTTCCGTCATTTTCAATCACATCTGTAAAAGTCCCTGATATTTGCAATCCGGTGCTTAATTCAATTGTGCCGATTGCACAAGAATTGATAAGCTGACGAATTCCATTTAATCCGCCTTTTCTGATGGCTAGTGTATTTGTAAATTCTTCCAGAACCAAACTCAAATGTGCAAAATCAGGGGTCACATATAGCTGAGGTTGCGGTTTGGTAATATCATAATCCTGGTAAGCAGCTTCAATAGTGAGAGGAATTTTTTTCACATTGTCCGTCATGCACCAGGTACTTTCACCAATGGATGATAGTAATCCAGCTCCATAGATCTTAGGATTTTCGAGGGTTCCGATCAACCCATATTCTACCGTCCACCAATGTAAAGTTCGCAGTAAAGCCATTTCACTAGGCTCTCCCATATTATTGGACAGATATTCAATTCTTTCTTCTGTTTCCTTAATTTCCTTTTCTGATGTTCCCGTTGCTTCCTTTATAATTGAAAGGTGACGGATAGCTTCATAGAGTTCATAATCTTTCTTATTAGAAATGGCCTTACCACCTATTTCACCAAAATGTCTTAAAAATTCGCTGTATTCAGGATTAGCGATGATTGGTGCATGACCTGCTGATTCATGAATAATATCCGGAGCGGGAGTATACTCGATGTGGGAAAGTTGCCGGATATCTGATGCAATTACAAGAACATTATAGGCCTGAAAATCCATAAATGCGGCGGGAGGTATAAAACCATCCACGGCTACTGCTGCCCAACCGATTTTCTTAAGAATGCGGTTCATGCCATACATATTGGGGATTTTTTCAATGGATATACCTGTATCCTTTAGCCCCCGGAGATAAGACTCATGGGCCACATCTTTAAGATAATTGACGTTTTTACGCATTACATAGCGCCAAACTGCCTGATCAATAGCGGAGTACTGGTTGTAATTTTGAGGCTTAATGAATTGTTTTAAATGGGCAGGCAGCTTGTCAATTACAGCATTACCAACATACGATTCATTATCGCTCATACAGTAAAGTAGGTTCTTTGATAATATACTGAATTCTTTCGAAAGAAGTCAATCACTGAGCGACATTTATCCTGAAATTGACAATAGAAAATTGAAACTGAACTCCTACAATTTTTAGGCTAAGGATTTATGATCCGTTAAAATTTAACCACTGGAACATTCGCTATCATTTATACACACTAATTCCTTAACTTTTCATTCATTTGGATCTATTTAAAACCCATTGATTGTAATGCATATGAAATCCCGTCTGATTTGTCTTTCAATTTCCTTTTTCACCCTTT
Organism: Cyclobacteriaceae bacterium; assembly: GCA_050306095.1. GTDB lineage: Bacteria > Bacteroidota > Bacteroidia > Cytophagales > Cyclobacteriaceae > CAJXNP01. Next base: position 1,478 of record JBNLGO010000113.1, read on the forward strand.
GTCAACCGGTTTTAAGTCAAAAAATCTCTTTACTATATAATACAGAAAATCCATCAGCTTCTTATTCTGTTAAAAAATTGGAGCCTGTTCTATCCTCCAAGGGGTATCGATTGTTGGATGAAAATACAGGATATGATTTTTTAATTAGTCTGGCTACCCACCCTGAAAAGTTGAGTGCTGAAGCTTTTGAAATCATACCGGAAGGAAAGGTAATCACCATACTTGGTGGAGACAACAGGGGAATGATATATGGTGCATTGGCACTCAAAGAAATGTTGGAAAATGGAGTTTCATTAAAGGATATTCCATTTCATGAGGAAAAACCCAACCTGGAATTTCGTGGTATAAAATTTAATTTACCCTGGGAGACCTACCGACCAAGTTCTGCATTGGATCAACATATTGAAACAGCAAAAAAGGCGGAATACTGGGAGGATTTTTTTGATATGATGGTAGAAAACCGTTTTAACGCCATCAGTCTGTGGAATATGCATCCATATACCTTTATGATCCAACCTAAAAACTTTCCCGAAGCAAGCCCATGGACAGATAGTGAATTCAAAGAATGGCAACACCTATATCGCGAAATTTTCCGAATGGCGAAAGAGCGGGGTTTGGATACGTACATTGTACACTGGAGCATTTTTGTGAGCAAAGAGTTTAGTGAAGCATATGGTGTTGCTAAAAACAACTATTACCCACATTATTATGTGGAAGGTGATACGACTGAAATTGTCAGAAGATATATTCGCGAAAGCGTTCAACAAGTATTGGAAGAATATCCCAACCTGGATGGAATAGGTATTTCTCACGGTGAAGGGATGGCAGGGATGACACCTTTGGAACGCCAACAATGGATGGATGATGTGATTATCGCCGGAATGTTGGAAGTAGATCGACCTGTAAAATTAATTCATAGAGTTCCCTTTTCTTCAGGCCTTTCTTCCGGTCCGGGAGTCAGTAAAAATGTTGAAGTTGTCACGCGTGAGGCAATGGAAAAGCTGGGAAATCGATTTGATGGACCGATTTGGGTAGAGATGAAATTCAATTGGTCGCATGCCCACTCCACTCCCGAATTGGTAAAAGTGCATGGTGGCAAATTGGGTAACACCTATTTCGACCCACTTCCTACCAATTACAAAATCACCTGGCAGGCCAGAAATGAAGACTTTTTTGCTCTTCGATGGGGTGTTCCCGATTTTATCAGAAAGCATATCGCACTCAATGCCAGGGCTTCTTATGTAGGAGGTTATTTTACTGGGTCAGAATGTTATATTCCAGCATTGGATTACTTCACCGCCAGCAAAAAACCAGTTGATTGGAAATGGGCTTTTGAACGACAATGGCTGTATTACAAACTCTGGGGCAGGTTATTATATGATCCCGAAACTCCGGACTCCGTTTTCCAGGCAGCTTATAATCGACGTTATGGAAAAAATGGAGAAAATCTCCTGAATGCCATGTCCCTGGCTTCATCTACTCAGCTTCGTCTCGCATCATTGTATGATTCAAAATGGGATTTCACTTTGTATAGTGAAGGATTTTTGGCATTACAGGGAGATTCGACTAAATACATTTCAGTGGATGCCCTGATTAACCAACCCACCATGGCACCAGAATATGTTTCCATTAAGGATTATGTTCAAACCATATTAAATGGTGGCTCATTTGGTAAAGGAAGAATCACCCCTCATATTTTAGAAGAAATGCTAAGAAGGGATAATCAGGAAGCTTTGCGATTAGTGAAGGATATTGATGTGAGTAAAAATGCATCATTGATGTATGAAGTAGCAGATATCAAAACATGGGCAAACCTGGGCTTACACCTCGCTGAAAAACTCAAAGGCGCGGTCGCCCTGCAAACATTTCGGCTAACAGGAGATGAAAATCAAAAAGAATTAGCCATCAAACAACTAGAAAAGGCACTTTCCTATTGGGACGAGGTGATTGCAATTACCCGACCTTTATATAAGGACATGCGATTAACTCATTATAACCATAACTTTTTTGATGCCAATGATGACAATTGGTTTCACTGGGCGCTGATCAGGGATGAAGTGGCAAGGGATGTGGAGATTGCTAAAAATAGCAAGGTAAAGAACTAATTAAGTTGCTTAATTTCTATGGAAATCATCTTGAAAATTTAAAAAAGTCTATCATTTCATTCCCAAGGTTCTTCTGGCAATCGATCCAAATTTGCCAAGTATCTTTCCAGGTTAAATTCCTTTTTCTTTTTGATCATATCATATAATTCTAGTACAATACATTGCCCAATTAATTTTCTGGCATCAGTTGTATCAAATCCCTCCTTCTGCAACCTTACAAAGGTTTCATTGACCTCCGGGGGATTATTTGATGAAAGTTGATCATCAATAATATTGAGGATTTTAGATTGTAGTTCAAGGTTTACTTCCATAGTTAAAAGTTTTCACTCCCAAGGTACAAATTAAGGATACATATTTCGGAATATATCAGAAGTGATTGTTGATAAAAGAGCGGAAAACGGGACTCGAACCCGCGACCCTCAGCTTGGGAAGCTGATGCTCTACCAACTGAGCTACTTCCGCTTTTATTTCTAAATTTAAGTTGTTTTCAATTTATAAAACCAATTCTCGCTTTGAATTATTTTTTAATCATTAGAGAAAACTATTTCAATCAATAAACTTTCATTTAATTAATGATTTTCAACAATAACACCTCTTAATATGTGGTATATTATTACTTTCGCTACTTAAATCTGCTTCCATCATGACCACATTCCCTGTTACCTCCTCCATACTTTCTTCAAATCATCTGGTTTCATTTGTAAAAGATACATACAAATTGAGTGCAGGCACTAAATGCAAAATATTGAAGACCGGCATTAATCATTCCTACTTGATAGAAGATGGAGATGTCAAATATGTTTTTAGGGTTTATTGCTTTAACTGGCGAACTGAAAAAGAAATATTGGAAGAGATCAGGATGCTCAATCTCCTTAAAGAAAATGAAGTATCCGTTTCTTATGCGGTGAAAGATACATCCGGTAATTACATTCAAATTATTGAAGCCCCGGAAGGTCAACGGTTTGCCGTACTTTTCACCTTTGCAGAGGGCGAAAAGTTACGGGAATTAACTGAAGAAAATTGTTACGATATTGGAAGTTTAATGGGTAACATTCATCAACTCACCCTGGATAAGCCCATTGATCGAATTCAATACGACGCTTCAACACTATTAAAAACACCCTATTCACTTACGAAAAAACATATTCCCGAATCTTTAGATGAAATGGTATTTGTCAAAAATGTCCTTCCAAGAATAGAAACTGAATTCACGTCACTCCATTCTGATCAGTTGCGGCAAGGAATTATCCATCTTGATATATGGTATGATAACATGAGTGTTTCTACAGATGGGCAGATTACATTATTCGATTTTGATTTTTGCGGTAATGGACCACTAGTCTGCGACATTGCTTATACCATCATGCAGCTTTTCCACACAGAACCGGATAAAGCATTATTCCATCAAAAGAAGGAAAAATTCATGCAAGGATATCAATCCATCCTACCGATTACTGATAAAGAAAAAAAGCTGATACCATTGGCAGGTTTAGCTGTTTGGATATTCTACATGGGTGTGCAAGCTCAGCGATATGATGACTGGACTAACCTGTTTTTCTCTAAGAATTATGTTAAGCGGTATATAGGCATGGCAAAATCGTGGTTGGAATTTAATGAAGTGGGGATATAGGAATGTTTTAAGTTTATTTGAATTTCTAATATTAGCTTCTAATAAAAATAAGCTTAGATTATAATAGCAAACCCAAGAATTTAATAACCACATTTTATTGGCACAAATAGGATAAATTTTTTAAAATGCGTTGTCATTTTTTTTGGATTTCGAAACGTATGAAATCCAAAATATTTTTTAACTAAACACAATTCACAATGAAAAAAATTACCCTTTCCCTTACCATCCTTCTATTTGTAATTTCAGCGCACGCAGGAGACATTCTTACACTTAATAACGATTTGGTATTTGATGGAAAAGTAACAAAAATTAAAAAATGTGATGTCGTTTTTAAGTCGGGCAAAAATAAGTATGTCATTCCAGCATCTGAAATTCATTCTATCCAATTTGAAAATGTTGGCGACAAAGTTTACACACAATATTTGAAAATATCAGAAGGTGATCCTGATAAATGCTTTTCCGGTAAACTTGATGCGGATAATTATCATGGTAAAAAAGGTGGCCACTTTGTGTTAGGAGTATTATTTGGCCCTTTTGCAATAATAGGTACTGCCCTGGCCAACCCAACTCCAGATAAAGGCAAAAGAACCTATAATATGTCTCAAAACCGGGAATTATTTAGCGACCCAGAATATATAAGCTGTTATCGTAAAAAAGCAAAAGGTAAACTTATAGGAGCAGAAGCTTTAGGTTGGGGAGCCTGGGTTCTTTTTTCTTTGATGGTAACATCGGCAGCTGCCCAATAGAACAAACAAACTACTATGTAATTGAATTACATAGTAGTTTTAACTCTTTCTGTACTTGGTTGGATCAAGCTATTTTCAATCAGTGTATTTTGACCTCTTGATCTTTTCTACTTCTATCTTCCGCTCACCGGTAGAATTATTCGTAGCACATCCTGCTGCTCCACAGCAACCCACATTAAAAATTGCCTGGTAGCCAAAAATAAATCCGCCAATCAGAGCAAAATTATCTCCATTGGTAAAATAAGTGTAAAAGAGCACGATGGAAAAAATACTCCGTAGCCATCGTGCTGCATGCCAATTGGTGGTAAACCGCTTTATAAATGTATCCATTTATATTTTGCCTTTGAGACTCATCCATCCACCACCATTATATACTTCAGTGAATCCTTTGGATTTTAAAATTCCTTTTGCCGATGCGCTTCTCATTCCGCTAGCGCAGCAGGTGATTATTGGTTTTTCTTTTTTCAACCGGCTAAGATTGGACTCCAGGCTCTGCAATGGAATATTGATAGATCCTTTGATGTGACCACCACTGTATTCACCCTTAGAACGCACATCAACGATAACAGCACCATTAGCGATCAATTCACTATAATCCACCTTAGGCCCAAATAATTTACTTAATATTCCCATGTTTTTTATTCAAATCGTGATTGTTAAACCATTGCATTTACTTCCAGCCAGCTTCCGCCATTGGTACAGTCAATACCTTTTGACTGTAGCATCATGGTGGCCTGTTCACTTCTTCCGCCACTTGCACAACACAAAATAACCGGTTGCTGCAACGCTTTTATCTCATCCAATCGATTCATGATCTGGTGCAAAGGTATATTGATACTTCCTGCTACATTTCCCCCCATAAATTCTTCTGGTGTTCTTACATCTACTACTGTTTGACTCATCTTTATCTTTTTTAATTAATTTCTCTTTTCGACGCGTTAAATTTTGTTTATCTATCAACGACAATGCAAAAGACGAAAAGTAGGACGAGTCGGTTCGTGATAAAAGTTACAAAGACCAGTGAACCTCTACTGAATTACGGGAAAGGGTAATTTTTTTTTGTTTTTGCAATTGATTTAAAAGTCGGGTAATTACTTCACGGGGGGAATGCAGTTCATTGGCTATTTGCTGATGGGTAATTTTCAGTGTGTTGCTGCCGGTAGCCTGAACCCGTTTCATAAGATAATTCCATAGCTGCTCATCGAGTTTAGAAAAAGCAATCAATTCGATGGTTTCCAGCAATTCACTAAAACGCTGAGCCTGGATGTCACTAATGAATTTTTTCCATTCCGGATAATGCATCCATTCATCCACAAACCGCACTGGGATCATCAAGATTTCCGCATCATCCTCAACTACCGCTTTAATCTCGCTTTTTTTCATCGCCTGGCAGCAGGTAAGCGACATGGCACAGCTTTCAGATGGAAAAATATGGTACAAAAAAAATTCGTCCCCTTTTTCATTTTGCAACACGATACGAAGTGTACCTTTCAATAAAATCGGGATATTTTTAATGGTTTCCCCAGGCTGGATGATGACATCATTCGCTTTAAATTGCTTTAAAACTCCTTGATTATTCACCTCTTCACGTAACTGCGGATCGACAAATGAAAATTGCTTCATGATGTAAAGAAAGGGAAAAAATCAAAATACCTTTATATCATTCTCCACAATCGCGTAGTGATAATTATCAACCCATTCACCTCTGATGGGTAATATCTTCTTGTGTTGCCCCTCTCGGTTCATACCTGCTTTTTCTAAAACTTTTATGGATGCTGCATTGCGAATTGCCACTCCTGCTTCTATACGATGGAGATTAAAACTATCAAAGCCAGTTTTGATAAGCAGTTTTGCCACTTCGGTGGCATATCCTAAGCCCCAATGAATTGGCAATATTTTATAATATATTTCTCCCCGTTTAAATTTATCCAGAGAAAGTGTAAAGCCTGCCAATCCTACAAACTCATTATTTTCCTGCAGTTTAACTGTCCAGGTATAGCTTTTTTGTGGTTTAATTTTTTGCAGATCAATGATGTTTTGCATGAAAATTTCAGTCTCTCCAATATTGGCAGGTATTCCCAATGTATTGAATTCGTCCACTTCTGGAAAGGAATGAAGTTGATGAATGTTCTCTAAATCTTCCCAGGAAACTTCTGAAAGTATTAATCGTTGAGATGTCAATTTCATAGAAAAAAGTGAAGATGCATTACCAAAACAATATGCTAATTCTCAAAATTCCCGTCTTCATTCTTGCGTCCAAAATCATTTACCATTTCATTCAGATTAGTGACTTTATTTGGCTGTGTCGTCCAACTTTTTTTCAAGATTTGATAAAAGATATAACAGGTTAGCACTCCAAATGGTATGGCTGCTATCCCTAATAATAAGTCATAAGGTGAATCAAGAAGTTCTGGTGAATAATAACCTATAAACACCCCAATGATTAAGGCGGAGGTCCACAACCCTGCATAGTAAGATACTACTCCCAATATGGCAAATAACCATTTGCTCTTATCAAATTTAATTGCCAAATCATAAAAGGCCTTACCCACAAAATAAATTAAAACGAGTCCCAGCATAATGAAAAATTTTGTATGTCAATTTCTTGAAATTAAAAGACCTTTTTAACTAAAAAAATCAGTGAATCAATATAAAATTTAAATATGTAATGCACCATTATTTTCATCAGAATTAATAAATTGTACAATTGAAGTTTAAATAAGAAAGAGGCCAAACTGATGTAAAGGTTCCTTTCTTAACAGGAAATATTGTACAATTTGAATTTCTATAATTAACCACCTACTAACTATGAAAAGATATTTACTACTATTCCTATCTGTATTAATTTCCTATTGTGGATATTCACAAGGCTGTAGTGATGCTGGATTTTGTACAATGGGTGCCATGCGGCCCAGCCAGATATATACTAAAAAAATCAATTTCAAATTACGGTCAATAGAGGTGAGTTATTATCAAGGTGCCACTAATCTCACCCCAACCATAAAGGCTGCTACGGTTGATTTTAACTTTGGTATTAATGATCTGACTTCTATGCAAATTAAATTACCTTATTTGTGGGTAAAAGGAAGCATGGGCAAAACATCCAATCTGGGAGACATCTCTTTTAGTTTTACCCGAAATGTTAAAACTACGGACACCTATCATATTAATATTACCGCAGGAGGAAAAATACCAACCAACAAATCAGATTTGCAAACTGACAACACCGAATTCACTACGGACAATCTACAGCATACCCTACCCATGTATTACCAAACCAGTTTAGGGAGCTATGACTTTGTAGCCGGTGCTGCGTATATTAGTCAAAAATGGATGTTTGCTACCGGTTTGCAAATGGCGCTAACGGCTAACAGCAATGATTTTAGCTATAGTGACTGGGCTAACTATCCGGATCAAAACTATATTCAAAGTTATAGCTTAGCTAATAAATTGAAGAGAGGTACGGATATCATGTTTAGGGCAGAACGAGCATTCCATTTTTCTAAAGTGGATATACGATTAGGTTTGTTACCTATATTCAGAATTTCAAAAGATAGAATTATTGACACAGACCCCACCTCCCAAAATTTTGATCAATACATAAAACTACAAAAAACTACCGGTTTAGCTTTATCTGCATTATTTAATGCTGCATACCATTTTAACACAATGAATAGTGTAAAATTTATGTATGGCTACAAAATCGTTGATCGAGAAGTAAACCCCGATGGTCTTACAAGAGATAATGTACTAACACTGGCCTATGTAGCACGGTTCTAATATGAGAATACAAGGTGCTTTTTTTCTTTTATTTTTTTCCAATTTTTTAATTGCTCAAAACAATTGTGGTGAGCTCAAAAGCCGGTTAGTTGAAGGAAACATTATCGCTGCATCAGAACTTCTACCAGAAATTGGCGCGACCAATAATCCGGATTGCAACAATTTAATTGGCGAAACTTATTTAAAACGGGGTGACAATCAGCAAGCCGAAAAATATTTTACGAAAGCACTAAATAATTCTGAATCCAATACAGAAACACAAGCTACCAGTCTAAACAACCTGGGACTCGTCTATTGGAATACTGGCAACAATAACCAGGCAAAGGAATTTCTCCTGCGAGCGCTTCATACCCGTGAAAACTTATATGGCGACCGTCATGAAAAAACGGCAGCATCCTTAAATGATCTGGGCCTTATTTTTAGCAATAGCAAACCCAACACAGCCTTAGATTATTATGAAAAATCATTGGGCATATACAAAGAATTAGAAGGTAGTAATGATGAAAAAATTGCCCAGATAAATATCAACATTGGCGTGATCTATCGTCAGTTGGAATTTTATGGTGATGCTATCAACAATTTTAATGAAGCAATGGCTATCTGGAAAAAACTATATCCAGAAGGCCATCCCAATGAAGGTTTTGTATTTACCAATCTTGGTAATACTAGTTTATCAATGGGAAACGTAGAAGAAGCAATTCAGTATTTTAATAAAGCACTAGCCATTTATATTCGTCATTATGGTGAACGTCACCCTGAAATAGCTGGCATTTATAGTACTTTGGGCAGCATAAATCATGGCAAAGAGGAATTTGATGTGGCGCTAGACTACTATCAAAAAGCCATTATCGCCAATTCCATCAACTTCAATGAAACAAATCCGGAAATCAATCCTACCTCCGGTGAGTTTTTCAACACCTTCACCTTGCTAAGTACCCTCTATGCCAAGGCTCAGGCTTTTATGGATAAAAGCATGTATAAGACCTTAAAATTTGGTGAATTAAAAAGCAGCCTGGAAACATTGTATGTATGTGATAGCCTGATTGATAAAACCCGACGACTTCGCACCAATGAATCTGATAAAATTGCCCTGGGAATTTCTGCTTCGAAAGTTTATGAAACGGGCGTCTTGCTATGTAACTACATGGCACATGAATCCATTAAAAAGGATCCATATTACGAGCAGGCATTTTACTTCGCCGAAAAAAGTAAATCGGCTGTTTTGCTAGAGGCCATTGCAGATGCTTCCGCAAAATCATTTGCAGGAATACCTGATGTGGAAATTACCAAGGAAAATAATCTCAAAGCGACCATTGCCTATTATGAGCAGGAATTGGCAAAGAAACCTACAGAAGAGCAGCTAAAAACATTACAGGAAGCCTTGTTTAATGCCAAACAATCTTATGATGAATTTATCAAAGAACTTGAAAACAAATATCCAAAATATTATGACCTGAAATACAATGTGAAAATCCCTACTGTATCACAACTTCAAAAAACGTTGGATGAAAAATCATGTATTTTCAGTTACTTTCTGGCTAAAAATGCGAATCGAATTATTGTTTTTGAAATTACAGATGATGACTTTACCGTAACCAGCCGTACACTCCCTGATAATTTTTCACATTTGCTTGTGGGACTTTTAAACGGAATCAATTACCAGGTATATGATCTGTACATCCTTTCCGGGCAAGAATTGTATAAAACACTCTTTCCTAATGACATACCTAAAAATGTTGGAAAACTTCTGTTTATACCTGCTGGAAAATTAGGCACCATACCCTTTGGGGCACTTCTGACAGATAAAGTGAAATCTAAATCCGAAAACTATGCAGAACTACCCTACCTGGGTCTTCAGTATGCCATAAATTACCAATATGCTTCTACTTTATACTTCCAGCAAGTGAATGGCAAACAAAGTAGCAATCAAGGAAATACTGCATTTTTATGCGCTCCTGTTACCTTTAATAGTCTGCCCAACCTTCCAGGAACAAGTGAAGAAATAGCCAATCTCAAAAATGTATTTAATAAAAAAGACATTAGTACAGAAATACTATTAGAAGATCAGGCATTGGAGTCGATTATCAAAACAAAAAATCTTCATGACTATCGATACATCCATTTTGCCACACATGGTCTGGTGAATGAAGCAAGTCCTGAATTATCACGACTTTCTTTATTTGAACAAGAAGCAGATGGTGAAGATGGCAATTTATTTTCGGGAGAAATATATAATCTGGACCTCTCAGCAAATCTTGTAACGCTTTCCGCATGTGAAACAGGTCTTGGCAAAATATCTGAAGGAGAAGGTATTATTGGGCTATCACGAGCTTTTGCATATGCAGGAGCCAGTAATATTCTTGTATCACTTTGGAGCGTGTCTGACCAATCCACTGCCCAGTTGATGATTGATTTTTATGAAAACATTGAAAATGACAATTATAGTGAAGCACTAAAACAAGCCAAGAAAAAACTAATCTCCCACCCTGTTTACTCTAAACCATTCTATTGGGCACCTTTTATTATTGTGGGGCAGTAGGTTTGATGTTTAAAATGGTATCAAATCATTTATGAAGTATAAATTAATGCACTAACTGTACCTTGTTTGGAATTATCTAAAGAATCTAATTTTTTGAAAAAATAGCCGAAGGAATATTATTTATTAGCCAATTTATTTGGGCTTTG
>JBNLGO010000114.1:0-12416 GCA_050306095.1 Cyclobacteriaceae bacterium
ACCACCGCTTGCAATTACTTTCAGTTGATCATAACGTTCACCAATCTCTTTATATAGATCAAAAGCAGGACCTTTTAGCATGCCGTCTTTGCTTACATCAGTTGAGATCACATATTTAATTTCTTTTTCGATGTACTGTTCCAAAAAGTCAAAAAGATGCAAATCGCTCTTTTCCTGCCATCCACTCACCGCTATAATTTTATCCTTTACATCCGCACCAAGAATGATCTTCTCCGTACCGTAATCTTTAATCCATTTTTCAAAGAGATCCTGATTTTTTACGGCTATACTGCCTCCCGTAATTTGTTGAGCACCGCACTCAAAGGCGATGCGAATATCTTCATCTGACTGCACTCCACCTCCAAAATCCACAAATAGCTCCGTCTTTCCAGCAACTTTTTCCAACACATTGTAATTGATCACCTTCTTTGCTTTCGCACCATCGAGATCTACCAAATGTAATCTCTTAAATCCATGATCTTCAAACATTTTCGCCACTTCCAATGGATCCTCATTATACACTTTCATTTGTGCATAATCTCCTTTGGTAAGCCGTACACATTTACCTCCGATGATATCTATGGCAGGAATTATTTCCATCTTATAGGTTTAAAAAGTTTTCAATGATTTTCTGACCCGTTTTTCCGCTTTTCTCCGGGTGCCCTTGAATGGCATAATAATTATCTTTTTGAAGAGCTGCGCTAAACGGTACGACATAATCGGATGTTCCAATAGTTTGATCGCCCAACTCAGCATAATAGCTATGCACAAAATAGATGTATGGATGTTCAGGAAGATTTTCCAATATTGGTGACTTCAAATCCTTGAGTAAATTCCACCCTATCTGAGGCACCTTCAATGAATTCTCAAATCGTTTTACTTGCAAATCAAATATTCCAAGACATTGAGTATCATTTTCTTCTGAGTATTCACACATTAATTGTAGCCCCAGGCAAATGCCCAAAAAAGGTTGATGCAGGTCTGTTAATAGATGATCAAGTTTTTGTTTACGAAGGTAATTCATAGCTGTACTTGCCTCTCCTACTCCGGGAAAAATAACTTTATCAGCTTTCTTAATTATTTCAGGATCATCCGTATGAATTGGCTCTACACCTAAGCGGTTTAGAGTGTTAGTAACCGAAACCACATTGCCTGCATTATACTTTATGATGACTACATCCATCGATTTTAAATTTGACTCTTAGTGCCACGAAAAAATAGAAGTGCAAGTTTAGGTCAATTGGCTTTAAATAAGAAATGCGCTTGAAGAAATGTTCCTTAAAATGTGTTGAAACCAACAATTAATTTCATATTAATAATGAAAGTTGACTAACTAATAAATCTCCATTTCGTTGAGGAGACATCGAGTGTATTTCATTAATTTACATTTTATTTGAATAGAACAGATGACGCAGGAAAAGAAGAATTTTTCAAAAATCATAAATATTAAAAACAAAAAGGCAAGTTTTGAATACCACTTCCTTGATAAGTATGTGGCTGGAATTGCATTAACTGGCACAGAAATAAAATCCATTCGGGAAGGTAGGGCCAGCCTTCAACATGCCTACTGTTATTTTAATCGTGGAGAGCTCTTCGTAAAAGAGATGAACATTACTCCATATAGCCAGGCCAAACATTTCAACCACGATCCTAAACGGGAACGGAAATTATTGTTAAAGAAAAAAGAACTGGAAAAGCTCGGAGATAAATCAAAGGAAGTCAGCGTTACCATTATTCCTACTCGTCTTTTCATCAATGACCGGGGACTTGCCAAGATAGAAGTAGCCCTGGCAAAAGGTAAAAAGCTTCATGATAAACGTGAGGATATTAAGAAAAAAGATATGCAGCGGGAGTTATCCAAAATAAAATACTGATATGAAATATCCATCTTTTGGTATTTGCAGGTTGTCTATTGTCCCGATACGTATTAAACCTACGGATGTGTCTGAGATGATCAGTCAGCTGCTTTTTGGTGAGTCTTTTAAAATTCTTGAAATATCCGAAGACAAAAAATGGTGGAAAATCGAAAATGACTTTGATAACTACCAGGGTTGGATTGACCGAAAACAAGGAAAAGAGATTGATGAAGGATATTATCATCAAATTCAATCTCTGGAATATAAGATTAGCATTGATACGGTTTCCTCCATTCTGTACAAAAAGAAATTATTAAACATTGTCATTGGTAGTGTGCTACCCATCACCAGTGCTGAACTCTTTGAAATGCAGGAGCAATTTGCATTTAATGGCGAGTCAAAAAACATGGGTAAAAAAGCCGGGTTTGAAACACTCAAAAAAATTGCACTTAAATATATAAATGCTCCCTATCTATGGGGAGGAAAAACACCCTTTGGTATTGATTGTTCAGGATTTACCCAACAAGTTTATAAGATTGTGGGTTATACATTGAAAAGAGATAGTCATCAGCAATATATGCAAGGAAAAAAGGTCAAATTTAAAGATGCTATTCCTGGCGATATTGCTTTCTTTTCAAATGATCAGGAGAAGATTATTCACGTGGGAATACTGCTGGAAGAACAAAAAATCATTCATGCATCTGGCAAAGTAAGAATTGATAATTTGGATGAAAAGGGTATCTTTAATGAAGAATTGAATGAATACACTCACAAACTGGCAGGAGTGAGAAGAATACTAATAGAATGAAACCTAAGGTGCTCGTACTAAATATGGACTTTTCGCCCATTACGATCTGTACTGTACAGAGAGCATTTCTTCTTGTGTTTTTGAATAAAGCTGACATGGTTTCTAAAAACCAGGAAATGATGCTACACACCATTTCTACTACCTACCCAATGCCCTCCGTCATCAAACTCAAGCGGTATATAAATATTCCTTACAGGGGTGTCATGCTTTCTCGTGATAATATTTTCAAAAGAGATGGGTATAAATGCTTGTATTGCGGATCAAAAAAAGACCTCACCCTTGATCACGTGCTCCCCAAAGCCCGCGGAGGAAAAACCACCTGGAACAATCTTGCTACTGCATGTAAGCCTTGTAACTCTAAAAAAGGAGACTACTTGCCGGAGGAAACAGATATGATACTGCCTTACCAACCTTTCAAACCTTCTTATGTGATGTTTCTCAGGGAGTTTTCCGGATATGACTATAATGAGTGGAAACCTTATCTGGAACCAAAAAATAATTCCGCAACCAAAGTAGCAGGGTAAGCATCAAGCATGTTTAAGCAGGCTGAATAAATAGAATATTTCCAAGGCTATTTCTCGGCATACTTTATCATATTCTTCCTTCTCTTCATCCAATCCGTCATAGCCACTTGGATCGTAATAAGTTAATTCCAATCGATTGAAAGTACCTTTAATTACTGGTAAATTTTGAGCTACATTAGAGCAAACTACCACCGCCATAAATTCTGCCGGAGGATTATTCCTTTCATCAATTTCTTTAGGATAAATAATAATTGGCTTTAGATTGAAACTATATTTTACCTGGTAAAAATTTCGATCTCCCTGCTTTACATTGTAAATAATAAAACCTGCCCGCTCCAAAGCAGTAACCGTGTTTTCAGTAATTACATCAGGCTTTAATCCACCTGAATAAAATTTAACATTATCAACACCATAATAATGGGCGGCAGCATAGGACCAGATTTGTGCCATCTGGCTACGGGTTGATTGATTGGTACCTACATAAATTATTTCAGCTATCCTATTGTAATTTTTGCTCTGGAGAATAAAATCAGCTATTGCTTCCAGCCGAAACCTTCGCTCTTCAGGAATGGTTTTATAATCCCGATAAAGACTCTTTGCATAATCATGTAGAATAGGATATAGTGGTCTTGGCTGAGCAGATAGCATTCCACTCTTAGAAATGAATAAAAAAATGACGACAATTACCCCCCTATAAAACCTCATAAAATTACAATCTACTTCTCCAATTCGTTTCCGACTTAATTATTGGGACTGTATTCTTTTCCTTATTTTCCATATAATAATCCGTCATTATAGCAGCAACCACTTCCAGTTCACTATTAATTTGCATTAAAGAGGTAGTATAATATTTGGCTACGAAATTAGTATCAAAATCCCCCTTTTTAAAATTATCGTGCTGCATTACAAATCTACCAAAAGAGAGCGTAGTTTGCACCCCTTCAATTATATAATCATCTATTGCTTCCAGCATATTTTGTATTGCGGTTTCACGATCCGGCCCATATACTATTAGTTTTGAAATCAACGGATCATAGTAAATTGGGATTTTTATTCCTTCTTCATAACCTCCATCAACGCGGATACCCTGACCTTTTGGTTCTGAATACGAAACCAATTTACCGATTGAAGGAATAAAATTATCCTCAGGATCCTCCGCATACACTCTTAATTCAATAGCATGCCCCCTAGGTAACAATGCCTCTTGATTTAAATTTAATTCACTTCCTTCTGCCACTTTTATTTGCTGCTCTACCAGGTCAATTCCAGTCGTTAGTTCTGTTACCGGATGCTCTACCTGTAACCTTGTATTCATCTCCAGGAAGTAAAATTTTTTACTTTCATCCATAATAAATTCGACTGTCCCAGCTCCAATATAATCACAAGCTCTGGCAACATTTATTGCCGCATTTCCCAGCTCCTCCCTTAAATCCTGATTGACAATAACAGATGGGGATTCTTCTACTACTTTTTGATGACGACGCTGAATGGAGCATTCCCTTTCATTTAAATGTAATATTTGACCATGCTGATCGGCCAGAATTTGCACCTCTATATGACGTGGATTTTGGATGAATTTTTCAATAAATACTGAAGGATCACCAAATGCTGCCTGGGCTTCATTTACCGCTGATTGAAAGTCATTTTTCAAATCTGTTAAATTATTTACCACGCGCATTCCTTTTCCACCGCCACCTGCACTGGCTTTGATTAATACCGGAAGACCTATTTCATTGATTATTTGTTCTGCCTCATCAATATCTCTAACTGGAGATGAAGTACCCGGAACCAATGGAATGTCATAAGTGCTAACAGCTTGCTTTGAAGCCAACTTATCGCCCATTTTTTTAATCGTATCCGGCTTAGGCCCAATAAAAATAATCCCTGCTTCCTCTACCTTCTTGGCAAACAAATGGTTTTCAGACAAAAAACCATACCCCGGATGGATGGCATCACATGCTGTTTCAACGGCTACTTCAATGATCTTATCCATGTTTAGATATGATTGGGAAGATTCCGGAGGGCCAATATTTACTGCTTCATCTGCATGTCGCACATAGGGCATTCCACGGTCAGCATCACTAAATACTGCGACGGTAGTAATTCCCATTTTACTGGCTGTACATATTACCCTTTCTGCTATTTCCCCTCTGTTTGCAATCAATAATCGCTTAATTTTCTGAAGTTCAGCCATCCTCTATTATGTGAATAATGTATAATAAATGTCAAATCCGTAGCCTTTTTACTGGTAGTAATCGGCTAATTTCTGTATAAAACCCTCAATTTCTGCAATAATATTCCAGAATAACCTATTTTTGCACCATTCATTGATAAAATGAAATGTAGTGTTTAGTTAATATTAATTGTGTTTAGTTTTTTCCAGATATAAAATTCATATTAACTTCGCGCTTTCAGATTGAAACATCAAATAAAAAAGGAAGAAAAGTGGACATTTTTGAGAAACTGGTTACAGAAAGAACTCCCTTAGGAACATATGCTAATTTCAAGCAGGAAGGTTATTTCATGTTCCCTAAGCTTGAAGGGGAGATTGCTCCAAGAATGAAATTTCAAGGAAAGGAAGTATTGACATGGAGTCTTAACAATTATTTAGGGTTAGCTAATCACCCTGAAGTGAGAAAGGCAGACGCAGAAGCATCTCAAGAATGGGGACTTGCCTATCCTATGGGAGCCCGCATCATGTCAGGCAACACCACTTATCACGAGAAATTTGAAAATCAACTGGCAGAATTTGTTGGTAAAGAATCAGCCATGCTGTTAAACTATGGCTATCAGGGTATTATGTCCATCATTGATTCGATCATTGACCGAAAGGACGTAATAGTATATGATTCTGAGGCTCATGCTTGTATTATTGATGGTTTAAGAATGCATATGGGTAAAAGGTTCGTTTTCCCACATAATGACATTGAAAACCTTGAAAAACAATTACAGCGAGCTACTAAATTAACCAAAGAAACTGGTGGAGGTATCCTTGTAATTACAGAAGGTGTATTTGGTATGTCAGGGGACTTAGGAAACCTGAAAGATATCGTTGCCCTTAAAAAGAAATTCAATTTCAGGTTATTGATAGATGATGCCCATGGTTTTGGAACTTTGGGAAAAACAGGCGCTGGTGTAGGTGAAGAGTTTGGTGTACAAGACCAGGTAGATCTTTATTTTAGCACATTTGCTAAAGCCCTGGCCAGTATCGGTGCATTTATCGCAGGTAATAAAGATATTATCCAGTATTTACGATACAACGTACGTTCACAGATATTTGCAAAATCACTTCCAATGCCACTGGTAATTGGAGGAATGAAACGATTAGAGTTACTTCGCACTCAGCCTGAACTAAAGGACAACCTTTGGAAAATTGTCAATAAATTACAGAAAGGACTGAAAGACAATGGATTTAATATTGGGAACACCCAGTCTCCGGTAACTCCAGTGTTTTTAAATGGTACTCCTCCTGAAGCTGGCGCCTTAGTGCATGACTTGAGGGAAAACTACGGAATCTTCTGTTCGATAGTGATTTATCCCGTTGTACCTAAAGGTGTCATCATGCTTCGCATCATTCCGACTGCCGCGCATTCAGAAGAAGACGTGGATGAAACACTCAATGCTTTTATTGCAATTTCGGACAAACTTCGAAGTGGTCATTATAAAAGGGCCGTTGAAGAAATTGCATAATAATGTTTAAAAAAAACGTTCTATTTATTGATTTTTAAACATTTTGGCTATATTGCTGACTAAAATTTAACGCTATATATACGTAACCTAATAGAATAAAAATGAAAAGATTCGATGAACTTAGAGATTTAGTTATGTCATTGGAAGGTGACTTCCAAAAGTTTTATGACAAAAGTAACCAAGCTGCTGGTACCCGAGTAAGAAAAGGTATGCAGGACCTTAAAAACTTAGCACAGGACATTAGGGTAGAAGTACAAGATATCAAGAATAAGGGCTAATTTTTAAAGCACAAAACAAAAGGGCTCCAAATGGAGCCCTTTTTTTATGCCTGTTCTTTTTTGAAATCAACTTATAACAAATCTTTAATCTTCTTTTTCAATTTATCACTTGCTGTCACATGTGGTAATCGCACGTGATTCTCCATCATTCCCATTTCATACAACAATTGCTTAATTCCTACGGGACTTCCCTCAGAATACATATACGGGTTCATTTTACCTAATTCAAACAATAAACTTGAAGCCTGCCTAAAATCACCATTTAAGGCAAATTGAACCATATCTGACATCTTTTTTGGATAAGCATTTGCCAACACAGAAATTACACCTGATGCTCCTAATGAAATCATAGGAACGGTATTCATATCGTCCCCGGAAATCAACATAAAATCATCCGGTTTTTTCGCCAAAATATCAATGATTTGGCCAAAATCACTTGTTGCTTCCTTAATACCTATAATATTTGGGTGACTGGAAAGTTCAATAGTAGATGAGGCGGAAATATTCGCCCCCGTCCTTTTAGGAACATTATACAGTATAACCGGTTTAGGGCAAGCATCAGCTATAGCTTCGTAATGCTTGATAATTCCAGCTTGTGATGGCCGGTTATAGTAAGG
The DNA here is from genome assembly GCA_050306095.1 of Cyclobacteriaceae bacterium. GTDB lineage: Bacteria > Bacteroidota > Bacteroidia > Cytophagales > Cyclobacteriaceae > CAJXNP01. The sequence goes on from JBNLGO010000114.1 coordinate 7,774, forward strand.
ACTTACGCTTAACAGCGCCTCCACACCTGTCCAGTCCATTTCCTTTACATGCTCCACGATATCAAGTGTGTCGTACCCACCAGTGCCATATACTACTGGAAGGTTATGTTTATTATTCTTTAAAATAAAATTTAATAAATCGTGCTTTTCCTGCTTATTAGTTGTGGCAGATTCGCCAGTGGTACCATTTACTACAAAATAATTAACACCATTATCTGCATTGAAATCAAGCAGTTTTTGAAATGAAGGGTAGTCAATCTCGAGATTGCCATTGAAAGGAGTAACTAATGCTACACCTGTTCCTTTTAAAGATTCGTACATAAAAAATTAAAGCTGTTTAATATAATGATAGACCTGATTTAAATAAAACTCCAAATCATTTTCCTTATTCGTTTGAATCATCAGGTCATAAAATTTGTCGTGACTATCAAAAAAACGTCCTATTTTACAATTGGACTTACTTTTTGCTATTATGAAATCTGAATAAATATTTGGGAGAAGATCAGCGCTAATAACAAAGTCATAGTGCTCTTTAACAATGTGCATTGCACTATTATCTTTGATATCTCCAAACATCCCAATATTCTTTTTGTCGATGGCTATCATATGGTCATCCAGTGCCCCATTTGGCCGGTCTTCGTCTTTAAGCAGAACATATAAAAAGCTAACCTGTTTACCATCTACCTGGAATTTTTCTTGCAGCTTTCGGATTTTACTAAATTTAGAATTATCGCCATCAGCAGTAAATATGATTAAAATAGAAGTGCAGGCTGCATATTGAAGGCTTCCTTCTTTTTTATCAGACTCTTTGAGTACTCTATTGGTGACATATGGCAGGCTTAGTGTTTTCATTTAGATGAAGTCTTTATGGCAACGAATTTTTCAAAATTAAAGTTGAAACAACTTTGCTAAAGAAATTGCCATTGCTAAAAAAATACGTTCTATAGGTAAAAATACAATTCATAACTATTGTATCATTTGCAAAAAATCATCTTCCGAAATGATGGTGATATTTAGCTTATTCGCTTTTTCAAGCTTAGCAGGCCCCATATTTTCACCAGCAACTAGATAATCTAACTTTCCCGATACAGAAGACAACACTTTGCCACCGTTACTTTTTATAAGTTCTTTTAGCTGTTCCCTACTTAATTTGCTAAATACGCCCGAAATTACAAAAGTTTTGCCAACTAATACATCACTTTTTGCAACATCTTGTCTTTCTTCTACCTCAAAACGTAATCCAGCGTCTTTTAATCGTCTAATTTCGTGCTGATTTAGTTCGTTTTGAAAATATTGTACCACGCTTTCCGCAATTCTATCACCGATCTCCGGTACTTCTACTAATTCTTCAAAACTAGCCTTACTTAGCTCATCAATATTTTTAAAGTATTCCGCTAATTTTTCAGCCACTGTTTTTCCCACATACCTGATTCCTAATCCGAACAACACATTTTCAAATGCGTTTTCCTTCGATGCTTCTATCCCGTCTAGCAAATTTTTAGTAGAAAGCTCTTTGAATCCTTCCAACTGGATAACCTGCTCATAATTAAGCTTATAAAGATCAGCAGGTGAGTGCACAAAACCTTTTTCATACAACATATTAATGGTTCGTTCGCCTAAGGAATTAATATCCATAGCATTGCGGTGGATGAAATGCTGTATCCTGCCTTTAATCTGTGGTGGGCATCCCAATGTATTTGGGCAATAATGTACCGCCTCTCCTTCTTTACGAATAAGCTCCGTTCTACATTCCGGACATTGTTTCAGATATTCAATTTTAGATTTTTCCAAGTCACGTTTAGACATTTCCACACCGGTGACTTTTGGGATAATCTCCCCTCCCTTTTCTACAAATACATAATCTCCTATTCGCAAATCCAATCGCTCGATTTCATTGGCATTGTGCAGGGAAGCCCGTTTAACTGTGGTGCCTGATAGTAAAACCGGCTCAAGCTCCGCCACAGGAGTGATTGCCCCGGTTCTTCCCACTTGGTAGGTAACATCATTAAGCCGCGTAATGGCACTTTCTGCTTTGTATTTGTACGCAATAGCCCATCTCGGATTTTTTGAAGTATATCCCAATACCTCCTGTTGAGTATAGCTATTCACCTTAATGACAATACCATCCGTCTCTAATGGCAACTTAAAACGTTCTACTTCCCAATCTTTAATGTATTGAAACACCTCACTAATAGTGGTACATTTTCTGTAAGTCTGCGACACATTGAAACCACTTTTTTCTAAAAAAGAAATAGCTTCACCATGCGATTCAAAGGTGTTTTGATCTGCCAGATAGGCGTATATAAAACAATCCAATTTTCGGGATGCTACGATGGAAGAATCCTGCATCTTCAAGGTGCCTGAGGCGGTATTTCTTGGATTGGCCAATTTTTCCTCTCCGGATTCTTCTTTTTGTTTATTGATATTTTCGAATACCTCCTTGGGCATAAACACCTCTCCCCTCACTTCAAACTCCTCCGGAATATTTTCATTCTTTATTTTAAGAGGGATACTTCTGATTGTCCTGGCATTATTCGTAATATCATCACCTTTCGTCCCATCTCCGCGTGTGGCGGCCTGAACCAATACCCCATTTTTATAGGTAAGGCTGATGGCTACACCGTCAAATTTCAACTCACAAAAATACTCATAGGGTTGTCCATTGAGGCCTTTTGCCACGCGTTTGTCAAAGTCTATTAGCTCTTCTTCTGAATAGGTATTACCCAAGCTGAGCATTCTAAATTTGTGCGTTACCGTATTGAATGATTTGGTGATGGTTCCACCAACTCTTTGTGTAGGAGAATAGTCATATTTATATTCAGGAAATTCACTTTCCAGTTTTTCCAGCTTTTTAAGCAGTTGGTCAAACTCAAAATCACTTATTTCCGACTTGTCTTGTTGATAGTATTGCTCATTGTAATAGTTGATTTTATCAACAAGCTCATCAATTTCTTTTTTTGCCTCTAATTTATCCATAGTTTGTGTACTGCCTTCTATTTATCATCCAGCCATTTAACATACACCTTCTGATGTTTATTATTCATTCCTTCCATCCTGCTAATGTAATAGTAGTAATTAGAAGTAGGATGTAACTTTACCTGGATGGTTTTTATTACTCCATCCCGAGATATCAAAACATCAACAACATCTTCCGGCATTTTATTTTTCAATATGGTGGAAATCCCTCGGTAACTCACTCTATAACCGTCTATGGCGATAATTTCATCATTTGTATTTAGACCATATTTCCATCCGGGACCATCTTTTGTGACTGATTTTACAATCAACTTTCCACCACTATCAGAAGTACGAACGCCCAGTTTTAATTCAGTGTTAATATTTAACCTTTTTGTTACCGACAAACCTGCAAGGGATAAATAATGATCGTAGTCTATTTCCTCGGTACCATAAACATATTTGTTATAAAACTCATCCAGATTTTGACCGGAAAATTGTTCGAAAACGGCTTTAAATTCCTCGCCTGAAATAGCTTTACCATTTTTGAGATAATAATTATCATATAAATATTTCATGGCATCTCCGAGGTCTTTTTCACCATTGGAATGATCAATGATCATCAGGTCAATTAAGTTAGCAATCACCGAACCTTTCACATAATAAGAGATAGTAACATTACCACTGTTTTCATTTGTCTGGTAAGCCTTGATCCAGGCATCAAAACTTGCCTCACTAATCGACTGGGTTCTTGTACCTGAGGAAGCTTCCATATTTATAATTCGATCGGCAAAAAAATTGATGAATTCGTGATTTTCAATATAGCCCAATTGGCAAAGAATCAACTGACTGAAGTAGGCAGTAAAGCCTTCCATGATCCATAGCTGATCTGTATAAACCTCTTTTTCGTAATCAAAAGGCCCTAATCCTTCCGGCCGAACCCTCTTTACTAACCATAAATGAAAATACTCGTGAGCTACAGTTGTTAAAAAGCTTTCATAGCTCTGCTCAGAACCATAATTCCATCGAGGTTTTTTGATGGTGGTACTATTCATATGCTCCAGCCCACCACCACTTTTTTCCTGATTGTGAATGATAAACACATACTTTTTATTGGGATTGTCACCGAAAATTTCAGTGCATTTTTCTATGATTTTTGTAAAATCACTAATTATTGCTTCTTCATCATAATTTCCATCTCCATACATAGCCACTATGTGTGGTATCCCGGCCGCTTCAAATTTAATTTCTTTCTGATTTCCGATTTCTAATGGACTATCTGCCAACTGATCATAATTATCAACTTGATAATACCATCCATCTTTCTGGATTTTTTGAAGACCTGTGCTTATTACGTTCCATTCCTTGTATGGAATAATTTCGAGTTCAGCAGGCTGGTTTAGGTAGCCATCCACAAACATAAATACACTTGTGCCACTAATAAATGCATGATCTATATCAACAAAGCTGGTGCGAACGGAGTTCTCAAAGGCATATACGTGATAAGAAATCTTTACTTTTGAAGAGCTACCTTTCTGTATTCGCCAGGTATTTTTATCCGTTTTGAAAATCTTTATTTCTTCTCCCTTTTCATTGACAACCTTAATAAAATCTACATTTTTGGCGAAGTCCCTGACAAGATAGGATCCTGGTGCCCAGGCAGGCATTTTAACATCAAGCTGTTTTTC
>JBNLGO010000115.1:0-12063 GCA_050306095.1 Cyclobacteriaceae bacterium
TTTTAACACCATTTTCAACTTTGTAAAAGCTATTTGCCCCTCGTTCCAGCATATCATATACCCACTCAGCAGGCCTGTATCCCTTCTCTTCCATTCCCTTCAAAGCATTCTCCACCCCTACGGCATCCCACGTTTCAAACGGACCTACTTCCCAACCAAATCCGGAGCAAATAGCATCATCAATTCTGTATAATTCATCGGAAATTTCCGGGATTCTATTGGAAACATATTGAAATACTCCAAAGAATGACTCCCGGTAAAATTCTCCAGCTTTATCTTTTCCACCCAGTAAGGTTTTAAATCGATCTTTTACCTTATCAATTGATTTTGTCAATTCCAGTGTTGGAAATTTTACCTTTTGTTTCGGTTTATATTCAAGGGTCTTTAAGTCCAATGTCAAAATATTAGACTTGCCTTTATCATCTTTTACTTTTTTATAAAATCCCTGACCCGATTTCTGACCTAACCAGCCGTTTTTTTCCAACTGAAGAACTACATCCGGTAATTTGAAAATTTCCCTACATTCATCTTCTATCAATCCCTCATATAAGTTGTTAGCTACTTTAATTAGTGTATCTAATCCTACTACATCTGAGGTTCTGAATGTTGCTGATTTAGGTCTACCAATTACTGGCCCTGTTAATTTATCTATCTCATCAATATTCAAATCCAACTTATCCATCGTCTCCACTACCTTCAATATGGAATAGATACCTACCCTGTTGGCAATAAAAGCCGGAGTATCTTTACATAGCACCGTCCTTTTGCCTAAATACAGGTCGCCGTATTTCATTAAGAAATCAATCACAGTCTGATCTGTTTTAGGTCCAGGAATTATTTCAAGAAGCTTTAAATATCGTGGGGGATTAAAAAAGTGTGTGCCACAAAAGTGTTGTTGGAAATCTTCTGATCTACCTTCAGACATTAGGTGGATAGGTATTCCAGAAGTATTACTAGTAATCAATGTGCCCGGTTTGCGCACTTTCTCTACCTTATCGTACAACTGCTGTTTGATCGTCAGGTTTTCGATTACCACCTCGATTACCCAATCGCAATCTTTAATTTTTTCGAGATCATCATCAAAATTCCCAATATTAATTCTTGATTGAAAGGCCTTATCGTAAAGTGGACTTGGTTTCATTTTGACTGCTGCATCAAGGGAACTTTTAACAATCCGATTCTTAAACTTTGTAGATGTTTCAGATATTCCTGCAGCTTTTTCCTGTTCTGTTAGTTCCTTAGGAACAATATCAAGGAGAAGTACTTCAACACCGATATTGGCGAAATGACAAGCGATTTGTGATCCCATCACCCCCGAACCTAATACGGCTACCTTTGAAATATTTCGATTCATGCTAGTTATTAATTATGGCTTTTAATTCTTTACTATTTTCTATTAACTGGTTGATATCATTGATCACCTCGAAAAACATTTTCAATTTTTCAATTGGAATGCTTTCATACACATATTTATTAAATGCTTTCACCGTTTCGATAGCTATGCCTTTTTTCTGATATCCTAAGTCTGTCAAATAAACCCTTACTGATCTGCCATCATTCGGATCTTTTTCCCTATATATCAATCCTTTATCTTCCAGACTTTTCAGCATCCGGGTCAGACTCCTGGACTCAAGCCCAATCTGAGGAGCTATTTTTGTTGCGGGTGTTCCTTCTGATGAGCTTATGTTTAACAATACATATGCTATGGAAGTAGTAATTCCAAACTGCGTTGCTTTCTGATTATACATCCTTGAAATAGCATGCCAGGAAGCTTTAATATTATAATCCACTGTCTCTTCTCGCTTCATATCTATCTAGTATAAACCAAATATAAAAAAATTTGTTATGCATGCATACTATTTTTTTAACAAATTTTACAATTCATTACTCTATAATAACTACTTTATATATTAAGATATATATCAAAATGAAATCATGCGGGGGTTTTTTAGCTTAAAATTAAATTTGGACCAAAGGATTGTAATTTATTATGCATGCATAATAAAAAACTATTGTCCCAAATACATTGTCAGCTTGCTCCTTCTGGATAATCAGAATATTTCTTTTTAGATTTCAGTACCTTATTCCACAAATGCCTACATTAAATATTATTAACAACAAGTTTAGGGGTTGCCTCTATGTTCAGATCTAATTTATTTTTTTTAATTCTGGCTTTTGCATTCTTTCCAACTCATGCTCAGGAGAATACCTCAGTTGAAAAGCTCAATTATATCCGTTTTTTGAAATTGACAATAGACGATGGTTTAACTGATAACTCATGTAAGGAGATTTACAAAGACAGTTACGGATTTGTTTGGTTTGGTACGCTTGATGGATTAAACAAATATGATGGACATGAATTCACAACCTATAGATTTAATCCTGATGATTCGCTTACCCTTTCAAATAATTACATCACTACCATCGCGGAAGATGGAGATCGAAACCTATGGATAGGTACAAATGGCGGTGGGGTAAATTTTTATGATCGAAAAAAAGATAAAATCACACAGCGATTTACCACATACGCCAGAAACGCGCAATATCGACTTACAAGTAATATTATTCAGGCTTTACTTATCAAAAATAATGACCTATGGATAGGTACTGAAAATGGTGGTATTCAAAAAATTTCTATTCCCACAAAGCATGTACAAGCTATTACCAAACCAGGTTTACCAACTTCTATTTATAGAATTGTTCAGAGAAATGATGACCGATTCTGGCTTGTTAACAATACCCCCGGAAGTATAAGTTTATTTGATCCGGAGACATTTACTATTCAGCAATGGAGTGATTTTGATAATAGTGGCATCACCATAAATCAATATATAAAGAAGGTCATCTATCCAGAATCAGATTCCGTATTTTGGCTGGGAACAGAAGGAGAGGGTATATTCAAAATCAAATTTGACGAATTAAACCAACAATTAATCAAGCTCAAACATTTCTGTACACAAAACAACAACCTTGGACATAATATTATCACAGGAATTTTAAAGGACGACCATCAAAACCTCTGGATAACGAGTGATGGCGGAGGGGTGAATATTATTCCACCTTCAGAAGACACATTCGTTGAGCAAAGGAGAAGTGAAGATGACAAATATAGTCTTAGCACAAACGCAGTTTATGAAATCTACAAAGATGATGAAGGTAATATATGGCTTGGTACATTTACAGGTGGCATCAACTATTATTATGCTAAAACACAGAAGTTCACACACTTTAGGAAAAAGAATTATTTAACCCCCTCATTAAGCTATAATCAGATATTGACAGTAGCTAAAAACCAAGACGGCTTACTTATGATTGGCACAGATGGAGGTGGAATAAATATTTTCGATCCCGGTAGTTTAAAATTTAAAGTTTGGGAAGAATTTGACATACCTGAATTCAACATTGTAAAATCAATATTACAAGATGATAAAGGGCATTATTGGATAGGTACCTATAGATTTGGTCTGTATCATTTTGATGAAAACAGGGACTTGCTGAAAGTATATCGACACAATGAAAATGATACTACTTCTATCAGCCATAATAGTATCTGGAAAATTTTTCAGGACAGCAATGGTAAAATTTGGTTAGGGACATTAGGCGGAGGACTTTGTATTTACCAACCAAAAACAGATGATTTTATCCGCATTACGAGCAATCCAAATAATAAAAACCATCTAAGTAATAATGTAATCAGAGCCATAGAAGAAGATAAAGTAGGCAATATTTGGGTAGGCACTCCCAATGGACTTAATAAAATTGATACATACTACAATATTACGAACTATTATCATTCGCCAAATAACACTTCACTCAGTAACAATGATGTTCGATGCTTATTCATTGATACACAAGGAAGAGTTTTAATTGGTACAAAAGGAGGTTTGAATATTTTTGACAATAATGAAACTTTTACCTCATTCGGCCAAGGTGACGGATTGCCCGGGGAAGTAATTTATGGAATTGAAGAAGATAATAAGGGTAATTATTGGATAACCACCTCCAATAAGGGTTTGACTAAAGCATCCATACACCTACAACCTGATAAAAGTTGGTTAGAATGCATCAACTTCGAAAAAAAGGATGGTTTACAGAGCAATCAGTTTATGTATGCAAGTACCGTTAAAACTGATAAAGGAAACCTGTTTTTTGGTGGTGTGGAAGGATTTAATTTTTTCGATCCTGATAAAATTAAAAGTAATGCTGACCCGATAAAAGTAATCTTCACCCGGCTTTCAGTAATTGATGATAATTCAGAACAAACCAACAATTCTAATTATTTGTCCTCCCATATTTCTGTTGCTGACGAAATTAGACTACCCTATCATCACAATATTTTTACTATAGATTTTTCTGCCCTTAATTATAGCCAATCCAAAAATATCAAGTATTCTACATTCCTTGAGGGGTTTAATGAAAACTGGCAGCCTGCTTCCATTAAAAAAAGTGTAAGTTTTACAAATTTAAATCATGGCGATTATGTCCTTAAGGTAAAAGCTACAAACCAGGATGGCGTGTGGAGTGATGAGATTTCTTCTATCAAAATACTAATAATCCCTCCTTGGTACATGACCATCTGGGCAAGAGTGCTTTTTGGTTTTATATTACTCTATATCATTTTTGGGGCAATCAGATATCGAATCAGTCGGCTTACCAAGCAAAAGGAAGCATTACAATTTTTAGTAGAAGATCAAACGGAAGAATTAAAAAATGCCAATGTCCTCCTCAAAAAAAATCAAGTAAAAATTACCGATCAGAATGAGGATCTTAAGGTCAAAATCAAACATATCGGCGACCAGCAAAAAAGAATTGAAACACAAAATGAAGAACTTAAAAGGGCACAGAAAAAACTAGATAAAGCTAATAAAGACCTTAAAAATGTAAATCAAACGCTGGAAGAAAGAGTAAAAATCAGAACTCATGAATTAGAAAAATCCAATGAAGAGCTGGACCGATTTGTATATAGCGCCTCACATGATATTAGTGCGCCATTAAAATCCTTGATGGGACTTATATCCCTTGCTCGTACTGACCAGGATTTAAAAAATATAATGAGCTATATCGATCATATGGAAATAAGCGTGCACCGCTTGGATGATGTCATTACCAATCTTATTCAGTATTCGCAGAACACAAAAAAGAAAATACTGAAAAGCAATTTTAATGTTAAAAAGGTGATAGTGGATGTAGTAGAAAGCTTACATTTTCTTAATAATGCAAAAGAAACCATTGATTTTCAGATTGATATCGATGATTCATTGGAAATTTTATTTGATGAAACACGGTTAAGGATAATTGTTAACAATCTTATTTCAAATTCAATAAAGTATCATTACTACAAGCGGGAGCATTGCTATATTAAAATATCATTCGTCCAGGTTAAACAAAAATGCACATTGGTAGTAGAAGATAATGGAATCGGTATCGCTAATGATTTTAAAGAGAATATATTTAATATGTTTTTCCGGGCAACAGGTAATTCTACAGGCGCAGGATTGGGTTTATTTATTGTTAAAGAGACCATTGACAAAGTCAAAGGAAAAATACACCTGGAATCAACTGAAGGCAAAGGAACAAAAATATCTGTTGAATTACCTTTAATCTAATCCTCAGAACTCGTTTCAAATATTTTCTTCATTTTCGAAATGATCTCCTCTTTTAATTTTACCCATCCCTGAAATATTTTTATGTATTTCTTCAGGATTGCCGAAATACTCAATATTACCTAAACCTGAAATATTAGCGCTCAGTTCCTTCTTCACATTTACTTTGGCGTTTCCAATTCCTGAAATGGTAATTTCAGCATATCGTGATTCAAGATTTTTAGCCTCAAGAGTACCTGCACCACTTAAATTTATTTCCTGGCTATAGACATATCCTTTTAAACCAATGGCACCAGCGCCTGATAAATTGATATTGAGCTCATCTACATCAAGATTTAAATCAATGGCACCAGCGCCAGACATATCAATAGTCAGGTTATCATTTTTTAAAATTTCTCTATGTTCAATCATGGAAGCCCCCGAACAAACAATTTGTTGTAATTCGGTATAATAAATTTCAATTTCTATTGAATGGGTAGGGTTCAAATGATAATCACTATTAATAAATAATTGATCACCCTGCACATCAATTTCTATCCATTCAAGAAGATTGTCATCTGTAGTCACGACCACGAGCGGTTTTTCAGCTTTTATCAGGTTGATTTTATAATTACCTCCGGCATTTATTCTATCAAATTCCCCAACTTCAAATTCCCTGGTAACTACTTCACCATTACCATTTTTTACCTGCATAGAACAAGCAAAATTGAATAAAACCAATAATGAAATGAGGATAAATTTTGCGTTCATTTTCATAGGTATCATACAGTCAAAATCAGGTTAGAATTACTTTCATCTAATTTAATTGTTAATTTCTACAAGGTCGATTAATTTTGGCACTCATTTTTAAAAATTATCATGCAAAGAGACGAACAAATATTCAATCTGATTGCCCAGGAACAACAACGACAAGAGCAGGGCATAGAACTAATCGCATCTGAAAATTTTGCTTCAAAACAAGTGATTGAAGCTATGGGTAGTGTACTGACCAACAAATATGCGGAAGGTCTTCCCGGAAAGAGATATTATGGTGGATGCGAAGTGGTAGATGAAGTTGAAGATTTTGCTCGTGAAAGAGCGAAAAAGCTTTTCGGTGCAGGGTGGGTTAATGTTCAACCTCACTCGGGGGCACAAGCTAACGCGGCTGTGATGCTTGCTCTTCTCAATGCAGGTGATAAAATTTTAGGATTTGATCTTTCTCATGGTGGTCACTTGACGCATGGTTCTTCTGTAAACTTTTCTGGCAAACTTTATCAACCATCTTTTTACGGTGTAGAAGAAGATACTGGTGTGATAGACTATGACAAAGTAGAGCAAAAGGCCAAAACTGAAAAACCGAAATTAATAATTTGCGGAGCTTCCGCTTATAGTAGAGAGTGGGACTACGCGAGATTAAGAGACATTGCAGATGAAGTTGGCGCTATGTTACTGGCTGATATTTCTCACCCTGCAGGATTGATTGCCAGGGGATTGTTAAATGATCCTTTAGAGTATTGCGATGTAGTAACAACTACTACCCATAAAACTTTGAGAGGTCCTCGAGGTGGTATGATCATGATTAGGGAGGATCGGGAAAACCCATTGGGAATTAAAACCCCAAAAGGAAATATAAGAATGATGTCTTCTATCCTTGATTCAGGAGTTTTTCCGGGAACACAAGGAGGACCTTTAGAGCATGTTATTGCCGCTAAGGCTATTGCATTTGAAGAAGCGCTTTCAGATGATTACCTGGATTATGTGGTGAAGGTTAAGAAAAATGCAGAAGTAATGGCAAAAGCTTTTATTTCAAAAGGTTATCATGTCATTTCCGGAGGCACCGACAATCACTTGATGCTTATTGATCTACGTCCTAAAAGTGATGAACTAACAGGTAAAATTGCAGAAGACACTTTAATCAAAGCTGATATTACGATCAATAAAAACATGGTACCATTTGATACAAGGTCTCCATTTGTTACATCAGGGTTCCGTGTTGGTACAGCAGCAGTTACTACCAGGGGAATGAATGAAGCTGATATGGAACGAATCGTTGATTTGATCGATACTATTTTGATGAATCATGAAAATGAATCGAAAATCAAAACTGTTAAAGAAGAAATAAATAGATGGATGGCCAATTATCCATTATATAAATAACATTTAGTTAACTAGCACTAATTTGATATTCAAGAAAAATAAAAAAATAGGTGATGCCTCAGACGACAATGAAATGTCGTTTTTGGATCACCTGGAAGAGCTAAGGTGGCACATAATTCGGTCATTGATAGCTATTTGTGTCTTTGCAGTCGCAGCATTTTTGTTGAAAGATTTCATTTTTGGACAATTAATTCTTGGACCATCAAAAGCGGATTTTTTAACCTATAGAATGTTTTGTAAGCTTGGGCAGATGACCAATTCCGATGCATTTTGTATTGATGAGTTGCCATTTATAATTCAAAACAGGAAAATTACAGCTCAGTTTACCATACACATCACTTATTCTTTAGTAGCAGGGTTAATACTGGCATTCCCTTATGTATTTTGGGAGTTTTGGAGTTTTATCAGTCCAGGGCTTTATGATAATGAAAGAAAGGTGTCGCGAGGGGCCGTGTTTTCGGTTAGTTTCCTCTTTGCCTTAGGAGTACTCTTTGGCTATTATTTGGTAACACCAATCTCCATAAATTTTCTTACGAACTATCAGTTAGACCCATCTATTTTAAATGAAATAGATTTAACATCATATGTGTCAACCATTATCATGATGGTATTAGCCTGCGCAATTATGTTTCAATTACCTGTAATCATATTTTTCTTAACAAGCGCTGGGCTGGTTACACCGGAAATATTGAAGACATATAGGAAACATGCGATAATTGTAATACTTATTATTTCTGCGGTAATAACCCCGCCTGATGTAATAAGCCAAATATTAGTTTCTATACCTATCATGATTCTTTATCAGGTGGGAATAGGAATATCAAAAGTAGTATATAAAAGAAGACAAGCAGAATTATATTCGTAACAAATGGAAGGGATTATTAAAGTTGCCATTGCCGCCGATCATGGTGGGTATGAGATGAAAGATGAATTGATCAAGACACTTCACCGAATGCAATTTGAAGTAAAGGATTTTGGCACTAAATCAGATGAATCTGTTGATTATCCAGATTACGCTCATCCTATAGCTACAGCGGTAAAAAATGGGGAGTATAATTATGGTATTTTGGTATGTGGCACTGGTAATGGAATGGCTATTACTGCAAACAAACATGAAGGAATTCGTGCTGGGCTTGCATGGAATGAAGAAGTAGGCAAGCTGGTCAAAGAACACAACAATGCCAATATTATATGTATTCCCGGACGTTTTATTTCCTTAGATACAGCTAAGGGAATTATTAAATCATTTTTCAAGGCAGAATTTGCCGGAGACCGACATCAAAGAAGGATCGACAAAATCAGTTGCTAACCTTTACAAACAAGTTTGGTGATTTTTCCTGATATCTATTTCTGATATCAGGAATCCTCAGCATTATTTCCGGAAAGATGTTTTTTTCATCTATTACCACATCTGGAGATTCACCATCAAATGCTTTGTTTATTATGATAATATTTTGATAGTCATTTACATTGAGTAATAGCTCTTTGCTAATTGACCAATTCAAGTATGGTGTAGCGAGTGAATTTTGATAATAATAGCTCAATTCTTCTCCAATGACCAACACTTTTTGATTTTCATCAGGCAGGATTTTATCTTGGTTAACCAATAACCTATCCATAAATATTTTGTCCTTCATGATATTTTTCCCAACAAAAGGAACCAGATAAACCAACAGAAAATAAGCTGTCAACAAATAAAAGTGAACCATTCTCCATATTCTTTTTCTTATCAAAAGGAAGAAATGGGTATAGAAAAAAGAAAATATTGGAACGAAAATAATCAATGAGGATCCTGATTTTTGACTCCATAATAACCATGATGCTAACTGAAATATGAGAAACAAGAAAAACAAACTCTGTATTCTTACCTGGTTATTTGTAAAACCATGACTGAGAAAGACCTTAAAAATGGAGATTATCAAGTAAAAAAGAGGAATGGACACTAAAAATAATATACTATTAATGGTAAAATAGATTCTATAATCAAGGTTAATAAGTGGTTGAATTAGACAATTGATAAATTGATCGTGCGCATTTATTATAAAAAAGTATACCCATAATAGAAGTAACACAAAGAAGCTACCAAAAAACATTAAGAAATATCGCCTTCTGATGGTATTTGTAAAAAGAAGCAGGCCTAGAGCAATAGAAATAAAATAAATTAAATATGGGAAATAAAACATAGACGCCACTCCAATATAAATACCCAAATTGAGAAGGTTAATGTCATTTTTTCTTCTCAGCTCCAAATGGCTAAACAAACTATCGAATGAAAACAATATGAAGGTAAGCCCCAATAATTGAGGAGAAAGGGCAGTAACATCAAAAAACAATAAGCCAAAAACTCCATAAAACAGGGCCGGCACATAGTTGTTTTCATTATATACTTTACGCCTTATTAAAATTACATTAAAAAGACCCGCCTGAATTACCAACAATAGCAATGAAATAATATGGTAGGCAATGAGTGATTTGCCAAAGACCATATGCAAAAACATATAAAACCATGCGGAAAAAGGTGCAATGTTTTCCCAAAGATCTTTGTATAAAGTAGCACCGGTAGCTAATCTTTCACCAATCACGAAATATTTAAGCTCTGGAATGGTGATCAAATGAGCATTAAGCATTACCGGAAATTTGTACGCCAGAACAATCAAAAAAACTAATATCAACCGATAAGGGTCATTTATTCTAAATATTCTTAGCACAAGGCGTTAATTTTAATTAAAAGGATGAAAGTGTAAATTAAGATTTTGTAATATTAAATCTTAAAATTATATTTTCAATTTTGGTTTAGAAAAAATGGGCACAAAGAGGCAGCAGAAATTTAGTAGGATGATCCAAAAAGAAATGGCCACCATTTTCCAGGTAAAAGGCCGCTCCTGGATTACCAATAATATAGTTTCGATAACGAAGGTAGAAATGAGCCCCGATCTAAGCGTGGCTAAGGTTTATTTGAGTTTTCTGCAAAGTGACAATAAGCAGGAAATATTTGATCGACTCGATCAACATAAAAGTGAAATCCGCAAAGAGTTAGGAAATAAAATAGCCAAAACAGTTAGAAAAATTCCGGAAATTATATTCTACCTGGATGAAGGTGCAGAACATGCACAGAAAATGGATGACATTTTCAAAAATCTGAATATCCCACCTGAATCTCCAGAAACTGAAGAATAAATGAACCTACCACTTTTTATCGCGAAGAGGTATTTTTTATCAAAGAAGAAAAAGCATTTCATCAATGTTATTTCTGTTATTGCTATGATGGCTTTAGCTTTTGGTAGTGCATCATTGATCATTATCCTATCCGTATTTAATGGTCTGGAAGATTTAATTCGTTCACTTCATAATTATTTTGACCCGGAGCTAAAAATTGAGGCCGTTGAAGGCAAATCATTTGAGATTACACCAGAACTTATTGAATCCATAAAAAATACAGAAGGTGTAGCCATAGTCACAGAAGTTATTGAAGACAATGTATATATCGCTTACAGAAATTCCACCATGGTTGTCAAACTCAAGGGTGTAAGCGATAACTTTATTGAACAACATCGACTTGATGAGCGAATAGTGCAAGGCGAGTTAAAATTAAGAGAAAACGGAAATAATTTTGCTGTTATCGGTGTGGGGGTTCAGTATCGATTGGGTGTGGTAAACCTAAAGGAGCTATTTGCACTACGCGTTACTTATCCAAATAGAAAAGCAACAAGGAGCTATAATACCAGCCGGTTAATTAATACCAAGAATTTACTAACAGCCGGGGTTTTTGCTATTGAAAAGCAATATGATGATAATTATATTTTCGTACCTATTGAGTTTGCCAAAAGCTTGATGGATTATGAAAATCGACGGTCTTATCTGGAAATAAAAACGGATGATAACTATACCGTAAGCGATGTGCAAGAAAAATTACTTGGGGTTTTAGGAAATGATTTCAAGGTACTTAATTCTGATGAGCAACATCAAAGCTTGATCCGGGCTGTTAAAATGGAAAAGCTGATCGTATTTTTAATTATCACCCTAATCGTAGGCATACTTTCATTTAACTCCTTCTTTTCCCTTACAATGCTGGCAATTGACAAAACCAAGGATATTTCTGTTCTATTTTCTTTAGGAGCAGATAAGCGATTAGTGAGGAGTATATTTTTATGGGAGTCAATTCTGATATCTATCATCGGAACATCCATTGGTCTATTTATAGGAACCATTTTCTGTTTTATACAAAAACACTTTGGGATATTAAAACTAGGAATGGCTACTTCAGTGATGGAAAATTACCCTGTACAAATTCAGATTATTGATTATTTCTATATACTGATTGTAA
>JBNLGO010000116.1:0-12007 GCA_050306095.1 Cyclobacteriaceae bacterium
TTTAACCTGCCGGTCTTTCCGGCAATGTGCAGTGCATCGACAAAACCGACATCTGCAGGCATCATTTTTACCACCAACACTCCCGCAATTACCATCCCTGCCATGATCACATACATTTGCTGCTTTTGTGTTTGGGCTACTGCTTTTGTTCCCCCAGACACAGTGTAGGCAATCACTAATAATCCAATGACCAGGTTAGTATAATATATATTCCAATCTAAAAGGGTAGAAAGAATCAAGGAAGGCGCGAAAATAGTAAAGCCTGCAGCCAATCCTCTCTGTGTTAAAAAGAGAAATGCCGTAAACACCCTTAATACCACGTTAAAACGCTTTTCAAGAAATTCGTATGCCGTGTAAACTTTCAGATTATGATAAAATGGAACCAATGCAATGGAAATAAAGACCATGGCAAAAGGTAGTCCGAAGTAAATCTGGATAAACCGCATACCATCATCATAAGCTTGTCCTGGAGCTGAAAGAAAAGTTACTGCACTTGCCTGGGTTGCCATTATTCCAAGTCCAACCGTCCACCAGTTCATATTTTTATCGCCAAGAAGGAAGCCTTCTATATTTTTGCTTCCCCTGGTTTTCCACACGCCATAGGCAACAATAAACAATAAAGTTCCTAGTAGAACTACCCAATCAAGCGTCCTCATGCAAAAATTTTAGTAAACAGATAAAACAGTAAAATGAATAAAATATGAACACCTATAACAAGGAAGTATAGGTTATGCCATTTTTTAAGGATTGGTGGGGGATCTTTGTGATTATCTTTATATGTCTTGTTTTCCATTACCATTTAAATGAAGAAGGTGTCTCCTGTCATTATAAAGATCAATAGAAAATTTCGAATCAGCATAAGTTAATTTATAAAGACAAAGATTGTCATGGTCAAAGGTGTCCATTTCTTTCAAATGGTTGTCTGTTAACCAGGCAAGTAATATCCGCATAGCTCTTCCGTGCATACAGACCAATACGACATCTTCATCACTATTTGATAAAATATGGTCGAAAGCTTCTTGCTGTCTTTTTTGAACATCAATCGGGCTTTCCCCCTTTTCTATTTTTACATCAAGATTACCTTTTACCCATTCTTTTATGGTTTTGTAGTATCTCGAATTATTGTTTGCGCTGTATTCCAAGCCTTCTGATATTCCCCAGCTTATTTCATCAAGACCTGATAATATTTCATGTGGAAGTCCATCATTGATAAATTTTTCAACAGATTGGTGTGTCCTTTTAAGACTGGATGTATAAACTTTTTTAAATGGTATATGATTGTAATGATTATAAAATGCTTCGGCCTGTTTCTTCCCGGTTTCATTGAGTGAAGTATCAATACCTCTTCCTTGCACTATACCTTTAAGATTATACCCTGTTTGTCCGTGTCTTACTAAATAAATCTCTTTCACCTTCTAAAAATTAACAGTTACTCAATAAAAATGTTTGGAGGATTCCTTTCAATTAGATTGCTGACGAATAAATTAAAAAACGATCAACCCAATCCATTTTTTTATATTTTTACAGCTCGCAAAGATACAAGAATTTAAAGAAATGTTTAACCCTGACTTAGATATCAATCAACTTAATAAAATGCGTGAAGGCAATATGCTGGAACATATTGGAATTGAGTTTGTTGAAATAGGAACTGATTTTCTCAAAGCAAAAATGCCGGTGGACCATAGAACTGTGCAGCCATTTAATATTTTGCACGGAGGGGCTTCAGTAGTATTAGCGGAGACACTTGGAAGTATAGCAGCGTATTTACAAGTGGATCCAAAAAAACAATTTTGTGTGGGCGTAGAGGTAAATGCAAACCATATCAAGTCTGCTAAATATGGAGAGATAGTAACTGGAATAGTTACTTCCGTACATATTGGTAAATCGACGCAAGTATGGCAAATAAAAATAACTAACCAGGAAGAGGAGTTAATTTGCATTAGCAGAATTACAACGCTAGTAAAAAACAAGAGATAGGATTAGAATGGAAGAAAGAGAATTGATTACATCAAATGATATAAAGGTATCACCTGAAAAAATTATTGCAAATGCATTGAAAAATGGTTTGCCGTTAGCAATATGGAGGAAGCCATTATCTGATTTATTTTGTATCTCAATAAGCTATTCAAAAGATACCGGTATCAATGACAAATCAATTGAAGAATTAGAAAACGGGTTTGTTTTTAGTCCATTTATAAATTCAAAAGTAAACAAAACGCATTTTATACATAATGATCTGTTTATCAAGGTAGAAAATGATCAAATAAATGAAATTGTTAATGCTGGTAATCAATCGAACATTGACTTAGAAAACAAATTAATGGATGAGCAGGAATACCATTCATTTTATCCTAATTTGTCCATCCAGCTTGATGATATTCATGTGTCAAAAGAGGAATATATTAATTATGTATCTAATGCTATTGACGCAATTAGCAATGGTCATTTTGAAAAAGTAGTGCCTTCCAGAAAAACCAACATTAAGCTACCTGGTAATTTCAATGCTTTTCAGTTTTTCAAGAAATTAGAAAAATCATACCCCAATGCATTTATCTACCTCGTGAGTATTCCGGAAACAGGAACCTGGCTTGGAGCTACCCCTGAAAATTTGATTTCTATTCAAGACAATAAAATTTTCAAAACCACAGCACTGGCAGGAACACAACAATATGAAGATGGGATGGATCTCACTGATGCTGCCTGGAGACAAAAAGAGATTGAAGAACAAGCATTGGTAAGTAGGTATATCATCAATTGTTTCAAAAAAATTCGTTTGAGGGAATTTGAAGAACGAGGACCTAAAACAATTAAAGCAGGAAATTTAATGCACCTCAAAACAGACTTTATAGTTGATATGGAGGAAGTAAACTTTCCCCAGTTGGGATCTGTAATGCTCGATTTATTGCACCCTACCTCTGCTATATGTGGAATGCCAAAGATTCCGTCTATGGAATTTATTCAACAGCATGAAGGTTTTGATCGTGGTTATTTCAGTGGCTACCTTGGCCCAGTCAATACGGAGAACAGTACAGATATTTTTGTCAATTTGAGATGCATGACACTTGTAGACCAACAAACAGCGGAAATTTTTGCCGGAGCGGGTGTCACCGTTGATTCAAAACCAGAAAAAGAATGGCTTGAAACAGAAATGAAAATGGAAACATTGCTGAAATTGATGTAGTTCACTACCAAATAAATTTTCATTGGTTGAAATTTTATTTATAACTACCTTGATTGATTCCATATTAAAACTATCTAAAACGTCATGAGACTCTTTACCTTTCTTTTTTGTGGATTATTGTTGCTTAATTGTAATAAGCAAAAACCAACTGATCAAAATCAAGAAACTAAGGCTGAAGAATGGATACAGTTATTCAATGGAAAAGATTTAACGGGTTGGAAGAGTAAAATATCAGGTCACGAATTGGGGGAGAATTTCAACAACAACTTTAAAGTCGAAAATGGCATTTTAAAAGCAGATTACAGCGAGTATGATACGTTCAGAAGCAATTTTGGGCATTTATTTTATGAAAAGCCTTTTTCACATTATCGCTTAAAAATAGAATATAGAATACTTGGTGATCAACTAATAGGTGGCCCAAGCTGGGCAAGACAAAATAGTGGTGTTATGCTTCATTCCCAGTCGCCTGAAAGCATGGAGTTGAACCAGAATTTTCCTATTTCTATTGAAATGCAATTTCTATCTGCCATTGATTCTCTTGATCGTAGAGATGGAAACCTGGCGTCACCTGGAACACATGTAAATTACAATGATAGTTTATGGACAAATCACATGCTATACGCGAGTGATCCTGCACCTGCTAATGGTGAATGGGTTTCTGTAGAAGCCGTCGTATTAGGTGATTCCATCATCCACCATATTGTAGAAGGCGATACGGTATTGACCTACACACAGCCTCAAATAGGTGGATGGGAACAGGAAGATGAAATCGGTTGGGTAGAAGACAAAACCTGGGTGACCGAAAATAAAGGGATGCCTTTAAAAGAAGGATATATAGCTCTTCAGGCTGAAAGTCACCCGGTAGAATTCAGAAAAGTGGAATTAATGGATCTTTCAGAAGAATATCAATAAGTACGAAATCTAAAAAATCACATTTACTTCTAATTCTTCTTCTCCTCGTTTTAATTTGATAGTGCAATTATCACCTGCCTTGTATTTGGCTAGTCCTTCCATGTACGCATAGATATCAGTGATTTCTTTGTCGTCCATGAAGGTAATTATATCACCTTTCATAATGCCAGCTTTTTGGGCGGGTCGATCATCCAATACACCATCAATCTTCAGCCCCGGGCCTTCAAACATGTAATCAGGCATTACTCCCAGTGTCACTTTAAAACTAGCTGCCTTTTTTCGGGTGCTTTTGGTTTTGGTAAATACAGATTTTTCCTTGGCTTGTGTTCGTTGAATCAATTCAATGATAAAATCACTAATTGCCACAATTCCCTCGAAATTCACCTTTTCCACATCATCGCTCGGCTTATGATAATCGGAATGCTGACCCGTAAAAAAGTGCAGCACAGGAATATCTTTCAAATAAAAAGAGGTATGATCTGATGGTCCGATACCATCATCCAGCGTTTCAACATTGCCTATTCCCTCCTTGGGTATATCCTTTAAAATTCCATCCCACATAGGGGATGTTCCCACACCAAAGACACTTAATCCTTTTACTTTATCCAAACGTCCTACCATATCCAGATTAATCATGAAATTCACATTATCAAAAAAAATTGTGGGGTTTTCCGCATACTTTTTTGAACCAAAAAGACCTAATTCTTCACCTGAGAAAGCAATAAATAAATAATTGAATTTCTTCAAGTTAAGCCGCTTTAACTTAGATGCTAGTAAAAGTATTGCCCCTACTCCACTGGCATTATCGTCGGCGCCGTTGTGAACGGCAGAATCAGTAGAAAGAGAACCATGTCCGCCAAATCCCAGGTGATCATAATGTGCTCCAATGATCACGGTGTATGGTGCATTATGATCCAGATATCCCACCACATTTTTACTCTGAACCTCTATGCCGGAAGGTGTTTGTTCATGGGGATGCAACTTTTCCTTAAAACTAAATTGATGATACCAGGTGCCGTCAGTTCCTTTTGGTTCAAGCCCGATTTTCTTCATTCTTTTTGCAATATATGCTGCTGCCAGATCTTCTCCTTTTGATCCGGTTTTTCTACCTTCCAGCTTATCAGATGATAAATAAGTTACATCATTGACCAGTTGCTTTTGTCCTGCATCAACTTTTTGTGCTACAAGCTGATGACCAATAAACAGCAGTAATATCAGGGTCAGTTTTTTCATATATACTTTTTGGTAATTGGGCTTGAAAATAACTTCTTCAACAAATTGATTGATTCAAACATTCGATGTCATTTGCCCATGTTTAAAGACATCTATAATAAAAATAAGAAATCTAATAGTATGAGGTATGGATTGTGAAATGATTATTTAACGAACCCCTTTTTAATTGCATAAACAATCAGCTCAACAGGGGATTTGATTTGTAATTTCTTCAGAATGTTTTTACGGTGTGTATTAATGGTGTGAATACTCAGACACAATTCTTCTGATATTTTTTGAGTAGACATTCCCTTTGCAATAAGTGTTACTACATCTTGTTCTCTTGGAGTGAGGTTATCGTCTACAATTGGTTTCTTTGGTGTTGCATTTTTATTTAAAAGTATATCTAGCACACTATTGCAAAGAAATTTATTGCCAGCAATCAGTGAATTCAAAGCCGTAAATATTTCTTCCCTGCTGCAATTTTTAGTTAAAATAGACTTTACCCCACTATCCAGAGCTAGTTTGATTTTTTGCCCATCGAGTTCACTAAAAAAAATCATGAATTCTGTCATTGGCGAAAATTGCCAAACAGAGTGAATACATTTATTTAGTCGTTCATGATCTTTATACTCCCCTATTAAGATTATTTTAGGTTGTGTTTCAGATATTTCATTTTCCAATTGCTGAAAACTACCATAGTCACCCACCAATCTAAAGGTATCTTGTTGATCAAATAAATGACACAAACCTTTTCTGAATACAAACTGTGGCTCTAATACGACTACGGGATGCAAATTACCTGTTTTTAATTTAGACTAATTCTTAATAAGGTGACAAATGTATATAATAATAGGTTAAAATCGCATGATTTTAAACACAAAAAAAGCCATGCAAATATTGCATGGCTAAAGAATTAAATACCTAATATTATTTTAATTACAATGCTTTGACAACGCTTCTTTAGCATCTGGAATTCCTAAATTAGATGCTGACCGGAAATCATTACAAGCCGAATTCTTCTTATTCATAATAATGTATAAGGCTCCCCTATACAAAAGTGCTTCACCAAAATCATTTTTAAGATTAATGGCTTTATTATAATCGTTTAAAGCTTCTTCTAATAGACCTAATAAATGACGATCTCTTCCTCTTAAATAATAAGCATCAGCATTATTACCGTCTATTTCAATAGCCTGATCAAAAAAGAAAACTGCTTGCTCACTATCATCCATATTATGTTGATGTTGCCCCATACTTAATAAAGCAGGTACATTTTTAGGATCTCTTTTCAACACCAATTCAAAATCAACTAATGCCTTATCAATCTCCCCTATTTCTTCATAGGCTCGGCCCCTGTTATAAATCGACTTAACATGACGAGGGTTCATTTTGATAAATTCATTATACAATTCAATGGCTTCCTTATATTTCCCTTGTTCAAAAAGTACATCAGCTTGCTTAGATTCATTCTTTTTACAAGAAATATTTAATGCCATTAAAAGTATTGTAAAAATTAAAGTTAGCTTGTTCATCAATTATTATTTATACTGAAACGTTATTTTCTCTTAAAGCATCATTCAAAGAAGTTTTTAAATCTGTGCTGGCTTTTCTTTGCCCGATAATCAAGGCACAATTCACATTGTAATCACCTGCTGGGAATTTTTTAGTGATACTTCCAGGAATTACAACTGATCGATCAGGTACATATCCTTTGTATTCTTTAGGCTCACTACCCGTTACATCTATAATTTTGCTACTGGATGTTAACGTTACATTCGCCCCTAATACGGCTTGTTTACCAATACGAACGCCTTCTACTAGAATACATCTTGAACCGATAAAAGCGCCATCTTCGATAATTACTGGTGCAGCTTGAACAGGCTCCAATACACCACCAATACCAACACCACCACTTAAGTGAACATCCTTACCTACCTGTGCACAACTACCAACCGTTGCCCAAGTGTCAACCATTGTTCCTGAATCCACATATGCTCCAATATTTACATAAGAAGGCATCATTACTACACCAGGACTCACAAATGAACCATACCTGGCAATAGCATGTGGAACTACCCTAACACCTTTTTCGGCATATTTGTTTTTTAATTTTATTTTATCGTGAAATTCGAAAGGACCGACTTCAATCGTTTCCATTTTATTGATCGGGAAATAAAGAATTACTGCTTTTTTTACCCAATCATTAACTTTCCAGCCATCTTCTAAAGGCTCAGCAACTCGTAATTTACCACTATCCAAATGTTCAATTACTTCCTTGATAACCTCTTGTGTATTTGCATCCTTGAGTAAATCTCTGTTATCCCACGCACTTTCTATGATTTCTTTTAATTGAATCATGTATTTTTATGTTTTTTGAAGTTTAATTTATTTATGACCGTAAAAACCAGAATAGTAATTTCTTCAATTCTCAAGCCGGTTTTCGATCCGCGAAATTACAAAAAGATTGCAATTAGTCTGGCCAATTCTGGTAATTATGAGGTTTTTATAACTGGATATCCACAAACAATTCAAAATCAACACCATGACATTCAGGTCATTTCTTTGTCAAAATTCCCTAGAATGGGTCTTTCCAGATTATTGAAACCGATTTCTACTTTCAGAAATTGGATTAAAGTAAAACCTCATGTGATAATAGTGAATACCCATGAATTACTGGGAGTTAGCTTTATATACAAAATATTATTTGGTGCGAAAATCATCTATGATATACAGGAAAACTATTACAAAAACCTGATCTACTCACATTATTATTTTTTCCCATTAAAGTTGATTTTGGCCCATTACATAAGGTTAAAAGAAATAATATTCTCCAAGTTGATAAATGGTTTTATTCTGGCAGAAAAATGCTACCAGCAGGAATTATCTTTTCTGAAAAACAATTTTGAAGTTTTAGAAAATAAATATGTCCACGAGGAGTTCCCAATGGAAATTAGGCAAAAAGACAAAAACCTTCGATTTATTTATTCAGGAACAATAGCTTCTGAATATGGTATATTCGATGCTATTCATTTTATTCAATCTTTACATGAGAAGATCCCTTCCATCTTATTCACCATTATTGGCTATTGCCCGAATGAAATTACACTTCTAAAAATAAGGGAATTAATTGCACCATTTAGTTATATTAATTTAATAGGTGGAGATGAATTAGTACCTCATCATCAGATCATTAAAGAAATTCAACATTCTGATTTATGTTTACTCCCCTATTTTACAGACACCTATTATTCGAATAGAATCCCAACAAAAATTTATGAAGGGCTCAGTTTAAAAAAACCAATGATTATAAGAAATAATGCTGCATGGATGGAACTGATTCAATCCTTTGATGCGTTTATCTTTTCGGATTTCAAACACATTGATGAAAATCTAATAGAACAAATCATGGATGGTAAATTCTACAAAAAAGGTGACACAAAGCAGGCTTCCTGGGAAAATGAGGTTCCTAAACTTCTGAGGTTCATAAAAAAATTTAAGCATAATTAGATAAGACTAAAAATATTTTTAGTTTATAAAAACCACTTCATATACTAACATATAGGAAGATTTTACGATATTTATTTTATCTAAATATATTTTTAGATTAATCTAAAATAAGTATTTTTGTTGGTAAATAAAATCACAATGATAGAATTAAGCTTTGCAGAAGAAAATTATATCAAAGCCATTTACCACTTATCTCAGGATAACAAGGGCAAAGTAAATACGAATGCTATTTCCAAAAAACTTCATACAAAACCGGCTTCTGTGAGTGATATGCTTCGCAAGTTGTATGACAAAGGGGTTGTAAATTATCAAAAATATCAGGGGGTAAACCTGACGCCAAAGGGCAAATCATATGCACTTAAAGTGATTAGAAAACACAGACTTTGGGAAGTGTTCCTCGTTGAAAAACTAAACTTCAACTGGGATCAGGTGCATGAAATTGCAGAACAATTGGAACACATCAAGTCTCCCCTACTCATTAAACGATTAGATGAATTTTTAGCATTTCCTAAATACGATCCTCACGGTGATCCAATCCCTGATGAAAATGGAGAGTTTACGGAGAACCCTCCTATTTTATTAACTGATTTTGAACTGGGTAAAATGGGAATATTGGTCACCATTAAAGATTCTACACAAGCATTTTTAAAATACCTGGATAAACTATCCATACATCCGGGAGCCAAAATTAAAGTATTGGAAAAAATAGAATATGATGGGTCAATGCAGGTAGAAATCAATAGCAATAAAATCACACATATTTCAAAAGAGGTTTCGGGCAATTTATTAGTGACAGAAGACATTTAATATGATTAGAAAAGGACAAATATTATTAGTAGCAGTAGGATTAATTTTCTGGAGCTGTTCTGGAAAAAAAGAGGATGGATCTTCTGTAAATCAAAAGCCAATCATTCTTACTACTACCGGAATGATTGCAGATGCTGTTAAAAACATAGCAAAAGATTCTGTCAATGTCGTATCGCTCATGGGACCTGGTGTAGATCCACATTTGTATAAAGCAACACAGGGTGATTTAAAAAAATTACGGGAAGCAGAGGTGATATTCTATAATGGCCTTCATCTGGAAGGGAAAATGTCAGAGATTTTTTCCAAACTTGAAAAACAAAAGGAAGTATTTCCTGTAGCCAATGGTGTAGCAAAAGAAAAACTCCATTTATTAGACAAAGAAGCCCATATTTATGATCCTCATATTTGGTTTGACGTATCCATCTGGAAAGATGCCATTCTCTATGTAAACACAACTTTATCTGATATTTACCCCAAGAATAAAGACTATTTTAATAGAAACACCGGAGAATACATTAGGAAAATAGATTCTCTCCATCTAGCCGTTAAAAATAGTATTGCGGAAATACCCAAAGAACAGAGAGTACTGATTACCGCGCATGATGCATTTGGATACTTTGGTACTGCATATCAGATCGAAGTAAAGGGTTTACAGGGTATTTCTACCATGTCAGATTACGGATTAAAAGATATTTCAGATTTAGTTGAATTCATCATTAACCGAAATATCAAAGCAATATTCGTAGAAACATCTGTTTCTGAACGCTCCATTAATGCGGTTATTGAAGGCTGCAATGAGCGTGGTAAAGAGGTGGTTATTGGAGGAAGTTTATATTCTGATGCCATGGGACCGGATGGCACATTTGAAGGCACATACATCGGTATGGTATCTTCTAATGTTAATAAAATAGTGAATGCTTTAAAATAATTAGGGATGGATCAGAAAGAAGAAAATGCAGTACTGGAAGTTCATGACTTAACCGTAGCTTACAATAAAAAACCTGTGCTATGGGATATTGATCTTACCATACCAAAAGGTTCCCTGGTTGGTATCATCGGGCCCAATGGAGCAGGAAAAAGCACCTTAATTAAAGCGATCATGGGATTAGTTCCTGCAGCAAGCGGATATATAAAGTTGTTTAATAAAGACCTGAAAGAGGTACGCAAGAATGTTAGCTACGTACCACAGCGGGGAAGTGTAGACTGGGATTTTCCCGCATCTGTTATGGATGTTGTTATGATGGGAAGATATGGCCATTTAGGCTTAATGAAATACCCAAAAAAAGCAGATCGTGAAGTTGCTCTGGATGCATTGAGGAAAACAAATATGGAACCATTCAGGAATCGTCAGATATCGGAATTGTCAGGGGGTCAACAACAGAGAGTGTTTCTTTCCAGGTCTATTGCCCAACAGGCTGACCTCTATTTCATGGATGAACCTTTTGCTGGTGTGGATGCAGCCACTGAGAAAGCTATCGTTGCTCTGCTTAAAGATATGTCTTCAAAAGGTAAGACTGTTGTGGTTGTACATCATGATTTGCAATCTGCACCAAATTACTTTGATCATATGATCTTATTGAATACACGCCTTGTGGCATCAGGTGCTACTTCTGAAGTATTCACTAATGAAAATTTAAAAGAAACATATGGCGGTAAGCTCACCCTACTCACGGAGGTATCCAAACTACTGGAAAACCAACGCATACCTGTAAGAGAATCAAAATAACATGGAAGCATTACTTGAATTTCTATCTTTTAATGATCCTAACGTGAGAACAGTTGTCATAGGTAGTATATGGCTGACCGCTTCCAGCGCTATTGTCGGTTCTTTCTCTTTTCTTAAAAAGAAAACACTGGTAGGTGATGCAGTTGCACATTCTGTATTACCCGGAGTATGCCTGGCATTCATCTTTTCCGGTAGTAAAAACCCGTTATTTCTCATTCCGGGAGCATTTATTACAGGGTGGATTTCATTGGTCTTGATCGATAAAATTGTTGCACATTCCAAGATCAAGGAAGATACCGCAATCGGGTTAGTCCTTTCTGTGTTTTTTGGAATGGGCATACTTGCATTAACCTATATTCAGCATACGAATTTTGCTAATCAATCCGGCCTTGATCATTTTCTATTTGGCAAAGCTGCCTCCATTGTTAAAGAAGATCTGATCGTGTTTACTGTTATTGCTGTCATATTGGTCATCTCGGTAATGCTCTTTTATAAAGAGTTTATGATTATTTCTTTCGATGAGAATTTTGCGAAAGCTATTGGGATACCTGTTAGAAAAATTGAATTACTCCTTACCACGTTGACAGTACTATCTGTAGTGATAGGAATACAAGCAGTAGGTGTAGTGCTAATGGCGGCAATATTAATTACCCCGGCAG
>JBNLGO010000117.1:0-11924 GCA_050306095.1 Cyclobacteriaceae bacterium
TCATTTTAGCCAAAGTAAAAACGAGCAGGAAATCCATCAAATCCTTGAAGATTTTAAGGATTTTCCAATTGATCATGTTGCTCGTAAATATGAATTTTCGGATAGTCTGATTCATCGGTTATATCAGTTTTTTCAAACCAATACTTTCAAGTTGGATATTACAGTTTTTGCTGATTACCCTTTCATTAAAATGCTCGATGGAATGAAAGTAATTGTTACCACAGGAATAACCCCTCTTCAAAATGCAAAAATTGATGCTTTGGGTATTCGATCAGATTTTTCGGAAATCCACATTGATGATCCGCTCGATCGCCATCGTAAATTTAAAAAGGGATTGTTTTCGGAAATAATGAAGGATTGGAATGTTCAGTCAAATGATGTCTGGATAATAGGCGATAATCCTGAATCAGAATTGCGGGCTGGATATGAATTAGGGTGCAATACCATTCAAAGGATTAAGAAGAACACATCTGCTTCAGATTTGGTAAATCATTCGTTACAAGACTTTGAGGAATTGCCACACATTATTGCAGGCTATTTATAAAAAACGCTTGCTACAGGTTTGCCTATTTTTCGATAAATCTTATATTTATTATTCTGATATTATTTTGAATATGGCAGACAAAACAAAACTACAACACTTTAGAAATCTCGTGTCACTTTCTATTGCAGATGGAAAAATACATGACAAGGAAAAGAAGGCATTAGAGAGTATAGCTGAGCAGCATGATATCCCTCTTAATAGGGTCGAGATAATGCTAGGACGTGCACAAGAATACATCTATTTTATTCCACAAAACAATCAGGAACGTGAATCACAATTAAAGCAAATGCTTGATTTTGCGCTGATAGATGGAGTTTTTACCCAGACGGAATATGATTTAATTCTTTCGGTGGCTAAAAAATTAGGGTTTTCAAAAGAAGAAGTAGACCAGTTTATTGAGACTAATTGTGGTACACAAAATATTATTTAATTGACCTTGCCCTGGTAATTGCCTTGGCTATCAAATTTTGCTACCTCACCGGTAGTAAAATAAATTTCTCTGAAGACTAATTTAAAATCCAGCTGTTCATAATATTTTGTGGCTATATATTTCAACTTGTAAAGCTGCGATGCAGTATAGTGGCCATTGGCATCTTCCAGTAGGTAATCCCCCAGGTCTAATGAAAATAGACTAGTACGATCTACTTCTTTTTCATTTTCAATGACCTTGATTTCATAAACTACCTTATTGATTTTCCCCTTAAAATGCGTATCCTTTCTGTTGAGCTGAAGTCCTATTACCCAATCATATCCGGATTCATTTTTAGCATAAAGTGTTTGATCGAGTATATCGTCTGCCGTTAAGTTGGTTTTCTGAATAGTCGAGCTTGAAAAAATTAAGAACAGAAATATAAATGTTACCGATGCTAAAAATTGTCTTTTCATGACACTACTTATTTTACCAGATAATCGATCCATCAATAATGATGCAAAATATATTTTTATGATAAATATATTGATGAATAACTCAGAAGGCGAAAAAGTAAGAGGCTCATTTGATTCAGGGTAATAATTTAGGTTGTTACCATGATGTTAATTCTTTAGACAAGGTTTATTCTTTACCACAAAAAAAGCCGGGATAAACCCGGCCATATTTTTCAATTTTCTAATTGGTTAATGAATTGTATTTTACATTGCGCCTAATTGCTTCAAATACTTTTCAGAATTCGCTTTAACGTTGGCTGGTGGATCCATTGATAAGCACTTCTTAAAATTTTTCACCGCATTTTTCTTATCTCCTTTCATCGCATAAGCTTCACCCAGGCTGTCCCAAACATTTGCGCTCTCTGGATGGTTTTTGGTATTGAGTGTGAAAATTTCGATGGCTTTATCTAATCTTTTCTGACCAACCAGCTGATAGCCATAGTTATTTAATTCATTTTCTGTGGCAAGCCCCATGGCTTCTTCCATGATTTTGTCAGCTTCTGCCTGATCGCCTTTTTTAGCTATCAACCCTGATTTTATATTGAGATTTGTAAAGTTGCGATTTTGGGCAATGGCTTGGTCGATCCATTGAAGTCCTTTGTCTAACGCTACCTCATTTTGCAAACAATAATTAGCCGCACTGGAATATCCTCGCCAAGAAAACCCAGTAGTTCCTTTTAATTCATTTTCGGCATTGGCTACCACGATTTCATCCACATCAAATGCTATCTTAACAGGAAACTGCTTTTTTTCCCAATTCAACACCAATACGGTTGAATTCTTATCTATTTCCGTAAAGTCGTACGTAAGCCTTTCGGTCATAGCATGATCCTTAATTTCAATGGGCGCTCTTAGCAAGTCATGATCCGGGTTGTACCAGTAATTACCCCACGATCGATTATCTTTCGAAAGGACTACTTCTCCGGAATTATTCTGGTTAATCACAAAAAATAATCCATAGGTTCCGGCGGGCACTTCTTTTCCTTCCAATGTGGCATTGTGAGAAAAAGTAATGGTGGTATTTTCATTAGCGCCTGCTCTCCATGGAGCTTTATAACCTGCTCCAAATCCTTCTTTATTCCATCCGTAAGGAACAAGCGCCCCCCAGATT
Source organism: Cyclobacteriaceae bacterium (assembly GCA_050306095.1). Taxonomy (GTDB): domain Bacteria; phylum Bacteroidota; class Bacteroidia; order Cytophagales; family Cyclobacteriaceae; genus CAJXNP01. The sequence continues at coordinate 2,580 of JBNLGO010000117.1, forward strand.
TCACGGCCATTTACTGCTGGACGTGAGTACTTAATGGTTACGGTGGAAATACCAATGGTTTGTTTTACTTTGGCAGCCGGACTGGGGGAACGAGGGGTCGTAATGTTTTGTGCATGCAAGGCAACCACACTTACCATGATGCCTAACATAATGACAAAAGTAGTTTTTAGTTTTTTCATAATACTTGGATTTTTAATGATCGAATAATGAGGAAGTTAGCGAATCCTATTGGTTTTGCCATCTATCAAATTGGTAAACGGTCGTTATTGTTTATGACATGACATAACTATATGTCTAAATTGATCAGCATCCCATTAGGGCCAGCGTTTACCACCAAGGTTTGGTTCACCCATTGTTGTTTTTCTCCACTTTCGTGAATGTGACCGCAGACCACTAGCTTTGGGGTCTTTTCATCGATGAGGTCTCTCACTGCAGTACTGCCTAGGTTTTTACCACTGGAGGCTAAGTCTAAGATATTCTTAGGTGGAGAATGGCTAATTAAAACACCGTTTTCAGGAAAATCATTCAAAAGATCATGAGCTTCCTCTTCCGAAAAATCATAGCTCCAGGAACCAAAAGGGGTAACCGGTATTCCTCCTCCAATTCCATAAAAAGGAATGTCATTGATATTGATACCAGATCCATGCAGCGCATAGCAATTATTCCATCCATTGATTGCTTCTGTCAACTCATCAATAGTTTCTCCATTTCCAGGAACAAGGATGGTAGGTTTTTCGATGGGTTTAAGTGCGTCAATAGTTTCCTGAAGTCCACGGTGCATAATGGCAAAATCACCCGCGCCAATGACGATATCTACTTCTTTCGATAATTCTACTAACCGCTTTGCTTTGTCTAATTGAATATGTAGGTCGCTGAATAAAAGGAGTTTCATACGAATATTTTAAGCTCCTTTAATTTAATAGAAAATGAAGAATTCTTCCTGACTTTAGCAGGAAGATTCTGGTGGCAATATTATTTATGTATGAATTGATTTAGATGCGTCTGACGGTTGGCTATTGAAATTTTTTATTGGAATTTGATTATCAAACCGTCTGACGCAAGTTCTAAGATGTTATGCCCTTAAAAACTTAAAGGCTACAGGATACCATCGGGGAATCAGTTTGCCTGCAAATTTCTTGAAAGCATTTTCACAAAGTACCGGCGAACTTTGGTAATCATCAATATAAAATTGCTTGAAATTCGAAAACAATTCAGAAAGTGATTTAGCGGTAAGCTGATATTCAAAAAATCTTTTTTTCGGATGATACTCTAGCGTTGCTACAAACTGATCACCTTCAAAAAACTCATCTACCCCTTTGATGATGCCGTTTCTGATCTCATCTGGAATGTGCTCAAAAACTGAGATACATGAGACATGGGTAAACTTAATTTCAGAAAGCACTTCCTTCAATTTGTCGTAGTTGGCAGGCTCTTTTAGGTATTTTATATTCCCCTTTTCTTTTTCTTCATATTCTATGTTGGGATCAAGAATATAAACTTCCTTGATGTATTTGCTGACAAGTGAAGCGAAAAATGAAAAGCCGGTCGTATTAGAGCCACCACCTATATCGAGCAAAACTGAATTTTCGTCAAGATTCAAGTATTCTATGGTCTTGGCATATTCCCAATAGCGCTGGCTTAATTTGCCACCACCAAAAATATTTCCATCCCATTCAGCTGGTTTTGATGGATCGCCATAAACTTTCCAAAGTTCTTTTTTAAGCTTTAGCGTTACTTCACTTAAATTCATCGTTGTTTACACATTTATTTGAATGCCAAAAGTATTAAAAAATTTGTAATCAGCAGCTTATAAAATTTAATCTAACCGAAACCAATCTACTTCTGCAAATCCTTTACTTTGAGGGATATTCGGGCTTAAACAAAACAGTCCCACTTTTGCCCCAATCTATCGCCTGGGCCGGGCTTTAAATTATCGTCCTACTAGCTGATATTCTTTGTCATCATAACTATGGTTAAATTGGCAAATGCCAAATTCAATGATATTAACCCTAAATCAACAGGTAATTGACTCCGATCCCGTGCGATCATGACAATGGAAAATGAGCCTGATCCAGTTATTTTTTACGGGAAGAAGAGGTGGAGTTTATGTCCAAAAGAATTTGTCGATTATATGGGTTTAATTTCTATTGAAGTAGCGCTCCATGAATATCATCCATATTAAATGGTTTTCTTAAATATGCCTTGATATCCCCTTTCTTTTGCGCTTCTAGTATTTCATCCAGGAGATTATATCCTGTAATGATAATGAATATCATTTTCCTGTTTGGAAATTTACCTTTCAATTCATAAATGAACTCAAGCCCGTTTTTATCTGGCATGTTCATATCAGAAAAAACAGCGTCTATTTCTTCATTCTTTTCAATAAATAGGAGAGCATCTGTAGTTGAAGAAAAAGTGTTAATGTTATAATTTTCATCAAGCAGTTCTTTAAATAAAAAAAGGTTGATTAATTCATCGTCTACGTATATTACGTTCTTTCTACCGCTTGTCGTCATCACAAAAAATGTATTTATTAATTACGTTTAAGGTCATGGTGAATACAGATTTCAGGTTGTAATACCAATACACTAAAATACGCAAAATAATTTTTCTAACGTGGAATTGTTACTACTACCTTTGTTCCTTTCCCTTCAATAGAATCAACTTTTAAATTTCCCTTGTGTTCCTGAATTATTCCGTAAACGATAGACATTCCTAACCCTGTGCCCTCACCTGGTTTTTTGGTAGTAAAAAAGGGGTCAAATATTTTTGATAGATCATTACTTGGTATGCCTTTTCCATTGTCCTCTATTGAAACGATCAGCTTGTTTTTTGTTGAAGAATTGGAAGTGGCAATGGTGATAATTCCTTTGTTGTCCACTGCCTGAATGGCATTATTGATCAGGTTAAGAAATACCTGATGAAGCTTACCTTCATTTCCTACCAGAGTGTCTTTTTCAGCTTTATAGTTTTTAATCAATTTACACCTGTATTTTATTTTATTATGGAGCACTAAGGCGCAATTGTCGAGTACGCGATGTATGGAGCAATTTACACCCATATGCTTGTCACTATGGCTAAATGCATTTAAGCCTTTGATAATTTGTGTAACTCTTTCTACTCCCGTTTGAACAGATTCCATCAGCTTCTGACTTCTTAACTCAAAATCAGGAATTTCCGCACCGTCCTTTTTCCTTTCATTTAATTTATCCAGTGCAAATAATCCTGATTGGATGAAGTTAATAGGATTGTTGATTTCATGTGCTATACCAGCTGTTAATACACCGAGAGAGGCCATTTTTTCTTTTTCCACTAACTTTTGTTGGGCCAATTGCAAATCTCTAAGGGCATTTTCTAATTCTTGTTTTTGATTAGAAAGATGCTCATTGCTTTTTTGAAGTTCCTTGGTTCGAAGGGATACTTGTTCTTTCAATTCTTCGAGGTAATTCTCCCTGAGCTGTTCCAATGATTTACGCTCAGAGATATCTCTGATCATTCCATAAATACTACTGATTTTTCCCTGATGAGTATAGGTAAGGAAAGAATGGGCAGATATATACTTTGTTATTCCATTTATTTCTTTTCGGTATTCAATTGATAATTGCTGATCGCCATTTTCAAAGGCTTCATTGATCTTGTTCGTATTAATAGCAGTATCCTCAGGATGGAGAGAGTTGAGCCACTCTTTAAATGATGTGGTATTATTAGTTAACCCTAAAATAGCCATGGCTCTTTTATCCCAATGGACTTCATCCCGGGATATGTCGTGCATAAACGTTCCGGCATTGGCTCCTGCAAGGGCATTTTCCAACCTGATATCATTTTCTTTTAATGCTTGTTCTATACGCTTTTCATTGGTAATATCAATTTGACTAATCCATGAATTGTATAAAAAGCCATTCTTTATTTCGGATTTTGCAAATCTCATAAACCAGCGTTTTTCACCTTTTACATTAATTTCTTCTGCTACCTTATTCTCCCATTTGTATTCACATTCTATTAAATTTTGCACAATTTTCGTACACTCATCGGAATCAGGCCATATGGTCATCATTTTCTTGCCTATAAGTTGATCCTGGCTTTTAAAACCATACATTTTCGCAAAAGAGTTGTTGCATTCGGCAATAACAAATTGATCACTTAAAAACTGATGCACCTGATCTTCGATGTCAATGGAAGTGTCTAGTGGTTTCCTAAATTCAAACCGCACTACTCCTTCCGTACTGTTTTCAATGAAATTCCGATACTTCTGCTCGCTATCTTGGATTTTTTCCAGAAATTTGGATTTTTCTGTGATATCAATAAAGGTGACAAATATTCCTTCCTGGAGTAGTAGGCCATACATGATAGCTCGTACATTGGCCCCTTTTTTAGGATTGATCACAAGTTCAAGACCTTCTACCAGGCCATTTCCGTTGGATGCTTTTTTAAATTCATCCCACCATATTTTTTTTGCTTCCTTGCGATATTTCTCCTCCGGGAAAGCCATTAACCACCAATCTTTAATATGTGGAATATCTTCCCGGGTATATCCAAATAAATTAACAAACTGATTATTTAGAGAAAGAATGTTGCCATCATTATCTAAATAAGTAAATGGAATAGGTGAGTTGTCAAACAATGTTTTGAATCGCTTTTCGCTTATTTCAAGGTTATTAATAGCGACTTCAAGCCTGTCATTGCTTTCTTTTAATTCTTCATTTAATGCCAGGTATTCTTCATTACTTGCCAGTAACTCCTCATTAACTGACAGGTACTCCTGATTTTTTAAAAATAATTTTAGCTGTGAACTTCGTAGGCTTTTGATTAAAGAGTATAGAGTCCACGCTGAGGTTACTAATACCAAAAATGAAATGGCAGTGAATAAAAGAAATGTATTTAAGATTGAATTTGTCTCATTAATCAGCTGTTCATTTTTATAAATAATAGCATCAAGTCCGGACTCCGCATCGTTTAGAAGTTTTTGATAGCGTTCTAAATAGATCTTTTTAGCCTCTATATATTTTGTGCTTGTTATTTTCTCGTAGGCACCGGTTTGATCACCATTTTCAATAAATTCAAATGCAATAGCTTCTACCTCGAACAAAATTTCAGTAATGCTATCTTTCGGATCAAATATATGTTCGTACGTTCCTTTTTCAACAAGTGGTTTAAGACCTTCAAGTTCATCATAAAAATTTTCTGCTGCTAGATTATAACGGTTAAGATATGTTGAATCTACCGTGAGGATAAAAGCCCGGGCTGACTCTGTAAGCACTTCATCTAAATAAATGAGGTTTTGTGCAATCTTTAATTTTTTCTGACCTCGGGTAACCTCATCTGTGGTTTTTTTGATGAGATTTAACGTTGTATAAATGTTATAAACACTCCAAAGCATTACACCAGAGCTTACCACAAGTAAGCTAATCAATACTATTCTATATATCTTCAGATTCATCTAGTAGCAATGGCTTTAAATATATTTGGAATGTAATTTAACAATTTTAGGTAATTTAAAATGAATTGAAAAAAACAGGTTTTAGCGGTTAAATACAGGGTTTGTAATTGCCTTAATTTTAGTTTTTTTCAAAATAACTCAATTAAAAGTGTAAACTATGTCCCTTTAACTCTGTAAAGCATGTCCCTTAACTGTATCCTTTTATTATTTTGGGAATAGTGATTTTAATTACAAGAATTGAGAATTGATCCTACTCTTTTTTTACTCCAAATCGATAACCAACAAACGCTTTAATCTTTCCATTCCCCACGTTCATGGAGTATGGGCCACCTATTGGTAAACTAAAGGATTCAGAGATGAATTGAAAGCCCGTATAAAATCGGTCACCATTATATCCAACAGCATTCATGGTACTTATGCCCATCGATAAATGATTGTTAAACAATTTTCTATAATCAGTTTTATAATCACCCATGGTATATCCCAGTTCCGGGATTAGGCTGACAGTTACGAAATAGTGTTTCTGAAAAACGAAAGTGTGCATATAGCCTGCGTTTATGCCAAATCGAAAACAATTAACATCTAAAATGGGGAGTGGATTATTTGAAATATTTGTTGATGGTACCAGTGAGGAATCAGCAGCCATATTGTAGGTTTTAAAACTAGCCCCCAGCAAAAAACTACCAGCGCTTTTTTTCTGGATCTCATTAAAGATAAAAGGAGCCTTCAGTGAAAATTTGTCATAATTGATTGCAAATAAATATTGCAATACAAAAAGAGTGGTACGAATATCATCCCTGGCGATATCATTTTTATCTTGCACAAAAAAACCATTATATCCTGCTAATTGATACCCATAATAATATTGAATAGTACTGCTGATATATTGCTTGCTGCTAAAGACCGTTCCCTGGAAATCAAAAAACTTACTCTCTTGTAGGTTTGACTTTTCCTTTATCCCGACATTAAAAGCCAGATCCAATGAAAACCATTTATAAGAAATACCTAATCCCAGGTTTATTCTGCGGTCAGGGCGATACCTTACCCCTACATCAGCATTGCGATCGTCCATGTGAAAATTATTGATTTTGTTGATAGCCAATAATTTTATGTTCAGGTTTTCAGCATAGCTTTTAATATAAGTTGAGTCATGATCCTTATACAAAAGATGATTTTTAAAGTCCGTAATTTTAGTCATAAGGCTGTCAGGTTGAATAACCTGAGCGTTGATCACATTGCTGTAAATTAACAGACCTAAGAAAAAAACAATAAATCTCATCATCATTTAAAATTAGCAATTTGGGTCTTTAATCATAGGTGATGTACTATCGTCTATAAAATTGATAGATTGAAAAATTTAGGTAACGCCATGTTTATAGCGTTAACCAAAATTCAACGGCAAAAAATATAATTATTATGGATATAATATTTAACCATACGCCTGTTTTGACCATTTGGTGAATTTTAATCTTACCACTGCTAAAGATAATGGCATTAGGAGGTGTGGCTACCGGAAGCATAAAAGCACAGGAAGCAGCTAAAACAGCTCCTACCATCAATGAATAAGGAGAGATGGATAGTGAAGCCGCCAGAGAAATTAATATCGGTAGTACCATGCTCGCAGTAGCAGTATTGGAAGTGATTTCAGTTAAAAAATTAATTCCCGCAATCACCAAAATGATAATAATCCACACCGGTATTCCTTTCAATGCCAAAAACTGACTAGCCAACCAGGTAGCCAGGTCTGTTTGTGAAAAACCTTTAGCAATGGCTAACCCAGCACCAAAAATCAGGAGTATTCCCCAGGGTAGCTTTTTAGCGGTTTTCCAATTCATCAAATTACCTTCCTTAGTTCCCGAGGGAATGATAAATAAAACCAACCCTCCGAAAATAGCAATGATGGTATCGTCAATGGCCGGAATGAATATATTTAATAGGAATGATTGGGAAATCCACAAAATGGCTACTAATACAAATACAACCAGCACCCTTTTTTCCGGCAAAGAGATTTTACCCAGGGGCTCTTCTTCAATGCTTGTGATTTCCTTGTTCATGGGTTGAACCTTTCTGGATAAGTAATACCATGTGACCACAAGCAATAAGATGGATACGGGCAGGGCAAACTTCATCCAATTATAAAATGAAATTTCCTGACCAAGAGAGTCTTTCAGGACCCCGGCAAATATAATATTAGGAGGTGTGCCAATTAACGTGGCCATTCCACCGATAGAAGCGGCATACCCAATACCCAGTAGCAGACTAACTGCAAATTTTGTATTGTCTTTAAACTGCTTAATAACCGAAACCCCAATGGGCAGCATCATAATGGCTGTGGCGGTATTGGAGATCCACATCGATAAAAATGCAGTGGCAAGCATAAAGCCTAGAATAATCCTCTTTTCGCTCAATCCTACTGCCCGGATGATTCCAAAGGCTATTCGCTTATGAAGCCCCCATTTTTCGATAGCCAGACCAATGATAAATCCACCCATAAACAGAAAAATAAATGGATGGCCATAGGAAGATGTAGTTTCTTTGATCACTAATCCACCTGAAAGCGGCAATAATAAAATGGGTAGTAGGGAAGTTACTTCCAACTCTACTGCTTCTGAGATCCACCAAATGGCTACCCATGCTGAACATGCCAACACAGACTTCCCTTCATCAGACAATCCATCTAATTGGACAAATTGAATAAGAATAAAAATAGCCGGACCGAGAAGCTGGAAAAATCGCTTTTTTATCATTTGGTTCATCCGCAGATTTAAAAAACTTAATTTAACTATTATTTCAAGAATGAATAATATTTGAACTGAAAAGGGGAATGGAAGTAAAGCTAGGGTTAAAGCAAAACTGGAAACAATTTACCTTATTGGTCATTATCAATGGTTTTGTTGGCGGTATGATTGGGATGGAGCGAACTATCCTACCGCAAATTGCAGAAGCAGATTTTGGTATGGCAGCAAAGACGGCAATCTTGTCATTTATAGTCGTTTTTGGTGTTTCAAAAGCAATCACAAATTATTACACTGGAGCATGGGCAAATAAAGTTGGACGAAAAAATTTGTTGACAATTGGTTGGTTGTTTGGATTACCCGTACCCATGATTCTCATTTATGCACCAGATTGGAACTGGGTAATTGTAGCTAATATTTTATTGGGGATAAACCAGGGATTGACCTGGTCGAGCACGGTGGTGATGAAGATTGATCTGGTGGGAGAGAAGGATCGTGGACTGGCGATGGGTATAAATGAATCAATTGGATATCTGGCAGTGGGGATTGTCGCTTTTTTTACCGGGTGGATTGCTTCTGAATACGGTCTTCGTCCTTATCCGTTTTATTTAGGAATTGGATTTGCAATTATTGGATTGATTTCCAGTTGGTTTTTGGTAAGAGATACGGTGCACCACGTCAATCAGGAAATAAAATCTAGTGATCTCCCTCTGCTTCAACATATCTTCAAGGACACAAGTTGGGTCAATAATAACCTGGGATCTATATCTCAAGCTGGATTGGTCAACAACCTCAATGACGGAATGGTATGGGGTCTGCTGCCTATATTGTTGGTTTCTAAGGATTTTAGTTTGACGGAAACAGGAAAGCTGGTCGCCATTTATCCATTGGTATGGGGGCTGGGTCAGCTATTTACAGGCAAAATGGCGGATCATTTTCGCAAGAAAAGCATGTTGTTCTGGGGGATGTTAATACAAGGGATCGCCATCATTATTCTGAGTGCTGCCAATTCTTTTTATGCTTTTGCTGTTCTGGGAATTGTGTTAGGAATAGGGACCGCGATAGTTTACCCCACTTTTTTAGCAGCCATATCAGATTACACTCATCCACAACAACGAGCTGCCAACATTGGTGTGTTTCGTTTGTGGAGGGATTTGGGATATGCAATAGGCG
>JBNLGO010000118.1:0-11895 GCA_050306095.1 Cyclobacteriaceae bacterium
ATCCTTTCAAGTATGCTCTTAGGAATGCTGTAACCGATTTTCACATTTTTTAGGCGAACATAATCTTTACTTCTTAACCAATAGGTATTATTTCCATAGTTACCACCTGTATAATAAGTATCACCTCTACTGGCTAATCTTGGAGCATCACTACTTGGGCTTTCAATAGTCCATCGATTATCATGGTCATATTTTAGGAAATTACCAATATCGCCTGACTCTGTTTGAACTCTGACAGATGCACCTGTAGCACCTTGGAATAAAATAGATAAATCCCAATTTTTCCATTCAAAATTAAAATTTGCACCAAACTGAAACTTAGGATAATCTGTTTCAATGATCCTTTCCTGATCGTCTGCATTAATAACACCATCACCATTGAAATCCTTTATTCTAAGATCACCAGGTCTAAGAGTACCTGTTACCTCTGCGTATTTATCTGGATCATCAGCCAATTCCTGATCTATTGCAGCCTGGTCTAGAAAGGCTCCATCAGCATGATATATAAGGTAGGATCCTATTGGTTTTCCTTCTTGTCGTTGATAGGCTGGGATACCTGGTATTTCATCCATGAATACTACTTCGTTTTTTGAATAACCTCCACCAAAGCTAACATTCCATAATAATCCTGTTTCCTCGCCGCCATTGTATCTAAAGTTAAAATCAAACCCTCTGTTATCTACTCTACCAGCATTTTCCGGTGGTAAGTTAATACCTGCTGATGCGGGTGTTGATCCAGTCTTTTGGATCAAAATCTGATCTCTTTTGTTGTAGAAATACTCCAAGACGAAATCTATTTTTCCATTAAATAAAGTCCCGTCTATACCGAAATTGTAATTATTTGCTCTTTCCCAGGTAAAACTAGGGTTTGCAAGAACAGTTTCACCTAAAGTACTTTGCACTTGACTATTAATAGGATATTGACCAAAGCTATATGTTGATAAATAAGCAAATTCCTGGAGAGCTCCATTATAAAATACCTGATCATTACCCATCTGTCCATATGAACCTCTTAGCTTTAGGAAATTAACAAAATCTACGTTAAAGAAGTTTTCATTGGTGATATTCCATCCAAGCATGACACCTGGGAAGAAACCAAAACGGTCGGTTTCCGGAAATATATATGAACCATCATATCGCCAAATAAATTCAGCTAAATACTTCTCTCTAAAATTATATAGAAAGCGACCATAATACCCTAACCTAGGTCTTTTATAAGCATTTCCATTAATATCCTGACCTTCTGTTCCTCCTACAAATAGTTGGTCAACGGCAGTAGAAAGGTAATTTCTCCTATAGGCAAAAAATCCTTCCCCTGTAAAGTTTTCACGCGTTACACCAGCTAAAATATTAAGAATATGATCCTGACCTATTGACTTTTCATAATTAAGTAACGCTGTTAGATTAACATTTTTTATTGTAAATGAATTTTGACTTAATCGAGGATCAGTGAAATTAGAACGTATTGCCCCAACTAAAGCAGGAGTAACACCATCCTGCTCAAAATCAATTCCATTCCAGGAATATAGCGTCCAAGGTGTTTGCCATAATTTCCTTCTACCAAAATTGTGGTCAACAGCTCCCATTAAAGTTAGTTTCAAACCTTCAACCCATGGATTTTTAATGTCAATGGATCCAGTTAATTGGAGGAAGTCATTGTTTTGCTTATCATAACCTGTAGCATTGGTGGTAATAACGTATGGATTTTGACCATTCTCTATATCAGGACCAGGTTTTCCATTCGGCCAAACTTCTGGCTCAGTTGGTCGACCTCTCATTAACATCCTGAATATTGATCCAGCAGATTGAGTAGGAAAGTTTCTGCTTTCTTTACGGTATGCTACATCTAGTTTAGCACTTAAGTAGTCATTAATTTGGGCATTGAGATTTGTTCTGAAATTGTACTGCTCATAATATGTTGCAGAATTCTTATAAATAGCGTCCTGAAACGAATACCCAAATGAAGCAAATGCCTGCACTTTTTCTCCACCACCATCAATTTCTAGATGATGTCGAGTTTGTGGTGCCCAATTTTTGAAAGCATCTCCAAACCAATCGGTATCAGGATGCCCCCATGGATCCGAACCATCTCCAAAAAGCTGGAGATCAGTTGGGCTGTATTGGGCATTTAGTGGTTCAACACCTGGGGTAGGTGAAGTATATGAGCCATTATTTTTGATGCTTTGCCAAGCAGCATCCCATTCGTTTACAGGAATAGATTGATAAATTGGCAATTCATTCATGATATTGGCATACTCGACCGCATTTGACATTTCCGGAATTACTGTAGGTCTCTGCCAGCCGTAATTCATTGAATATGAAATTTGTGGCTTTTGTTTCTGACCTCTTTTGGTAGTAACTATAATAGCTCCATTTGCAGCACGAGCTCCATATATCGCAGCGGATGCATCCTTTAGTACAGATATTGACTCAATATCTTGTGGGTCTAATCTTCCGAGTCCACCATCCCGATCAGGAATTCCATCTATTACAATCAATGGGGAAGTATTTCCTAGTGTGTTTCTACCTCTGATAGTGATTGCAGCGGCATCAAACCCTGGTTCGCCACTATTTTGAATTACAATAACTCCAGGTAATCTACCAGCTAATGAATTGGAAACGTCCATGGTTGGGGATTTCGTAATCTCTTTCCCTTTCACAGCAACAACTGCTCCTGTTAACGTTTCTTTATTTTGTTCACCATAACCCACTACCACAATTTCTTCTAATGCGGTAACATCTGGAGACAATGATACCGATATAGAAGCTTGATTTCCTACTTGTACTTCCTGACCTATATAGCCTATAAATGAAAATATGAGGACAGAACTTTCATTGGAAACTTCCACTGTATAATTCCCATCTCCATCAGAGACAGTACCATTTGTAGTGCCTTTTTCGATAATGTTTACACCTGGTAAACCAGCACCTAGTTCATCTGTCACTTTGCCTGAGATCACAGTGCTTTGTGCTAAAGATGAACAAATCATTAAAACTGACAATAACATTGTTAAACTACTCCTGAGGATCATTCTATCTCTCCAGAAATGCTTTCTAATGTTAGCATCAATAAATAGTTGAATTTTTTTCATAGTTGAATTTTGAATAGTTGAAACGTATTAAAACGTGTTTTAAAAACAACCAGGGTATCCCATTAACCCTGTACGGTTCAGATTAATTCTGAATAAACACTCTATCGCTCCTTTACCAATTGATTTTCAATAACTTAAGAGCATGTAATCGTTTAAGTAAAATGAGTGGGTTACGGACTTCTTTGCGTATGAATTTGTATCATTTTGATTATGTTTATAATTAAATAATCAGCCACATATTGTGACTAATTTCAACTCTAATGAGAAAAGAATACGAGTGCTGATTTATTGCAAACCTGCCTATACCCACAATCAATTATCTGGAAATGCCTGTCAATCTAATAAAATACCCGCCTGTGTGTTGAGATAATTGTAATTTTCCGTCTAAATCCGAGCACTTTTTTATTAATATTTAATCAATATATACAATTAAAAATTAATATACGTAAATGTTACGATTAATTATTTTAAAAACAGGTAGGTACAGGTAAGTTGATAATTGCTAAAAATCAATTGTTTTAATCAAATTCTACAAAAACTGGAATAATATAAAACGCTAAAAAACTGCAAAGAACATCAATATAACCCATTAATGAATAATGGGATACAGCCCTTTAAAATGTTAGAATATTTATTATTTGATAAATGATCAACTTTTCGCAAACCTCACTCTACCAAGTTCTATTGGAATGGCCATTTTGATAAGAAGTGTAAATAGAAACGCACCCATAGACCAAATGCCAAGTGTGACACCTATTTCTACCCATGAAGGTGCATACTCCATTATTTCACCCCAAGGGCCTGGTATAAAACCAGGAATGATGAGGCCCATCCCTTTTTCGATCCAAATTGAAACAAAAAGTAAGATACAAGCCATATACAGAAATGCCTTTTTATTTCTCAACTTATTAAATGTCAAGGTAGCTGTTGCTATGACATTCATACTTATAGATGTGTAAATCCAGGGTAGTAACGCATTTTTATCTCCTATACCAAAAAACAAGTAAATAGCGCTACTACTGTGGTGGGTAGGTGCGTAAAATTCTTTGAACAATTCGGAGATTAACATGATTAGGTTAACTTGCGCGGCAACTGTCACCACCATGGCAATTTTCTTAATCGTTTTATCTTCGATTTTATAATCGGTAAATCGAGTGATCATGCTTAAAACAATGATGATCAATGCGGGACCCGCTGCAAAAGCTGAGGCTAAAAATCGTGGGCCTAAAAGTGAGTTGTTCCAGAAAGGCCTAGATGGTAAACCGGCATATAAAAATGCGGTAACCATGTGAATTGCTACTGCCCAAAAAACTGAAATCAACACACCAGGAATATAAATTCTTCGGTCGGGTGTTTTTCCTTGATATCGGGTAATTAAAATATATAAGGGTACCGTGACATTAATAAACAAATATCCATTGAGTACAATCACGTCCCAGCTAAGCATTGAACTTGGCCAATTAAATAATCCAATAATCGGAATTAAGTGCCATGCCCTTGCCGGGCCCCCAAGGTCCACGGTTACAAATGCCAGACACATGACCAATGCCGCTACTGCTAAACCTTCACCTATTAATACTGCTTTACTAAAGTCCACATCTTTGAGAATATAAGTTGGTAAAACAATCATTACCGCTGCCGCAGCTACACCAACTAAAAATGTAAAATTGGAAATATATAAACCCCAGCTAATACGATCACTCATACCGGTAACCGAAAGTCCATCTCTGATTTGTTGTGAATAAGAATAGGCACCGAGCAACATCAGGAAGGTTAACACACCCATCCAAATGTGATAATATTTATTGCCATTTAAGGCTGAAGTGATACCGTCTTTAATAAATGAAGAAAATATTTTTAACTGACCCATAGTAAATTCATTAATCCATAAAATACCAGAACTTTGGCTCTGTGCCCAGATCTTCTTTTAACCTGAATACTTTTTTATTTTCAAGCACCCATCTTATTTCGCTTTTCGGATCAAGGAGATTTCCGAATACCCTTGCTCCTGTTGGGCAGGCTTCCACGCATGCCGGATTTTTCCCATTTCTGCTTCGCTGCACACAGAATGTGCATTTTTCCATGACTCCTTTTTTACGAAGTCTATTACCCAGATAATGTTGGTCTTTGTTTACTTCTTCTTCCGGAACTTGTGGCTCAGACCAGTTAAATCGCCTTCCATCATATGGACATGCTGCCATGCAATACCTACAGCCTATACACCAATCATAATCTATAACCACAATTCCATCTTCTTCTTTCCATGTGGCTTTTACAGGGCAAACATCTACACATGGAGGATTTTCACAATGAAAGCACTGTGTGCCCATATAAAAATGTCCTGCAGCGGGAACTTCATGGTAGTAATTGTCATCTGCTAATTCAAAATTGATCTGACCATTTTTATGCTCATGAATTCTGATATACTGCATCTGGGAGTCCCTATCCTGGTTGTTTTCTTCTACACAGGCATTGATACAATCCATATATCCCTGGCATTTGGAGATATTAAAAGCATACCCGTATAAAACCCCATTAATAGCCCCTTTTGATGAAACAGAAATTTTCTTTCCTGTCCTTAATTCATATAGTTTTTCTAATCTCTGAACGGTATCTTTTTTTTCACTATCGGTCATCAGCCGATAATTTCCTTTAAAATACTCTTCCCAATTCAGCTGCTTTTCTTCCTTTTTATCATCGCTAGCCGTGACACTACATGCCGTGTTTACTAAAGCTGCTCCGGCAGTCAAACCTCCGAATAATTTGCCTATTGCTTGACGTCTATCAAGCTTTTTATTCATCACTTGTTCAGCGCCGTCATTTTTTCCGCAACCACATTGGCCTGACTCACAACCTGAGTGGGTGTTCTTTTCCGTATTTTTATTATTCTTAAAAAACATCCTTTCTTTTTTTAGTCGTTCAATTCAGTAATCTTTTGAGTATTTAACCTTGCAGGCCATCTTGATTTGAAGGATGGCGTGTGCGGATTATGACAATTCACACATGAATTAATTAACTTAGGAGGAACCCATGCCCCCAGCTTTTTACCATGAGCACCACCTTTCCAATCTTTAAATTGATTGGAATGACATTGTGCACAAATGTTAACACTCTGATCAAATGACATAGTGTTTTCCGTAATGGTAATTAGTTCATTGGGATTATCATTATTATGACAAGTAGTACAGGTCATCACCGAATTATCAGCATGAACTAATTCTATATTCCAATGCGCCTTTTTCTTATTAGGGTCAATTTTTGTTTTTATTTCTTCAATGGTGCTTCCATGGCAATTAGAACAAGGAAACGATTTTATTTCATTCGTCCTCTTTGGTATAAAAGCAATTGTATCATTATTTTCACCTAAAAAGGGCACCGACTCCACATAGGTAGCGATTTCTTTGGATGAAATAGAATATTCAATACTATCATTGGTGAGATATTCTATCTTTTCAACTATTGAATGAAATTCTTTATGTTCTTCTTTGTTTTCATGTTTTCCACAGGAATAAATTAAAAACAAAGCAATTATAAACAGTATTCTATTTTTCATTGATCACTGCGTTATTTGTTTGTGATGGGCGGGTCCATTCTTCCAGTTCCTCACTTAATAATTCCACTTGCGCGTGGCACTGTCGACAATTGATCCGCTCAGGGTGAGATACCCTAATTTCTTTTGGAGCAGAAGGCCCTCCATGGCAAGACAGGCAATTTTCCCTCATTTTTAATGTGTGAGGTATTACTGGTGGACTTCCCTGAAGCGCTTGCACTTTATGTTCAGGACCCTGCATTTTTTCCCAATTAGTGGCTTTAAACAATTTATCTGTTTTCTCTGGAACATGGCATTGCCTACAATTGATGTAATTGGCATGTGGAGTAACTGGCGCAAAAGCTTCAAATAGTTCAGTATAACCACCATTTTCATGACATTGCAAACAAGCTTTGTCTCCTATTCCTTTTTCTGATATTAAAGGATGGGGTATAACCGGAGGCGCTCCATGGTATGCACGGTTTTTATAATATTCATTTAATGACCTACTACTTTCTTCGGGCATATTTGCATATTCAAGCGCTTCTTCAGATCTCAAAAACATTCCCTGTTCTGTTGATAAAGGTTCCACCTTTTCGACATCTTCCAAGGATGCCATTGCTCCTTTACCTTCTTCCATCAGGCTTATATCTACCACATAAATTGCAGAGACCATCAACAATACCATCAGAAGAATTATAAATAATTGCCTTTTGACTTTCATACTTATTTCATTAGGCTTTTTCTACTTTGACAGCGCATTTTTTATAATCCGGTTGTTTAGAAATCGGACAAAACGCATCAAGTGTCAATTCATTGATCAAAAATGTTTCATCAAAAAATGGTACAAACACATGCCCTGGCACTGGCTTTCCACGCTCATTTACGGATGCAGGCATAACAATTTCACCTCTCCTTGTTTTAAGTTTTACCATCTCGCCATTTCTAATGCCCATATTTTTGGCATCAGTAGGATTAAGTTCCACATAGCTTCTTGGCACAGCCTTGTGCAATACAGAAACTCTTCTTGTCATTGATCCGGTGTGCCAGTGTTCTAATACCCTTCCGGTGTTTAACCAGAATGGATATTCGTTGTCAGGCATTTCTGGTGGCGCTTCGTATGGTCGCTGCCAAATCCAGGCTCTTCCTTCCGGCTTTCCATAAAAGTCAAAGCTATCACCACTAGCAGCAGGGTCGTATTTAGCATTAAACCGCCATTTCGTTGACTTACCATCTACAAATGGCCATTGAGCACCTGGCTGTTTTTTCAGCACTTCATATGGAGCCATTGCATGCTTTTTACCTGCATGAAACCGTGAATACTCTTTCCAAATTTCTTCTATGTGATTTTCCTTTTTCCATGGGAATAATTTTTCATACCCCATTCTTTTAGCAACTTCAATTAATTGCCATGTATCACTCATCGCTTCTCCCGGTGGGTCGATTAATTGATGGAAATGTTGTGTTCTTCTTTCGGAGTTACCATACATTCCTTCCCGCTCAATCCACATTGCCGATGGTAAAATCAAATCAGCTACATCAGTAGTAGGGGTAGGATATACATCTGACACCACTACGAATCGGTCTTTTTTTAATGCACCTTCTCTATACCGTTTAAGTTTAGGCATGGTCACCATTGGGTTGGTCACCTGAATCCACATAAACCGAAGGTCACCGCGGTCAAGTGCTCTAAACATTTCCACTGTATGCAGAGATGGTTTAGGATTAATGTTTTCTACAGGCACCTGCCAAATCTCAGCAGCCATTTTTCGATCTTCCTCTTTCGTCACCACACCATGTGGTAATTTGTGGGTCAAAGTACCTACCTCGCGTACTGTTCCACACGCTGATGGCTGACCTGTAAGGGAGAATGGACTGTTACCTGGTGTAGAAATTTTTCCTACTAATAAGTGAATATTGTAAACCAGGTTATTTATCCAGGTTCCCCTGGTATGCTGATTCATACCCATACACCACAATGACATCACCTTCTGATTCGGATTGCCATATAGTGAGGCAAGGTATTTTATATCTTTTGCAGGAATGCCTATTAATTCCTCCACTTTTTCCGGACTATAATCGCTCAGGAACTCTTTATATGAATCAAAAGATATTCCTTCCGGTTGATCTTTAAAGCTAAATTTATCTTCCAGCCCGTAGCCAATATTTGTTTTTCCTTTTTTAAATGTGCAGTATTTATCTACGAATGAAGTATGTGTCCAACCATTTTTGATGATTTCATAACAAATAGAATTGGCTAATGCTAAATCTGTTTGTGGCTTGAATAAAAAGCTTTTATCGGCTGCCATACTAGTACGCGTAGTACGAGTTGCCAGGTCAATAATTTTAACATTTTTATTCCTGAGCCTTCTATCCAGCAATCTTGAAAAAAGTACCGGGTGCATTTCTGCCATATTGTTACCCCACAGAACAAATACATCTGCATGATCTATATCATCATAGCATCCCATTGGCTCATCTAGACCAAAGCTGGTTAAAAAGCCAGTTACGGCACTTGCCATACATAGTCGGGCATTGGCTTCGACATTATTTGTGCCTATTGCCCCTTTAAATAATTTTGATGCTACATACCCATCAGGAATTGTCCATTGACCAGAACCATATACTGATACACTGTCTTTACCATATTTTTCAATGGAAGTTTTCATTTTATCAGCCACTATATCAAGGGCTTCATCCATTGAAATTTCTTTATAGCCATTATCTGTTTTTAATAATGGTTTTGTCAACCTGTCTTTGCCGTAGAGTGCCATTACAGAATGATACCCTTTCACACAACAAAGGCCTTTATTTACAGAGCTGGCAGGATCACCTTTCACCGCCACGGCTTTTCCTTTAGACAATCCTATTAAAAGACCACATCCAACCCCACAAAATCTACATGGTGATTTTTTCCATTCTACATCATCAAATGCACGTCCGGAGGTTTGATCCTTTGAAAATATTATACCTGGAAACATTACACCTGCTGCAGAAATTGCTGATGCTGCTGCTAATTTTTTTAAGAATGCTCTTCGGTCAATATTAGTCTTAATCTTGGTGTTAATTTGCATCGCTTTCTTCTTTATATCCGGAAACTAAAGTGAAATGATCGAGCTCCCTCATAGACTTGAGAGTTTCTAATATTTTATCTTCTTCTTCTGAAGTATCAGATTCTGTAACCAGCACTAACACATCTTTATTTTCAGCTTTCAGTAGCTCAAAATTTGTATGCATTTTTAGCTTTTCTTCTAATGCTTTAGATTTACCCTTAGTAGGGAATAATAAATAACTTTTTACTGCCACGGGGAATTCATTTCTTTAAAACACAATATTATTTAAAAGCGTTGGCAAAAAACATGACCTAAGTCATTTGTTATAATTACCGTCCTTAAAACACCCCTATTCAAAATTTATTTAAATAACTTTTTGAACGGCTGACCTATAATATTTTTGATTTAATTAGAGAAATTCTCTCCTTACTGTGTGAATATAAATTTTGATAAAAGGCTAATTAAAAAGTTAATTCCAACCCAACCTTCTCTAAATCATCCCAATAGCCAGGATAGGATTTATTTACTACCGAAGGATTTAATATTTTGGTATTAGTCAGCATAGCAAGTGGTGCAAATGCCATGGCCATACGATGGTCATCGTATGTTTCAATTGTCAGGTCATTGATGGTGGTAAAATCCTGTGAAGTTGGGGTAAGCGTCCAATGATGCGGATCAATCTCTTCCAATTTTCCTCCAAATTTTCCCATTTCATTTTGTAGAGCAGCAATTCGATCAGTTTCTTTTATTCTTAAACTTTCCAGTCCAACTAATTCGCAACTAATTCCTTTCACGGCTAGTGCCACACATACTGTTTGGGCCAGGTCCGGGCAGTGGGTAAAATCGATTCTATCAATTTTAGACACTTCCTTTTTAGTGAGACGTACACCTTCATTATCAAACTCAGCCTTCACACCTAATTTATCCATTATATCTACAATGGCCCTATCACCCTGCAATGACTTCTCCCTGAGTCCGATCAGTTTAATATCCGCTTGCTCAGCCAGAGCGACAAAGCTAAACCAATAACTTGCACCAGACCAGTCTGATTCAATCACATAAGAAGCCTCTTTATAATGTACTGGTTGTGCAGAAATTATATTTTCGTTGAACGATACCTGCGCTCCAAATTTTCGCATCAATTCAATGGTCATCTCGATGTAAGGCCTGCTTCCTATTTTACCAGTGAGTTCAATGGTCAATCCATTAGGAAGTTGAGGGGCAATCATTGCCAATGCAGAAATATATTGACTGCTTACGTCTCCTTGTACTCTTATCCGATCCGTTTTCTGCTGATCAAAACCAATAATTTTATGAGGTGGATATCCATCATTTTTAAGATATTCTATTTCCACACCTATTTCCCTAAGTGCATCCACCAATATTTTAATAGGTCGTTGCTGCATTCTCTCTGTACCCGTGAGTGTTTTTTGCAAACCATTGACCGCTGCAAATGCCGTTAAAAAACGCATGGTTGTACCTGCATCCAGCACATCCCATGTAGAATCTTCGGATGCCAATAATCGCATCATCGTCTGGGTATCCCTTGCTTCTGATAGATTTCCCAACAATCCTGATCCTGATGCAAGCGCGTTGATAACAAGCGCCCGATTACTTTCGCTTTTGGAGGAAACCAATTTCACCATACCTTTTTTCAAATTTTTTTGGTGTTTTATCAGGACAGATTGATCAGACTCCATGTGCATTTTTTATTAAAATTAAAGTTTTTTGAAAATTCGTTGTAATATTTTACAAATAAATAGAACTATTTTTATATATTTGCCGTAATTATAAAATCAAAAGCAACCAAACTACGTTAACCCGGATAATAATTATTAACAATCAAAATTCAGCCAAATGAACAAAATTTTCAAATTCTCATCTTTACTCCTTTCCGGGGTGGTTTTAGGTTCCATAGCAGGAAAATTTACCAACCTTGAAACTTTTAAAGTCAAAAGACCCAACGTATCTAAAAATATAAAGAGCGTTAAGAATTTCATCAATAGAAATGAAGATGAGGATTACGACCAGTATTTTATCTAGTCTAATAGCTTATTATAAGCAATAATAGATTCCTCCATTTCCTCCATTGATAACTCAATATTAAACAGGCAGCTTCCTATTTCTTTTAATAGCGAAGCTTTTACTTTGTTATTTTCGTTTTTCTTATCCTGAATAGTCAGCTCGAGAATCTCTCCTATTATGTTTTCTTCTACCTTTT
>JBNLGO010000119.1:0-11877 GCA_050306095.1 Cyclobacteriaceae bacterium
CTCCACATCATATGATTCAATCATTTCAAAAACGTTACTATTTCCAGAAGTGATTTGGTAGGAATATTCATCCGTTTCTATTTGAGCATTTCGGCTTAATAGGAAACTATATTCATAATTTCTTTTTTCAATAGAAGTTTGGCAGGATAGACAGATAACAGCCAGTGAGAAAATATAGTAAGTGTGTTTCATGGTTAAATATTTAATATTTAGACACTTACCAGTTTAGTATGGTTGTAAAAGTAGTTTAATGCGATGTTAATTTTCTCAGTTCATTGAGAAACGTTTTAGTGCACTTAACAGAGCCATCTGTTGTTTCATCTGCATAATAATGATCTAAAAATTCATGAGCAGGACTCCATATCGTTTGTATCATCCCCAGAATTCTATCCGAAACTTCCTCATTGGTGTTAAATCGGTGTTGAATAGTTTGTTGAATTTGTAGTTGAGCAACTTCCGCTTTATTCCAGGGACAGGTTAGCACATTGAATCCTTTAAGTGCAAAATAGGCATCTGTTATTTCAGCCCTGTCATAATGCCAATCACAAATAGTCACGTCTTTTGGTATAATATCAATGGCAGGATGTGTTCCATTCTTACTAGCCTCCCACATACCCAGACCAGTAGTTTTACCATTCAGCAAACGATCACCCCATATCCATAAATTTTTCCCGTTTTTGGCCAGGTGATTGCGAATTTTTGTTACTTCACCGGCAAACAATTTTGCTTTACCCTTTCCGGAGCACCTTGGACATCGATCGTCTCCGATATAAAATACTTCGTCCATACCTGCGTGAAAGGCATCCGCCTCAAAAACCTCCACTATTTCATCAACTATGGCAAAAACTACTTTATGAACATTTGGGTGGAGAGGGCAATAGCTTTTGCAATATAAGCTATCTTTATTAGGCCATTCATATTTTTCAGGTAATTGAACGTGCGGAGTTTCATCAAATTCAGGATATTCTCTTAATAGGTTTTCTAATGTACTGTGCCAGCTTTGATGACCGAGGAGGTTTACCTGAGGGATTAGCTTTATTCCATTCTTTTTACCGGCTCTGACAATTTTTTTTACATCAGATTTGGACAGGGCGTTTTCATTTTGAAGATTAGGATAAGAGGTGTATTGATAATTATAATCCACCCTCATAATCAATACATTAATATAACCAAATGCCAATTCTTCATTCATAAATTTAACAAACCGATCTACATCATTCGTGTTTGGAGCGGCAATACATATGCCTCTTACAGGCATGAGAGAATCAATCATTTGTATTTCTTGACTTTTGGCTGACATTAAAAACAACAAGAATAAGATGGTTAGATGATATTTACGCATATTTTTGAGGGTCAGATTTCAATATATATTCTTGTACCAGGAATGATTTGATGCTTCCATAATCAATGAAAGACTTTACATCACGATAAACGGTAATCATTCTGGGAATAATAATCAGTGGACCTCCGAAAAATTTTAAGGGATTGAGTAAATCAGAGGGTTTTCTCACATGTTCTTCTACGATTCCATCATACCATACTTCAGATCCGGAAAGCTCTTCCTCTACCACATTTCGATTGTAATGCCATAGGGGATGGACTTTTAAGGAAAGCGGTGAATGTCCAAAGTGCCAGCGGTCAATGAAAGTGTCGTAATCGATATTTTCTTTTTTTCTAAAAAGAGTCAGCAGACAAGTTCCAGGAGTGATATTGCCATCTTTCCAGGTTTTTTGATAGGATACCACTAAGGCTTCTTCTACCAGGTAATGCCCTATTAATCCATTAATATCTCCCGCATATTCTATTGTAGATTCGTCTGGATAATAGAGGGATAAAACTGCTATTTTATTCTTTTGAAAAGGGATGATGGAAAGCCAGGGAGGCTTTTGTAAGGTAAGTACCACCCGGACTTCATTGATATGCTGAATTCCCATGTAATGATTAGCGATGCTAAACAGTCGTTTTTGAAAATCAGCATAGTCTTCGTTTTCAGATCCTGATATAATAAATACCTCTTTGACCATGAATTCTTTTTTTCGAAGTAAAACTTACTATTTTTAAACTACATTAACTGAAAAATGGCAATGGTTTTTTTGATAACTGGGGGATCAGGATTTTTAGGTAGAGCTATAATTGAAGAATTACATGCTGAGGAAAATAGGGATTTAGCTAGTGAAATCAGGGTGTTTGATCTATTACCTCCCAGTACTTATTGGGATGATTCCATCACATATATTCAGGGAGATATTCGGGATAAGGACAAAGTAAATGAAGCTTTGCAAGGAGTAGATATCGTGATTCATTCAGCGGCCATTGTTGATTGGGGCACAAGGACAGAAAAAGAAATATTAGATATCAATGTAGGAGGTACTGCTAATGTGATCAATGGCTGTAAAAGAAATAATGTACCCCATTTTATTTATACAAGTTCTTTAGATGCTATTTACGGAGGAAAACCTCTGCGAAATATTAATGAATCTGTTCCCTATCCGGATAGGCATATTACATGGTATTGTGCCAGTAAATACAAAGCAGAGCTATTGGTGAAAAGTGCTGCTAAAGATGGATTAAATACCTGTATTCTTCGACCTTCAGATATTTATGGAGAGAATGATCCTTATCATATTGATTCATTGATAAATATGGCTAAAAATGGATTTTATGTTAGATTGGGAAATGGGGAAGCCAAATGTCAACACGTATATGTACGGAATATGGCGCATGCCCACATACTCATTGCGAAAGCATTTAAGGATAAAAATGAGGTAGTGAATGGGAATGTTTATTTTATCACAGATGGCCCCGGCACAAATTTCTTTAAGTTCTTCGATCAGGTAGTCGAAGGCGCTGGGTATAAAATCTGGCCGAAAAACCTTTGGCTGCCCCAGTGGCTGGCTTATTTTATTGGAAGTTTGACTGAATTTTATGCCTGGATAATTAGTCCGATTAAAAAGACAAATCCAAAATTCAGCCGTTTTGCTGTCGCTTATACCTGTTCTGATTTCACCTTTAACGCATCGAAAGCAAAGCGTGATTTTGGGTATGTACCTAAATATTCTGAAGAGGAAGGACTGTTAAGGACAATAGCATTTTATAAAAACCAGCGAGAAGAAAATTAGTGTTTGCGTTTCTTTTTGGGAACAGGATCATAACCACTACCTCCCCACGGATGGCAAGTGGATATTCTTTTTATTCCCATCAAAAATCCTCTAATGGGTCCATGTTCTCTGACAGCTTCAATCATGTAATGACTACATGTGGGAGTATATCTACAGGAGCTTGGAAATAAGGGTGAAATCGCTCCCTGGTAAAACCGAACCATTCCAATTAAAATAGAAGAAAACATTTTCCTTATCAGGTGCAAAATCAATCATTTAAAAGAATAAGGTAACGTTTTATTCTTTATCAAACATAACCAATTGGGTATTAAGATTGCCGGATTCCAATTCAATGATGCGATACCCAAAAACTTTTGGATTAAACTTTACTTCCCCTATAATTTTTTCTACCTGAATCGAGCTGGAAGGAGTAACATATTGCTTTATATTTCCATCCATGTGAAAATCCTCAAAATGATAATGTCCACTGAAAATGGAGACCTCTTTTCCCGATTCCAAAAGCACGGATTTAAGTTTATCCCGGTCTTTTAACGGATAAATACTATCCATTTCAGAAGGAATAGCCAATACTGGGTGGTGGATAAAAAGTAAAATCTTTTTTGTCGAATTTAGCTCATTTGGCAACCAGTCCAGTTGTTGTGGACTAATGCCATTAGAGCTGGTATCCAGGAATATGAATTTGTGATAATCATCTTCGGAAGTATAGAATAACTCATCATTCGGAATATCCTCATTTACTGAAAAATACTTGGTGGTTTCTTCGTATGTATCGTGATTGCCTAGGGAAATCAACAACTTATATTTATTTAATGAAGAGAAAAACCATTTATTGGATTCTTTTGACCCTATATCCCCACCAAATATTATTTCCTCAATACCCTTGTTATCAATGTCCTTCAATATGGTTTCCCAATTCTGAACTGCATCAACCCCATGATCTTTAGGGAATTGTTCATCCAAATGAATATCAGTAATGTAAGCGATTTTTCTTGTCATGCGTTAAGTGATAATATTTTAAGATTTAATAACTAACGGTGATGACGAACAATCGAATGAGGGTATTGAATTTTATTACTCAAAATCTTTATATAACAAGCTTGGTTGGATACCCTGGTTCATTTGGTATTTTCCACTTTTATATAATTCATATTCACCTTCGATAGTATGGAAGTACAATTGGCAGACCTCCACGCCAGGATAAATGCGAATAGGTTTAATGCAAAAAATCTCTAACGTCCAGAAGCCGGAAAATCCCACATCACCAAAACCAGCCGTTACGTGAACAAACATTCCTAACCGACCGATAGATGAACGTCCTTCCAGCATCGGGACATACGATTTTGTTTCTGTGTATTCAAGTGTTCTGCCCAGGTACAATTGGCCTGGCTGAAGTACAAACCCATCATCCGGTATTTCAAATTTAGTAGCGGGATTAGGTTTTTTCATGTCCAGATCACCATTGTCATAGGTCATCAGCACATTATGAAGCCTCAAATTGTAGCTGTTAGGATTAAGCAATTTAGGATCGTAGGGATCAATGTTGATGTTTTTGCCGATCTGCTTTTCAATTTCTTTACCTGATAAAATCATGTATTGGGAGTTTAAAAAAGATGTAATAATGAGGTCGCAAATATACTATGCATTCACGAAGTATGCTGATGTTCACAAAAGAAATTTTATATATAATTGATTGTATTGTTGGTAATTAAGCCAAAGTGACCTTAATTTCGTTAAAATTTAGAGCAATAAGAAAGTAGGAAAGGAAAGCATCATGACACCCGAGAAATTTGAGGAAATAAGGGAGATTTTTACACAATACTTAGAAGAAAAGCAATTGCGCAAAACACCGGAGCGCTTCGCCATATTGGAAGAAATTTACATGAATGAGGGTCATTTTGATGTAGAATCCCTCTATATCAACATGAAAAATAAAAACTACAGGGTGAGTCGTGCCACTGTTTATAATACGCTTGATTTATTATTGGAATGCGATTTAGTGAAAAAACACCAGTTTGGTAAGAACCTTTCTCTTTATGAAAAAGCGCATGGTTACCGTCAGCATGACCATGTGATCTGTACTAAATCAGAACAGATATTTGAGTTTTGCGATCCTCGTGTGCAGCAGATCCAAAAGCTCGTAGAAGAAACCTTTGATTTTACCGTTACCAGCCATTCGCTCTATTTTTATGGCTATCTGAATAAAGAAAAAGAAAAGCAGGCAGATTAGAATAATTTCAATATTTATTCGCATTAACATAGGTTAATGTAATCGCAATTTCCTACGTGTAATTTTAGGATAAAATTTAGTAATCAATTTTCCAAAATGAATTACACCATATTAATTCTTTACCGTGTCACCCACCATTGGCTGGCTTTGACAAGAAAACAAAGAAATGAATTTTTCTCTAATGAAATTCTCCCGATCATTCAACGTTTTGAAGGAAAGCTAACTGTTCGTCTCTTTGACAGCGAAGCGTTCCATGCCACTACCTCTGACTTCCTCATTGTAGAATGTGAAGAGTTGCAGGAGTATTATTACTTTATGGAATACCTACGGGACACAGCTCTTTTTAGCAAACCTTACCTTGAACTCAATGATATCATCACGGGTATCGAAAATGGCTTTCAACAATTTGAAGAAAAGAAATATACATAATTATTACCCTTTTGGGAATTAGGTCAATTCTGGTAATTCACGACCTAATCATGGATTTTAATCGGTAAAGTGGGAAGTTTATTTCCTTTTGTCTTGTCGCTTACTTAAACCGTTAAGTCGTTAACCTTCTGTGATATTTCTGTGATCTTTTTTAAGGACTTTTCATGTATAACAAATCAAATCTAAGTATCATGAAAACTTTAAAATCTATTGCAGTCATTTTATCCTTCAGTTTAATAGCATTCAGTTGCCAGGAAAGTGAAGTAAATCCTGTCACTTCCGATGCATCCATTGTGTCACCATCTTCGCCCAGCAACGCAAGGGTAGGTAGAACAATGGTAATGGCAGATTGCCAGGTATATAATTCAGTGGTCACACCGGCCAAATTCAAGCCATCGAGCACGCCCTTTGATAATTTATATGCCGGTTCATTCAAGGATGGAGCCGGTTTAATTTCTGACGCTAAGCCAGGCGACCAGGATTATAATGGGGGTAGATGGCACATGTTCACTTTAAAAGAAGGGGTAGATCCTGCAAAATATGAAGAGGCATGTTCAGCAGAAGATCTTGACCTGAATGACTTTATGTCAACTGGTAATTATTTTGAATGCCCTCTATTGCCTACAAAAGGGAATAACTAATTTTCGAATAATTTCTCCTTTTGAAAAGCTGTTCAGCGAATGAACAGCTTTTTTTATTTTCAAACTTTATTGGCACCGATCACAAACTCCATTTACCAGTACATTTATATCACTTATTTTAAATGCATTGGGAATGTATATTTTCGGAATGGCCACCGATTCCAGGCAAATTGTTTGACCACATCGATTGCATTTAAAATGGACATGACTATGATTATGTGTGGAGGACGAGCAATTCTCATTGCACAAAGCATACTTAATCCCACCTTCATCATCCAAAATTTTATGGATCAAGCCGTTGTCAACAAAAGATTTTAAAGTACGGTAGATAGTAACCCTGTCAAATTCATGATGTAGTTCTTGTTCAAGAAGCCCCTGGGTCAAAGCATAATCGTGCAACAGAAAACAGTCAAGGATTTTTTTTCTGCAATCCGTACTACGAAGTTTTCTTTTCTTTAGAAGCTCGACTGGATCCATAGCTAAGATTATTTTGCAATGACTACATGAAACGTAATGTCAGCGTCAGTAGCGCCAGTTGACACAGTAGATGTTTCACTTTTTAAATCTGGCTGATGCTTTAAAACCACGCGAAAGTCACCATCAATAGTTTGATTGGATGTGGTCCATTTGGTTTCTATTCCAATAGGAAGAGCATTACCGTCCATATCCTGGTATCGCACATTATCACGGTTTGCATTAATGTCGCCATTGGAAGGATTAAAGAAAAGCCCCGTGGTCCATCCATAAAACACCATATGTTCTTCACCTTCTTCTTGAATTTCAGCAGTAATATCTACAGGCGGATTTTCCAGATGATTTGTAAATTCGAGAACCAGGTCATACTCTAAATTGTATTCCAGGTTAACATCACCTTCGGGTAGCATATCCTGTGGTCCATCTCCATCCGGATCAATGGCGCTAACGGATATTGTACTTCCTCCTCCAGTAGGTGTAAAGTGAAGAGTGATTTTAGTAATCGATTCCTCCACATTTTCCTTTTCAGGCTCCTCGGTTTTACAATTTGTTAACGAGACTGAAATTACTGTAACGATTAGTACATTAGAAATGATAGATAATGCCCATTTTAAAATTTTGCCCTTTGTCATATGCGAAATATTTTAATCGATTCGTATTATTTTTATATGTTGTATTTAAAATGTTTTGTCCACTTAGTTTAAATTCTAGTGTGTTTTTCTCCCAATTTTTGTAAAGTGAAATTCCTGTTTCAAGAAGGAAATACCCTGATGGAGCAGGGATGAAATCATAGTTTTTTTCATTTTCCGGAAAGCTAAAATTCGGATCATTTATATCAACTGGTTTAGGTGCATGGTTTTGTTTAAAAGTATATTTTCCATTGACAAAAACATCCACGTGTGATAATGCAGGAATGCTTTCAATATGCCAATTGATACCCGCATTTAACCGATTGGATGGGATGTAAAGAAAGAAATCATCGTTGGTGAGATCCTTGGCATAGAGATAGGAATAGAGCATGGTCATCGATATGTGTTTTGAAAAGGAATAATGCATATCCAGATCAATTCCTGTAAACAAGGCATTCGTTTGTTGATATCTAAAAGTGGGCATGGTGCCACGGGTAGTGTTTGTCACACCGTTTGATTTTAAATAGAAGAAATTTTGAATTGCCTGGTAGTATCCACTGGCATCAAAATGTAATTTCTCACCGTGAAATTCGTAGGTGGTCACCATTTTCAGGCTCCCTTCACTTTTCACTCCCGAACTTTCAAAATCAATAATTTCATTATTTTCATCTAATAAGATTCCATATTCTATAGCCGCGGCACTTTGGTGCGTACCAAAGCTATATAGTTCCGAAACATGTGGTGGTCGCCAGCCGGATGCCAGATTGATCGTTACAATATTTTGCTGATTAGGGGTGTAGCGCAATCCTGCAATTCCGGAAAAACTGATGAAATTATAATTGGCCCGAAAAGGATCATTTTTAAAATCCCTACCTGCTACATCAAAATATTGAAGATCCATGCGGCCACCTATTTCAAATGTTACCTTTTGAAGTGCGTATTTGTCAATGGCAAAAATTCCGGATGAAAGGGAGTTGTAATTAGGAATAAATGGGAGGGTTTGGGTACCGGCGACGTTTTTGTTTTCCTGGTAAATAACATTAGCACCAACACTTAGCTGGTGACGATCGAAAGAATTTATTTCATATTCCAGATCAACATTGTGAGTGGACAATTGAAGATCCATGCTTGGGATATTCACCAGGTTGCCACGACGAATGTCAAATTCCTGTCGGTTGTTTAATTGAAAACCATATTGAAATTTCACGTCATTTTCTCCAGCATCCCAATTAGCCTTGAACTTTACCAGGGAATGATTTGATGTTTGTTTTGGGGGACTGATATTATATGAGAAGTCTTCAGTTCCCGGAGGTATATCACTATTTACCGCCTTGATGAAATCTTCCATGCTATTGATGAGCCCTACTGTTTTTAAAATGCCAAGTTCAGTATTAAAATGACTTACAAATAATTCGTAATCGGCATGTTCATATTTTTTTCCTAAGGTTCCGGAAAAGTTATATTCTGTTACCCCGGTATTGGTCAAATTGTAATTAGGAGTCTTTATGTCGCCACCCTTTTTATAAGTGCTTTGGAGTCTCCATGCCCATCCTTTTTCTAAGGCGTTTTCTACTAATCCGGAAGCAGTGAACAACCCACCATTGGTCTGGCCGGAAAGATTAATCTTTCCAGATAGTTGTTGATCTATAGGTAATTCAGATGGTAGTACCAAAATTACCCCTCCCAATGCTCCCGATCCATATTTTACAGACGCAGCGCCTTTGATAACTTCTATTTTATCAGCAATTAATGGGTCTATTGCTGGAGCATGCTCGGCTCCCCATTGCTGACCTTCATACCTGATGCCATTGTTGAGTATTAAAATCCTATTAGCATTAAGACCTTGAATGACGGGCTTGGTGATGTTTCCGCCGGTTTGGATCATGCTCACACCACTTAATGCACCCGCAAGTGCCTCACCCAATGAGCTACCGGACTGAGCTTCTATTTTATCACTATTTATACTTTGGATATTTTGACTTTCAAATTCGGAAGATTCACTTTTTCCAAGGATGATCACACTTTCCAGTAACTGGGCATCTTGTGCAAGAAGGACTTTGAGGTTTTCTGCATGATCAGTATGGAGGACAATGTTTTTTGGTTTATATCCTGTAAAGCTCACTTCTATTTTCATTTCACAGGCGCAGATATTTGGGATGATAAATTGCCCGGAAGCATCAGTGGTCACACCTTTACTGGTATTAAGTATTTTAATATTTGCAAATGGTAACGGATCACCGGTTTCGATGTCAAATACTTTTCCACTTACAATGCATTTACAATCATGCGAACACGGGCAGTCCTGTTGTGCGAAGGAAAACATAGGGAGAAATAGAAATATGAAGACGATATATTTATGTAGCATTGTCGTGTTAATGCTGCAAATGTATATCATCAAAACTCTTTATGCAACAATGTTGCATAAAAGTAATTTAAAAGGTGAAAATCAGATTATATTGGGTTAGATTCTCTTTTGAATTGAATACTGTTACCCACTTCCACACCAAATTTATCACAAAACCCAGCAGATGTTTCTACCACATAGAGCGCTGGTTTCATGGATGGGATATTTGTGTCTGAGTAGGGAGGGGTGTGTTTATACAAAGAGACAATTTCATAACTGCTATTGACATACATAATATCAAGCGACAGCTGGCAATTTTTCATCCAGAAGGATTGCGGCTCTTCATAGTCCATGATAAACAACATGCCTTTATTGTGATCCATGGAGCTACGATACATCATTCCCTGAGCACGTTCCTGGTTGTTATCGGCTATTTCAATGTCAATAGTTTTAATGGTGTCATTTGCATTGAAAAAAGTCAATACTCCTTCTTTTTTAAATGGTGGTTCGGTAGGTTGTGTGACCGTTTCGATTCTTTTGGAGCCACCTTTTTTACCACAGTTCGATAGAGAAAATGTGGTTAAAACGATTATCAGAAATAGAAAATGTTTCGGATTGAATTGCATAGCTAATAATTGTAAAAGAACAAAAGCACGATATTATAAAATTTGATGATTAATTAATAAAAAATTTGAATTTCAGTTTATTGAATAAATATTTTATTGGCCATTGTCATAATATTCATATTCATAAATTCTCCATACTTGCTGGTCTTGAGCTTTGTTTTCAATTCGTTCCTCTATTAATTGCCCATCCATATTATAATCGTAATAAATTAATATCTCATTTCTACCGTATCCAAAAGGGTTGTATTGTTTTTCAAATTTGATATTTCCAAAACCATCGTATTCATATTCTATTCTATTTAGCGTTACATCACCTTGTTTGTTTTCTAGAATTATTGTTCTATTTTGATTATCATAGGTATAATAGGTGCAAAATTCGAGATCATATCTTTTATTTTTTGTCAACACAGAATCGACTCTTAGTAATGAATCATATCCATAGAATTTTTCAATTTTGGAATTTTTATTTATTTCTAGAGTAGAGGTGAGATTCAATAAAGTGTCATATTTAA
Source organism: Cyclobacteriaceae bacterium (assembly GCA_050306095.1). Classification (GTDB taxonomy): domain Bacteria; phylum Bacteroidota; class Bacteroidia; order Cytophagales; family Cyclobacteriaceae; genus CAJXNP01. Next base: position 11,002 of record JBNLGO010000119.1, read on the forward strand.
AGGAGGTCTGTTCTTTTAAAATGCCCTTTTTATATGTAAGTACATTCCTTAAATATTTGGTCGTATCCAAATATTGGAAGTGAGTTTTTGATTTAACTTTATAATTTGGGTAAATAGTTTGAATACTTATATGACGATTTAGCGAGTCATATTCTTTTTTTAAAGTACGCTTTACAGTTCCATTCTTGTTTATTTGTTTAATCGATAAAAGACTGTTTAGTGTATCATATTCATATATCAATTGATACTTTATATTACCATTATTATTATATTTTGTTTCACTGATAATAGTGGTGTCATTTTTAAATTTCCAAACATATTTTATCGTGTTGGAACTGTTGATAAAGGAGCAATAATTTAACTTTCCACTATCGTATTGAAAATATAAACCATAGGACATAGAATTATCTGAATTATATTTTTTTAAATAAGTCAATTTCCCGAATTGATTGAAATCTTTGGTCTCAATTAACTTCTTTTTAACATCTTCAATTTTTCTATGAAAAGTTTGCGTACTCCTCTTTTCATAGGTTTTTATTGATTTTACCCTTTCAAAAAACTGCAAGTAATTTTTATCAGATAAGAGTTTGTCAATATCGACATCATTAGATTGAGAAACAGTGACAATTGGAAATACTAGAATTAGTAATACAATTATTAAAAGGAGACGCATTTTAATTTAAAAAATAGATTAGAAGCTAGTTAAAAAACATTGAATATTAGAAAAATCTACTTAAAAAAAGAAATTAAAAAAGTATGCGCTGCTTTATTTGCGCTTTTGATTACAATAATAATTTATGCGAATGATACCCGGTATAATGAGAACCTTAATACGCCTCAAAATGTTGGAGACGGAGGAAATGTCTCTACTCAGAC
>JBNLGO010000120.1:0-11813 GCA_050306095.1 Cyclobacteriaceae bacterium
CAAGTGGATAATCCATCCTTAAGTAAAGGAATCATAGATTTAAATAAATTCAAATACAATATTGGGGTTGATTCAAAAAATTTCTCTTGTGAACCTTAAAATCCTTGAATTCAAGTTCCAGTAACAACTAGATGTAACTATGGTCCCACACGCCAAATTCCATCAAATTCTGAAGCTTCCAAGTCCCTAGAATTCAAATTCAATCAAATTTGGCTCAAATAGGTTCTCTGCGTTTTAATTCAAATTCAGTTCTGAATTTTGAAACAATCCAATGAGGAGTGATCCCTTTCCACGGCTTGGTTAAAATGTAATTTGTTGGTGGTGAAATACTGACAGCTGACCATTTTCACCACTTCATTGAGATTTTTCGCATAATTGGTTTTATATGCATCATAATAATTATAATCGATGGCATCTAGTGCTTCTTCCACATGAAGCTCTCTTTTATTTCCCTGATCATCTACTCGATCAAAATCATAAATTCGGTAGGTGATATCGGATGTTTGTTGTATCTCCGCAATTAATAATCCCTTACCAATAGTGTGTACCCGGCCAGCAGGAAGGAAAAACACATCTTCATCATTTACTTGTTCTTTATTTAATATATCAGTAAGCTTTCCGGCATTAAATGCTTCCAGGTATTTTTCACGATTGACTTCCTGGTTAAAGCCAGAAATTAATGTCGACCCGGGATCCGCCTGGAGCACATACCACATTTCTGTCTTGCCAAATGAATTGTGTCGCTTCATTCCCAGTTCATCATCCGGATGGACTTGAATGGATAAGTCATCATTCGCATCAATGAATTTGATCAATAACGGAAACTCCTCCCCAAATTTTTCAAAGACCTTTTCTCCTACCAGAGAACCTTTATATTGAGAGATTAGTGATTTGAGATCTTTTCCCTGTAATGGCCCATTGGCTACCTCAGAGATATTCCCACTTACTCCGGATATTTCCCAGGTCTCGCCACAGTTAGGTAGTGGAGAAAAATCTTTTCCCAGCACGGTGTTTATTTTATTTCCACCCCAAATCTTATCTTTATAAATGGTCTTGAATTTTAAAGGATATAATTTTTCCATGAAATGATGATTAGTAAAAACAATGGGCAATAATAAGGAATTAGGGGCAGAAGGTGAACAGTTAGCTGTTGATTATTTAGAACAGCAGAACTTCAAAATACTTGAGCGAAATTATCGGTATAAGCGAGCGGAAATTGATGTCATTGCAGAGAAGGAAGAGCTGCTAATATTTGTAGAAGTAAAATATCGCAAAAACAATTCCTTTGGTTATCCTGAGGAATTTGTCAATGATCGAAAGGTGGAATTAATCCATATGGCATCAGAACATTATGTTGAACACAAAGAATGGAATGGAAATATCCGGTTTGATATTATCAGTATTACCAAAGGTAATCCACCAAACATTGAGCACCTGGAAGATGGGTTTTAGATTATATCAATTAAAATAAACACCACACCCATAATAACTAAAGCTGCACCTGCAAAGGTCAATATCCCTACCCCAAATATGGCACCTAGAACTAAAACGATCACACCCAATCCACCTACTAATACACCTGTAAGCGTATAACCAGAAATATCTAAATCACTTGTTTCAGAGACAGAATGAAATTCATTTTTTTCCATTGAATTGATTGCTTTCATCTCTGCTTTTAATTCTTTGATCATTTTCCTCCGAAGTATTTTTTTTTCTTTTTTAGTCAATGAGTTTACTCGTGCTGTCAACTCTTCTCTAGTGATGGTTTCTTCTTCCGCTTTTAAGCCGGTTTTTTCCAACAAATTATTTTCTGCTTCTGACAATGCTGAAGCCGGCTCAAATTTTCTTGAAGTAGTCGCTTCGCTTGTAGCTTCTAATACATTTATTGGAGGTTGTTGATCGTGCCTATGCTCCTGTGCACGACGGATCGTCCTGAATTTATAAGCACTGGTAAAATCAAATTTTTTACTGGATGTACATGCTGAAGCAAATCCAATTAAAAGGATCAGGGGAAAGTAAGTTAGTTTTCTCATAGCTATTCTATTGGCTTTTATAAATAGTAAATAGAGGTCTTTAAAAGAACCACAGCTTTATTGCCAATATAGTAACTGCTATAATCAAAATTCTTCCCACAATTTTATCACCTTTTTTTACCGACCACCTGCTGGCAAACCACGCACCGATGGAATTTCCTATTGCCAAAACCAACCCATATACCCAATTAATTTGATCTTCGATAATAAAAATCGATAACGCAGCCACGGTGTAAACAAGAACAATAAAAACTTTTAAGGCATTAGTTTTAGATAAAGAAAACCGGTGAATGGAAGTCAATGCTGCTATGATTAAAAACCCGACTCCCGCCTGTATAAACCCACCATAAATCCCAATAAAGAAGAAAATAATGGTGGCAATAATTTTTTGCTTTATACCGGTTGTCTCTAAGTTTTCTGTTTTTGGTTTGCTTGATTTTATCACTGTTTGAATCACTATCAGCACCATAATCACAGCGAGTATTTTATTAAATAATTCACCCTTTATTTCTATGGCAATTTTTGCCCCTATAATGGCGCCCAATAATGCCGAAATCCCTAGAACTGCACCATATTTAAAATCACTGATTCCTTTACTTTTAAATCCGGCAATGGCAAAAATATTTTGTGAGAAAATAGCGACACGGTTGGTTGCATTAGCGATAGATGCCGGCAGACCAATGTACATGATCAGAATAGGAAGCGTCAATAAGGATCCACCACCGGCAACAGTATTAAAAAATCCCGCAACTATTCCGGAAGCAATAACAATCGCAAATTTTATCCAGTCAAAATCCCACTCCATTATTATTGTTTTAATAGATCCAACACACCAGAAGTCATGGTAATAACTCCCGTCTTAATGGAAGGCTCAGGAGTAGGTGTATAAAATGCAGAATGAAGAGAGGGTAACTTTATTTCTTTATTCATGGCTTTGTTGACTAATTCGGGCTCAATGGTTCCAAGATTGTATTGTAAAATAGGGATTTTTTCATCCGTTCTTCCATAGGCACTAAAATCTTCCCCGCCCATTACCGGTTGTCCGTCCAACACATTTTCTTCTCCTATAGTTGAAATGAAAACTTTTTTCATTCTGGCAGTAAGAGCCGGATCGTTATAAAGGCTTAATGTGGATTCGTCACGCAGATATACCTTTGGATATTTCTCTTCTGGTAATCCAGCAGCCGCAGCCAGGCCATTGCATATTCTTTTTATTTTTTCGATGGTGGCATTTCTTACTGCTGAAGTGTAGGAGCGCAATGTCAATTCTAATTTTATCGCATCAGGTATTACATTGCCTTTATTGCCACCATGGATAGAGCCAACAGTCACTACCGCAGGATCAAGGGGTGACAGCTCGCGACTTACGATGGTTTGAAGGTCAAGAATGATCCGTGCACTTAATACTATCGGATCAATGGTGGTATGTGGGTAAGCGCCATGACCACCTTCCCCGTAAACGGTAATATCCATCATATCAACATTTGCATAAGCATATCCACTAGTAAGTGCTACTTTTCCCGCTGGCATATTTCCACTTACATGAAGGGCCAGGCAGTAGTCGGGAACCGGAAATTTTTCAAATAGTCCATCTTTCAGCATAGCCCTGGCACCACTGGCACGCTCTTCCGCCGGCTGGGAAATAAATACCAATGTACCTTTCCATTTATTCTTATTTTGTGAAAGCATTTTTGCTGTGCCAATAAAAACCGACATATGAATATCATGCCCACAAGCATGCATTACGCCTACCTGGTTTCCATTGAGTTCGGTCATAACTTTGCTAGCGAAGTTAAATTCGGTTTCTTCTACCACAGGTAATGCGTCCATGTCTGTTCTAACTAAAACAACTGGACCTTTTCCGTTTTTAAGTAAACCAACTACGCCAAATCCCCCAATATTTTCAGTGACCTCAAATCCTGCCGACCTTAATTCAGATGCAATTTTTTTAGAAGTATTTTTCTCTTCGAATGAAAGCTCGGGATTTGCGTGTAAATGTTTATAAAGCGAATCCAGATGTGGATAAAATTGGTCAACTTGTTTTTCGAGCGACTGACTAAATACAGAAGTGCTAATTACAAGAAAGGCAAAAAGAATAAGTCTTCGCATGAGGATATTTTTAAAATATGCACCAATAAATGACGAAGACGAATGTAGTAAAAAAAGCGAATCTTAACCTTCCTGCTCGCTGGTTTTAAACAATTTGCCAGGAAGATGAAATATCCATCTAAATAACTTGCTAATGGCCATGACGAGTTTTTTTTCTTTATTCCAAAAAAATCTGAACTGACCAAACAAAGTACCATAGATCAGAATTAATACCTGGTAGGCTAAAATGCCTATTAAAATTTTTAATATGAAATTGATATGTTCCAGTCCAAAAAATGACATAAAAAATAATTTTGTCATGGCAATGGTAGTACCTGTCAATCCAAAAACAATGAGCACAATGATTACCTGCCTGATACTATTTAGCTCCCACTTATCCTGCAACCTCGTTAACCAGTTATTATTCACGACCTCAGATGATTATATAAAAATTTTTCTGCAAAGAAATTGAGTTAATTATTGAAATGCTAATAAATTGGGCAGCAATTCATATTGGAAATAAAAATAATGCTCATGGAATCAATTTCAACCGTACTAGTAGGTTTAGATTTATCAGATGTAGATGAAACATTAATAGACCAGGTCATACTGGCAAGTCAGAAAACTACCATTCAAAAAGTATATTTTATCAATATTCAAAAATCCCTTGATTTGTCAGACGAGATATTGCAAAAATATCCGGGATTATTGGCTCCTAAAGATGAGCAGATAAAAAAAATAATTGCTGATAAAATAGAATCATCCCTGGTAGGCAAGCTCAATGCTGATTATGAAATTGATGTTGTAGACGGAACTGCAACTAATGAATTATTGAAATGGGCAAAAATCAAAGAAGTAGACCTGTTAATGTTGGGCAAAAAACTTTCATTTGAAAGTTCAGGTATTTCAGCAAGTAAAATAGCTAAACTGGTACCTTGCTCCGTATTTTTCATTCCCGAAGTAATGCCCTGGGATCCGCAAATATTTATTATACCTATTGATTTTTCTGAGCCTTCTAAGCATGCTTTAGAGCATGGATTATTTGTCAAGGAGTTTTACAAAGACATAGAAGTAAGATGTGTGCATTTCTATGAAGTGCCTAGTGGGTATCATACCTCTGGTAAATCGTATGAGGAATTCGCCGCCATCATGAAAAAGAATTCAGAAGAAAATTTTGACAAATTCATTCAATCCATGGCGTTAAAAAAGGATGAAGTGAAATGTGATTTTGTTTTGAGCAAATCTGATAGCATTGCCAGCCAGATTTATAAATATGCGTTGAAAGAACAAGTATCAGGAATCATCATGGGGTCTCGTGGAAGAACGATGGCCGCTTCCATAATTCTTGGAAGTGTATCAGAAAAATTATTGGAAATCAACACCCATTTTCCGCTTTACATTGCCAAGGAAAAAAATAAAAATTTGGGATTTTTTGATGCGTTGATTAATAACTAATTTGAGCATATACCTCAAAACTAATCGTGTCTTTAGTTCGAATTTTTTGCCAACCATTGATATAGTAGGCCAAAGGAAGAATATGATTATCTACCTTTTTTGTAAAATCAATCCGTAAATTTTGAGCAGAAGAATTAAAGTAATTTTTATCGTTTAGATATGCTTGTAAATATTGTATTTCTTCTTTGTTATTAAGCCCTAATAGAAAACTATCCAGTTTTTCCTTTTTATAATCCTTGGAATGGTAATGATATATATATCCGGAATCTGTTTGTTCAATATTCTCATCAAATTGAGAAAGTAAATTTCCGGGTCGAAGCTTTAAATCTGCGAAATTTTCAAACTCCTTTTTCCATTCATCTTCGCTGAGCTTCATGTTTGAGGAATCCGTTTTCCCATTTATCACAGCTTTCTTAATCAAAAGGGGATTGGCCTGATTTACATGTAAATGTAATGTATCAAGCAATCCCCTTAAATTTATCTTATCAATCTCCTGTCTTTTCTCTTTCATTAGCATGCGGTCGCAGCCTGAAACAGCCACTACACAAAAAAGAAAAATTACAAAAGTTGTTTTCGACATATTATTTTGACTTACCCTGATTAGCTACAGCATTCATTTTAGCCGCCAATGCTTCCTGATCTCCCAGGTAATAACTTTTTATTGGTTTTAGATCTGCATCTAATTCATATACTAATGGTACTCCAGTTGGGATATTAAGTTTCAGAATTTCTTCATCAGAAATGTTATCTAAATATTTCACCAATGCTCTCAATGAATTACCATGCGCAGCAATAACCAGGTTTTTACCTGCTTTGATATCTGGTGCTATTGACTCATTCCAAAATGGAACAACTCTTTCTACGGTATCTTTTAAGCATTCTGTTACGGGAAGTTGCTCTTCAGTAAGACCTTTGTACCGACTGTCATTACCAGGATAGTATTCACTACTTTTTTCCAACACTGGAGGTGGAGTATCATAGCTTCTTCTCCAGATTAATACTTGCTCTTCACCGTATTTTTCGGCAGTTTCCGATTTATTCAATCCGGTAAGGCCTCCATAAAATCGCTCATTCAATGTCCACGATCTTTCTACCGGTATCCATAATTGATCTAATTCGTCTAAGGCAATCCACAATGTTCTGATTGCTCTCTTTAAAACGGAAGAATAAGCTTTATCAAAACTAAATCCTTTTTCTTTTAGTAGTTGACCAGCAGATTTTGCTTCGTTTTTACCTTTTTCAGTTAGGTCCACATCGGCCCAGCCGGTAAACCTGTTTTCCATATTCCACTGGCTTTCACCATGACGCAGCAAAACTATTTTGTACATGTTTGTATATTTTTAAGGTTTATAAATATTCATTTAAATTTGGCGCAAAAGTATAGAATATTACTTTTCAAAAACATAACCAATATCATCGAGCCGCAAAAATAAACAAATGCTGGCATAGAATTCGCTATAATTTGTTTATTTTGGACGCATATAAACAATATGAATAAATATTTTCTCAAAATATCATTTACTCTTTTAATCGTAGGATTTTTTTCACTTACTGCCTACCCTCAAAGTACCGTAATCAATAATGTTAGAGCGGCATTAAAAACCGGGAGCTCCAAAGAATTGATAAAATCATTTAATACCTCCGTGGAATTAAACTTTGATGGTGAAAAATCAAACTATAGCAAAACGCAGGCGGAGTTTGTATTAAAAGATTTTTTTAAGAAATACCCACCTTCAGGTTTTGAATACATCCACCAGGGCGCTTCACAACAGGGACTTACCTATGTTATAGGGAAATATAGCTTTGAAGGAGGATCATATCGAGTACTGATTTATATTAAGAAAATCAATTCAGACTATTTGGTTGACCTCATCGATTTTAGCCGGGAATAAACCTTCCACTTTCTTATGATTAAAGAAATCCCACATTTCATGGTTTGGGAAATAAGGCAAAAAGTAATGTGGCCTGACAAACCCCTTTCATATGTTCAACTGGAAGATGATGAAAATGGATTTCATTTTGGGTTGTTCATTCAGGAAAAGCTGGTATCCATCATTTCATTATTTGTTAGTAACAATGAAGCCCAATTTAGAAAGTTTGCGACATTGGAAGAATATCAGGGTAGGGGTTATGGAAGTTTATTATTGAAGCATGTGATTTCAATAGCTAAACAGAAAGGTGTTAATCGTCTTTGGTGCAATGCCCGAATCAACAAAACATCATTGTATGAAAAATTTGAGATGAATTGCACAAATGAGAGGTTTACAAAAGATGGACAAGATTATGTCATTATGGAAAAACTCCTCCAAATGAATTCATTGTAGCTTATTGGGAAGCACCTGATTGCTCAATATCCAGGTAAATAATTTCCACCTTTTCTCAGGATTATCAGGTGTACCGCCATTATTTTCAATGTATCTTCTTACCAGTCCTTTTCCATAATTATAATTGATAATATAGGATCGGTATTTCTGGATAAAGCTTAAGAATTTTTCTGCTGAATCGCGAGTACGCAATCCATAGTGAATAAGCTTTTCTATAGCTTCTTCGTCTGTTAATTCCCCATTTAAATATCCGCGACCAACTTCATTATTCACAAAGCTCAATTCAGAAACCAAGCTTTGTACATAAAAGTAATTGCTGATACCTGTAGTGTCTAGTCCTGCCAATTGAAGCAAAACGTCTTTACAAAACTTAACCTTTTCTTTCCCCGGAAAAATCATTTCAACCCCAAAATTAGCAGTCCCTTCGGCAATTAATGACTGCGGACTATATAGTGGATACATCGAAGATTCGACCCAGCTTTTTTCCTTATATAATTTTTCTTCCAGCAGCATATTATACACATGATGCCCGGGATAGCTTTCATGGCTGCCCACATCGATCGCCCTGGTAATATAAATGGGTAAGTCTGTATTAATTTGAATTAAACTGGTGAAATCACCCTGGTACCAATTATATCCTCCCCATGGCTTATCATTGACGAGTTCCATTTTAAAAGTTTCATTTTCAGGCAGGGAGATGTGGCGCATCGTCCTACGTTTACTTTCTTCTATCGCCACTTTTAAAACTGTGTCAACTTTATCTTCAGGAATAATAAATTGATCAATAATTGAATTATACCGCTCATTGATCGTTCCATCACCAGGAAGGTTTTCATCTAAATTTATTAATAATGAGTCAAAATATTCCATTGAATGAGTAGGCGTAACTACTCCATATAATGTCTGCGTTTCTTCGTCAAAAGTTGGTTTCTCTCCTGTAAATATTTTAATTCTCATTTCATAAGCTTGTAGCTGAGCTACCAAAAATTCTGCCCTGCGAAGGAGTGATGAATCCTTAAGGTTGGTTTTCAATGAATCAACTTTTTGATGTAGTGATTGAGTAGAAAGGAGAAAACTGTCTTTGGGAAATATGTCTAATTTTTTCTGAGTTGGTTTTAACGAATCGGGCCCGTAGTAAGCATCAATAAAGGGGGCATCATATTGGCCGATTGATAAACCTAAAGTAACATATTCTGCAGCTGCCTCGTCGAGCATTGCTTCTGGGGAAAGGGATGGTTTTTTATGACAAGAAACACTACATAATACGAGGGTGATAAAGACAAAATTTTTCATTAAATCAGACATTTAAAATACAGTTTTAAAAATAGCAGCTTTATGCTAAGCTGAAAATGATTGATATTTATTTCATGGATAATGATTGAAATATGTATAGAGATTGGATTGCTAAAATAATTGTACGGAAGTCCTCATTTACAGATCGATTTTCTATTTTTGCGGCGTGAAAAGTAAATACATCACTTCCGAGTATTTAGACCAGTTCATCAACCAGGCTTTCAAAGAAGATATTGGTGATGGCGATCATTCTACTCTTTCTACCATTGGTGAAGAGCAAATGGGTTCAGCACAATTACTTTTTAAAGAGGAAGGTGTAGCGGCTGGATTGTTTTTAGCAAAGGAAATATTCCATCGATTTGATCCTGAAATTGAAATCGATTTTAAATTAAAAGATGGAGACAATGTAAAAGTAGGGGATGTAGGGATGATTGTTAATGGTAAAATCCGAACCATTCTTTCCGCAGAAAGAATTGTCCTCAATTGCTTACAGCGATTAAGTGGAATCGCTACCAAAACTAACCAACTGATAAAATTGGTTGAAGGCACAGGAGTGCAATTATTAGATACCAGAAAAACCACCCCCGGCTGGAGAGCACTTGAGAAATGGGCAGTAGAAACCGGAGGAGGAAAAAATCATCGTTTCGGATTGTTTGACATGATTATGTTGAAGGATAACCACATCGATTATGCTGGAGGAATTACCAAAGCAGTGGAGCGTGTCAGGAAGTATCTCAAGGAGAAAAATAAAGATCTGCGAATAGAGGTAGAAACGAGAAACCTTGGTGAAGTAAAAGAAGCGCTGGAAAATAAAGCAGATGTGATTATGCTGGATAATATGGCTCCTTCTGAAATAAAGGAAGCGGTTAAATTAATTGGTGATAAATCAGAAACTGAAGCATCAGGGGGAATCGTGGAAGAAACCTTAGTGGAATATGCACAGACTGGTGTTAATTATATTTCGATTGGTGCGTTGACGCATTCTGTAAAAAGTCTGGATATAAGTTTGAAAGCTGTATTTTTGTGAAAATTTAAGTAAACGGGAAAATGATTATAAAGACGAAAAAATTTCAACTTCCTACTGGTACCTACATTCGTGCAGGGTTAAGTGGTGTATTGAAACAGCAATGGTGGGTGTTGATCATAGTGGTAGCCATAATGAGTATGAATTTTGTATTGCCAAACATCTGGTGGATCATAGGGACATTAATAGCATATGTGCTTTACATACTTTTTTGGTTGATCCAGTTTGCAGGTGTTACGCAAATGGAGCAGGGGAAATTTTTATTTGATCGCCTATCTTACGAAATCAGTAGCCAACAAATATTGGTGAAAATAAATACGAAGCAAGGAATGCCTATCAAATGGAATCAGATAAAAAGAGCAAAGCTTGGTAAGGATCATTTTATTTTATTTATGTCGAAGGTTCAATTTTTTTATTGGCCACACAAAATGTTTAACACAGAGAATGAACGGAAATTTTTAAAAAGCATTTTAGAACGAAAAGGGCTAATTAAAAAGTAGCCTGCAAAAGAAATAAATACCTCGAAGAGGTTAAAATAAAAGGTCATCGGGTAGCAACCACGATGACCTTTTTTAATAGGAAGCAATACTATATTACTTTTTACAGAGTTTGAAGGTTTTAAGGTACCCATCATTTCTTGACACATGCAGGTAAAAGATGGACCCGTGATACTCATTCAGGTTAATTTCACATTCTCTTTCTCCCCATCCTGCTTTACGATCTCTATGATGAACTTTCTTTCCGTACATATCATATAGATCAATAGAATATTCTTGATCATCATCTTCTTTGTCGAAACAAACTTTCACCCAGTCATCAGTAGGATTTGGATAGGTTATAATATCCGTTGACTGATTATCCTCAGCACATTCGCTGGTAGTTTGTTCATATTGTACACACTGTCCTGCTTTGTAAGCGATTTCCGGTGCATAACATTGCAGTGCTTCAATGCAGTCTTCATCATAAGATTTTAAAGTAAATGTTACTTCAAACGATGTGAAATTACTTTCTTTTCCGAAGGACGGAATGTCATCTACTTTCAATCCACTGGCTCCGGTTTTATTGTCATTATACACCTGATCCATTTTCCAACCCATGCTGTTAGAATAATCTTTTACCCATGCACATTCAGGTATAGATATTACCAGATGAGATAGGTCATAATTACATAGGCCATTGTGATTGATTGTTACCGTGTAATCGTAGTAATCACCATTTTTCACTATTTCTACATCGTTGGCGTAGAAGCAATCGGTACAATCAGATCCATTATTCGGATCATTTGTCCCACCGTCAGGATTATCGGTCCCACCATCTGGGTTGTCTGTTCCACCGTCGGGATTATCAGTTCCTCCATCGGGGTTATCCGTTCCTCCATCAGGATTATCCGTTCCTCCATCGGGGTTATCGGTTCCTCCATCGGGGTTATCGGTTCCTCCATCAGGATTATCGGTTCCTCCGTCAGGATTGTCAGTTCCACCGTCAGGATTATCAGTTCCACCATCGGGATTATCAGTTCCACCATCGGGATTATCAGTTCCACCATCGGGGTTATCCGTTCCTCCATCAGGATTATCGGTTCCTCCATCAGGATTA
>JBNLGO010000121.1:0-11507 GCA_050306095.1 Cyclobacteriaceae bacterium
TTTAGCGGCGTATGACGTTCACCTGGCGGAAAGTAAAGCAGAAGAAGGTAAATTTAAATCACTAATAAAAAATGAATATGTGGTTTACCTGGCATTGTTTCTTTTTGCCTCGATGCTGGCATTTTCATTAGTTGAATATAGCTTTCTAAATGTGGCTGAGCAGCAATATCCTGAGCAAAATAAATTATTAAGTTTTATAAGTATTATTGAGGCATCCATATTGGTGGTGGGGCTAATAGTTCAGACGTTTGTTAATGAACGTCTACTTTCCATGTATGGATTGCGTACTACCTTGCTGGTACTTCCAATCGTGTTAGCTATATTTACTGGTCTAGCCATATTTACCGGTTATTATTTTGGATTTGATGTCACCAGTTCCAATTTCCTTTGGTTTTTCCTATTTATCACCATTAGCAAATTATTCACCTCGTCATTACGAGAGGCAATGGAAAACCCCGCCTTCAAGCTGTTTTTTATGCCACTTGATGATCGGATTCGGTTTGATATTCAAACTAAGCTGGAAGGAATGGTCAATGAAACTTCCAGGTTAATTGCAGGGGCATTGATTTTTGTGCTAGGCGTATTTCCATTTATTAATTTGATTCACTATTCCATACTCCTTTTGGTGGTGATTGTATTTTGGATTTTTCTGGCACTGCGAGTTTATCAAAACTATCGCATTAGTATTCGGTTTAAATTAGAAAGGCAAAAGAGAAGGGCCGGAAGGGAATTTACCAAACATACCAAAAATTACATTTTTAATGTGTTGACCACTTCCACTAAGGAAGGATCTCCCGAAAAATTAATTTTTGCATTTAAAGTAATGGCAAAACTATTTCCGTTTGAATTTAAAGCCACATTTTCACGATCTATTAAAAAAACAGATAAAGATGTTAAGGATGTTATCGTGAGTAAATTGAAGGAGGATAATATAATTAGTGAATCTGATTTTAAAGCAGGAGGAAAGAAAGAAATTACAGATGATATAGACCAGGAGTATTTAAAAGATAAAGACGTAGATTTTATTATTAATATCTCCCGCAAAGCAAAACATGCACAAAAGAAAATAATAGCAGATTACATATCCAACGCAAACCCTGAAGATGGATTCAAAGTATTAATTGAATTGTTAAACGATACGGATTCTGAGATTATTAATATTGCTATACTTAGTGCAGGAAAGGTTCAGAGAACAGAATTATTACCCTTTTTAGTTGATTTTTTGACCCAGGAAAAATATCGGGATGCTGCCACTGATTCACTTATTAGTTTTGGAGAAAAGGCTTTCCCAAGTTTAGAAACGTCATTTTACTCTACAGACCAGCTCGAAGATGTTAAAACACGAATCGTCGGTATTTATGGTAGGGTAGGTGGAAATACAGCAATCAAATTGCTGTGGAACAAAATAGATTTCCCTGATTTTAAAGTGGTTGCGTCAGTAATAAATGCATTGAGCCAATGTGGGTTTAAAGCGCACGGAGACCAGATTATCCGAATTAAAACAGCATTGGAAAACGATATTTCAAACATATTGTGGAATCTGGTGGCCTTGGATGTATTTCGCAATTATTCAAACAGGGATTTCAAGGTATTAGTTGATGCGCTGTTAGAGGAAAATGAGCATAACTATACACATATATATATGCTGATGTCAATGATTTTTGATCAAAAATCAATGCAGCTTGTAAAAGAAAATATTGAATCCAAAACCAATGAAGGAACTACTTATGCACTAGAGTTGTTGGATGTATTTTTACCAGAAGATATCAAGCAAAAGATCATTCCTATTCTGGATGATATTCCTGATGCTGAACGTGTTAAACGATTGCAAATCTATTTTCCGCAGTTGGAAATGTCTATTTCGGAAATTCTAAAAGCTATCATTAACCGGGATTACAGTCAGACCAATAGGTGGACGAAGTCATGCGCGTATTATGTCATTGGTACCTCAGATATAGAGATTGACTGTCAATTAGAATTATTGGCTAATCTATTTAATCCGGATGCTTTGATTCGGGAAACAGCAGCATGGGTATTGTATCAAAGATACCCCGAGGTATATCGTAAAAATATCCATCGTTTAGAAGAATTGATTGCTGTAGAATTAAATGACAAGATTCTTAATACAGACAACAATATTGATCTTCAAGAGCTTAGTACAAAGTTGTATTTAAAATATCATTTAATTGAATTTTTAAAACACTCATCTACTTTAAAGGGATTAACAGGATTGTTCTTGTCGAAATTGGTTGATAATGTAGAGGAGTTGACGGTTAATAAGGATTTTGAAATTGATCTTATTAATTATAAAACAGATCACTTCTTCTTTATTCTGGCAGGTGAAGTGGTACTATATGATTCGAATTTAAATGTTGAAAAAAGGTTTGAATCAGGAAGTTATCTTGGCGAGTTTATTTTTACTCAGAATTCAAATAAAGGCTATAAATTGGTGATAAAAACAGGTGCTCATTTACTTCAGGTTGATAAAAACAAGTTTTACGATCTCGTTTGTGATGATTATGAAATTGCAGAGCGGGTAATTGATATGATGGAACTTGCTGAAAAAGAAGTTGAAGCAGTGTAATGTCATAACTATCTGTTTTTTAGATTCTTAAATGTATTTGTTTAAATTAAAAATTTAACTAAATTTGGGTTTGAAGGTAATTACTACCTTTAATTGAGTCAGGCTAGGTTTAAAATATAAGTTTTATGGAATTATTTGTTAAATTAGATTGAATACGCAGCTTATATTGCATTTTTTCTATTACTTTAGATGCTGATGGAAACAAACAAAAACTTGATCATTATTTATTCATCTAAAGATGAAGACACGAGTCTAAAAACCTCCTGGGTCAATAACTTTCATCGATTTTTGGAATTACTTCTTAGCCGGCTATTAAGAAATCAAATTAAAATTGATTTAATGGAAGTAAACCAACTGAATTTAGATCGAATCTACAGTACTTCTACTATACTTATTCCTGTGGCTACAGAGCATCTTCTTCAAAATAGCATTTTTAAGGAGGAGATTAAAAAGTTTCATGAAAAGGGAATTAACAAAGGGCAAAATAATATATCCTGGAGTTCTAGAATATTTAAGGTTTTTAGAAAACCACCTAAAGACCATTTTCTTTTGGATTTTTTAAGCAATTCTTTAGGATATAATTTTTTCCATAGAGATCCTCTTACCAATGATGTAGTGCAGTATAATGATTATACAAGTCCGGAATCTCAAAAAACTTTTTGGATGCGCTTGTATGATTTAGCATATGACATTTCTAAGATTCAGCAGGAATTATCAAGCCAGGAAAGTGAACTACATTCAATAAAAGAGCAAATAAATAAAGAGTTTATTTATTTATCAGCAGTAGGATCCGATTTAGAAAATGACCGATCCATTATTAAACGAGAGTTGCAAAGAAGTGGATTCCAGGTTTTGCCAGATAATAATATTCCGGATGATATTGATGCTGCATTAAGGATGGTCAAAAATGATATATCCAGATGTAAGATGGCCATTCATTTGATCGGAGCAGATCCGGGAAAAATCAAAGGGACAAATTCTTCGCTGTTAGAGATACAGATGAGATTAGCTACAGAGCTATTAAGTAACGAAGAGAAAATGGGTTCCGGGCAGGAGCCACTTCCTTTAGGCAGGATTATCTGGATTACTCCGCATCGGGAAAAAATTAGTGTAAAACAGAAAATATATATTGAAAATCTTAAAAAGGATTCTGAAGCCATAAAAAAAGCGGACTTGCTAGAATCCAATATAGAAGAATTAAAAGGGTTCATCAGTAATAAAATTTCGGTCTATCAATCAACCACAGCTGAAAAAACACAAAGCAAAGAAGATGGAAAGGTAATTTATCTTATTTGCAATAATTCAGAAGTAGAAAAGTGCGAACCGATAAAAGATTACTTAAATTCGTTTGGTTACCAGGTGATCACATCCGATTTTGAAGGATCACCAAATGAAGTAAGAAATGAGCATATTGAAAATCTAAAAAAATGTGATGCCACATTAGTTTATTATGGAGGCAAGAATGACAACTGGATGAAGAGCAAATTGCAGGATTTATCCAAGTCATTAGGGTTTGAACGCGAAAAACCTTTGGGTCCACAGGCTGTGATAATAGATTCCGAAGAAAAATTTGATGACTTGTTTAAATCCAGGAAAAACACCATGGTTTTATATAGCAAAGGTTCTTCCACGGAAAAATCTCTTGAACCATTTTTAGCTCAACTACAAAGTTGATAACATGGGCGAAAAGGAAACAAATTTAGTAGATTATGAAATTTCCGGAAAGGTTGATTTAATTAACCCTTTCCCGGGACTAAGACCATTTGGCTTTGAAGAAAGTCATTTGTTTTTTGGTAGGGAAGGGCAGAGTGACGAAGTATTACTAAACCTCGCTAAACATCGTTTTTCTGGGGTGATAGGCGCTTCGGGTAGTGGTAAATCTTCTTTGATGTATTGTGGGTTGATACCCATTCTCTATGGAGGTTTTATGACCCAAGCTGGTGCAGACTGGACAGTGTTTGTTACCAGGCCAGGTATTTCACCTATTGATAATTTAGCGAGTACCATTGTATCCAAAGATGAGAACAATGCCACACTTAGTGAGGAAGATCTTGCTATATCCAAAACATTAACCTCTACTATTCTCCGAAGTAGTTCAATGGGGCTAGTAGATGCCATCAAGCAATTTGGTAATACAGAGAATAAAAATATATTCATCCTTGTTGACCAATTCGAAGAACTCTTCAGGTATATCAATTCAGATGACAAATCAGTTGCGTTAAATGAAGCTGCCGCATTTGTCAATTTATTATTAAAATCTATCAATCAAGATGAAGTGCCAATTTATGTGGCACTTACGATGCGATCAGATTTTATAGGTGAATGTTCTCAATTTCCGGAACTAACACATATCATAAATAGGAGTCACTATCTGATACCGCAAATGACTCGTGAACAGCAAAGGTTGGCGATAGAAGGGCCTGTTGCTGTGGGTGGTGGAATCATCACTAAAAGATTAGTTCAGCAATTATTAAATGACGTTGGAAATAACCCGGACCAACTACCTGTTCTCCAGCATGCTTTAATGCGTACCTGGGATTACTGGATTAAAAACCGGGAAGGGGAGGAGCCCATCGATCTTAGGCATTATATTGCAGTTGGTAGGATAAATGAAGCGTTATCACAACATGCCAATGAAGCTTATTCTGAACTTTCAAAGCGGCAAAAAGAAATTTGTGAAGCGCTATTCAAAACCCTTACGGAAAAGAGTTCTGATAATATAGGAATACGAAGGTCAGCCAAACTTAAAGACATTGCTGAAATTGCTAATGCTTCTGAAAGTGAGGTAAAAGAAGTAATTGATGTATTCAGGCAACCAGGCAGATCGCTGTTAATGCCTTCTTCCAATGTTGACCTAAATTCCGATACAATTGTTGAGATTTCTCATGAAAGTTTGATGAGAATATGGCAGCGATTAAAAACCTGGGTACATGAAGAAGCTGAATCAGCCAACATGTATCGAAGGTTATCAGAGGCAGCTGAAATGTACCAGGTGGGAAAAACCGGACTTTGGCGGCCACCAGATCTTCAATTGGCATTAAACTGGCAAAGAAAACAGAAACCAACAGCAGTTTGGTCACATCGCTACAACCCGTATTTTGAACGGGCGCTCTTATTTTTAGAGATAAGTAAGAATGCCTATGAGAATGAGCAAAAGAGTAAAGAGCTTTTGCAAAAGCGGATGATTCGCCGAACAAAAATGGTGGCATTAATTTTAGGATTGTTTGCCATCATTTCAGCAGCATTTTTCGTGTTTGGATGGATTCAAAAAGGAATAGCGGAGGAAAATTTAGCCAAATCTGTTGAAAATGAGAAGTTGGCCAATGAACAACGAGAATTAGCCGAAAGCAATGCGGAAAGAGCACGATTAGAAAAAATTGAAGCTGATAAACAACGACAATTGGCAGAAGAGAATGCAAATATTGCTCAAGAGCAGCAACAAATTGCTATTAAAAATGAGAATATTGCATTATATCAGAAGACCGTTGCTGATTCACAAAGAGTTCTTGCCAATCAACAAAAAGAAATTGCCCTTATAAATGAACAAGAGGCTATTGAAGCCCAAAATGTAGCACAGGAGGAAAGAGATAAGTCGCAGGCGCTAAGGATGCTGTCAATTGCACAAGGTATGGCGGTAAAATCATTAAATATAAACCGAGATGATGACCTGAAAGGCCTGTTAGCCCAACAAGCATATCAATTTAATGCAGAATATGGGGGCAATACCTATGATAATTATATCTATGATGGATTGTATTACGCCTTGAGGAAAATAGATGGAAAGACATTTAACCTTCTCTCCGGACATAGGGATAATGTACGATCAGTTATTTTTAACAAAGAAGGAGATAAGTTTTATTCTACCGGATCTGATGGACGTGTTTTGGTTTGGGATGCAGAAAATATGACTAGCCAGGTGCTTTATAAACATGAACATGTGAATAAATCATTGATGATGAGTTCGGATGAGAAATGGGTAATTGTATCAGGGGATGCGCCTTACATTCTTATGCTCGATGTTCAAAACCTGAAAAGTACTAAAATCAATGTTCATGAGGGATCTGTAACAGGCCTGTTGGTTCCTAACAATAAAGATTATTTCTATTCATTTGGAATACAGGATCAAAAGCTTATCAAGTCTGATTTTGATAATAACAATGAATTGGTGTTAGAATTCACTGATAATGTACGGTCAATAATTTTGTCACCGGATAATAAATATTTTATTGCTGGTTGTGAGAATGGTAAAATTATCGTGTGGGATGCAAGGACATTAGATAAACTTTACACGATTGAAGATTTAACAAATCAACCGGTTTATTCTATTGCCATCAATCAAAATATTAATCGGATAGCTATAGGAGATGAAAATGGTGCTATATACTTATGTGATGCCTCGAAATTAGGCACAGATATGCTTCATTTGTTTACGTTGACAGGACAAAACTCAAGGATTAGTAAAATTAATTTTAGCAATAATGGTAAATTGCTGGCTGCAGCAAGTTTAGATGGATCAATACAAATGTGGGTAGTAAATGATTTAGATAATTTACCACTTGTTTTTAAAGATCATGACGACCACGTTTGGGATATTAATTTTAATCCGGAAGGAAATTATTTAGTGGCGGGCGTACGAAGTGGTGATATAAAAATATGGCCAACTAAACCAGAAATGTTGTCAGACATGCTTTGCAATAAATTAATGAGGAATATGACGAAAAAAGAATGGGAAAGATACGTAGCAAAAGATATTCAATTCCGAAAAACATGCGACATCGCAACATCTAAGTAATGTCAAATTTATGATTGCTGATGCCAACTATGAAACAGTTTTTTAGAGGAATTTTTATTTTTCTATTTATTACATTATCCACCACCGCTTTTGCGCAAGACTTTTGTGATCAAAAATTAAGTGAGGCTCAGGATAAATTTGAATCAGGTCAATTTTATGAAATACCTGATCTTCTCTCGCTGTGCTTGAAAAACGGTTTTTCAAAAGAAGAAAAAATCAGAGCATATCGGCTGCTAACAGTAACCTACCTTTATTTAGAAAATCAACCTGCCGCTGATACCAGTTACATAGAATTGCTACGACTTTCTCCTGAATATGAAGTGGATTCGGAAGTTGATCCACGGGAATTGGTAAACCATCATGAAAAATTTACTACCCGTCCTTTTATATATTTAGTAGCTAAGGCAGGTGTCAATTTGACCCATTATGATCAGATTGTTGATGTTTCTATGAATAATGATGGAGATGACTCCCAGTCAGAAAGAGCATTAACCGGGTATAATGTTTCTATGGGTGCTGAGTTTACATTGTATAAAAATTTTCACATTGGGATCGAGGGAATGCTTCAAAAAAAGAATTTTGAGTTTACCGATAAGCAGTTTGCACTTGCCAGTCAACCTGGTAACAGGATAACCACGATGCGGCAAACATATACAGAAATAGAAGTGCCTATATATCTCAAATACTCTTTTTTCAAACCGAAAATTAGTCCGTATGTATATGCGGGAGCTTCCCCTTCTCTATTAATTATAGCTGGTATTAAAGAATCGGAAATTAAAAAGGGGGCCGATATCTCCCCGCAGCCAGACTTTGACATATTTGATCTGAGAAGGAAAGTCAATTATTCCATTTTGGGTGGAGTGGGAATTAAATATAAGATAGGAATTAACTATTTGACATTGGAGTTTAGACATCAGCGATCCATGTTAAACTATAGTATCCCGGAAAAAATATGGGATTCTAAAACCAGGTTAGGTAAAAATATTAAATATCCCTCGGCGTATATAGATGATTTCTTCCGATTAAATAACTCTATGTTATTAGTAGGATTTGTATATCCATTGTATAAACCAAGAAAAATAAAATAGTAATTGAAGACTGAATCAACATATCAATACATAATCTTATTGCTTGCATTTATAATCTTACTCCCATCTTGTGAAGATAAAGGGGAATTTGAGCGGCTTAAAAAAGAGGTTTTCATAAAGTTGTTTGGAGGAGTAGGAAGCGAGGAAGGAAATGATTTTATTCAATTGGATGATGGAGGATTTGTAATTGTTGGTTCTACTACCTCTTATGCTGAAGGTGATAAAGATATGTTTGTAGTCCGTACGGATGAAAATGGTAATGAAATTTGGTCTAATAAATATGGTGACGAATTGATGAATATTGCCAGAAGTGTTGTATTGAGCAATAACAATACATTGATAATCTGTGGTGAAACTGTTCAGGAGAATGGGCGAAGAGATATATTAGTCAAAGAAGTAGATCTTTCGGGTAATGAACTCAACTCTCTAGTCCATGGGACTTTAGAAGGAGATGAATCAGGCGTTGATGTTATTCGGGCAATTACAGATGGTTATTTAGTATTAGGAAATAATATTTTTGGTAGCCTGGAAAATCCGGATTCGTCCTATTTTTATTTATTGGAAATTGATCAGAGTTTTCAAATAAAACCAAATAAGGACAGGCCGCTTATAGGAGATAAAAATAATATAAATGAGGCTGCAGCTGTTCAGACTTATCAAGACCAGGAATATCTATGTTTTGGAACCACAAAGGAAGGCGGAGTAAATGCGCCACCTGGTTCTAAAAATATGTATTTTTTTAAAATTGGTGAGATAGGTGATGCTACAAATACTCAGAATTTTTATGGTAGTACAAATGATGAATTAGGCACGGCATTTACTAAAGTAGCTGGCGGTTACTTATTAGCCGGTTATCAAATAAATGGAAATAGAAATATACCCTTTCTAGTAAAGGTAAATAGTAATTTGGGATTAGAACCCGTATGGCAAATAATGATAGATGAACCATATGATGGTAATGTAATTTCCAGAACCCCAACCTCTGTCATCGAAACCAATGATGGTAATTATATGATACTAATGAATTCGGTAGTTCAACCATTTGGTTCGGAAATAGGATTAATGAAAATCAGTTTTTCCGGAAACGAAATATTATGGGAAAATGCATTTGGCAGTAATAATAATGATCTTACCGGAAAAATTATTGAAAATGATGAGGGAGGGTACTTTATGTGCGGATCCATTGGTTTTGGTGAAGAAAATAATGAGATTATAAATAAAATGGGATTGTTTAAGACAAACCCAATTGGCGAATTAATACCTGTTACTAACTAATAGATTCTTTTTAATTCTGAATGAAACTGCTAACAAACTTTTTACTGGTATTTTTACTTCTCACCTCAGGTGTTTCCTTTGCACAGGTTATTATCACACAAGGTAACCCTAATTCAGACCAATGTGTAGGTGGATCCACAATTACCCTGGATGATGTTATAATAGACGAAAGTAACGCGACATTTATTGGTACGGGAACCTATTCATTTGATCTAATATTACCAGTAGATTTTGAATATGTACTACCGGGTAGTGGTTTGGCTTCAGTGACTGGTACGGAAGTTACCATAAATTCAGATGGATTTATTAGCACGAATACCTATAGGGTAAATATTTCTGTAACAGGTACAGCAGAAATAAATATTATTACAATATCCGGATTAGAAGTTAATGCTATTAATACAGCTTCTACCAGTGATATTACATTTGTTGAAGGAGGAAATATAAATGGCCTAAATGGTGCAGTTGCTTCTGATTTGGCAAGTAATGATCCGCCCTCAACACCAACGATAACCCCCTTAACAGGGACGACGGTATGTGATGGTACGGACCCGGATGTACAGTTACAGAGTAGTGCAGCGCCAAACAGTGGCACGTATGAATGGTTTTTGAATGGTTCAACAACCGGAATACTGACGCAACAGATAAACATCAGCAGTCCAGCGAGCAGTGGGGACTATACAGTAGAAGTAACAGATGGGACGACCAATTGTACGAGTTCACCAAGTGTGGCAGAGACGGTAACGATCAACGCATTACCAAATACGGGGCTAACCTTAAGTTATGACAATACGACGATCTGTGATGGGGAGACGATCACGGTAACAGTACAGGGCAGTGAGAGCGGGATAAATTATGAAGTGTTGGACAATACCCTGGCAAGTGTGAGTGGAGTGTTTGCCGGCACGGGCGGAAATTTAAATATCACGACGAGTGCATTAACGACGACACAGACAGGCTTGACGGTACGGGCAACAAATGCAAGCACGAGCTGTACAGATGACTTTGCAGCACAGGCAATCACGGTAAACAGTGTACCAGGAGCCCCAACCCCAAGTAACAGTACGTTGACATATTGCGAGGGGGACGCTACCCCAGCTGGGGACTTTGGAGTAACGGGGTCAAATTTAGAGTGGTATAGTGATGCGGGTTTAATAACCAATATACATACAGGAACAGTATCCGACCCATTGACAGACCTAGGGTTGAACAGTTCAGTACCGGGAGTTACGACATACTATGTGACCCAGACCACTTCGGGATGTGAGAGTGTGGCATCTACGATCACAGTAACGATCAACGCGCTGCCTGTTATAACCCAATCTCCGGTTGATAAAACACGTTGTGAGGGTCAGAACCTAATTTTTCAGGGGAATGCCTCAAATGTTGTCAGCTATCAATGGCAATATAATGATGGTACAAACGGATGGTTGGATGTTGATAGTGGTGTTAATCCAGAATATAGCAATGAAACAACCAATACACTTAATATTGACAATGTACCACTTGGATGGAATAGTTATCAATATCGATTGGGTGCAACCGGTGTCTGTGGAGCAACACAATATACTGGCGTAGCTACTCTTTCTATAAATAGTATTCCTAGTATTACTTCTCAACCAACAGTACCAGGAAGTGTCTGTGAAGGATCGGGAGTTATTAATATAAGCATTACAAAAAGTGGAACAGGTATATCTACTCAATGGCAGGTTAGTACAAATGGTGGAACCAATTGGACTGATTTGACAGACAATGCGATCTATTCTGG
>JBNLGO010000122.1:0-11323 GCA_050306095.1 Cyclobacteriaceae bacterium
AATACCTGCCAATGTTGATAAAAGTGTACGCATTCGGTTGATAAAGCAGGTTTCAAGGTCAGGGGAAGTAAGGGTATATGCTACCTCGCTCTTGGAAAAAGAGAGTTACAGTAAAACATCAATAATCAATCTTTACAAACAGCGTTGGGGCGTGGAAGAGGCTTACAAAACATTGAAAGCCCGATTGGATGTTATCCATTTCTCAGGAAAAACCACACATGCCCTACTACAAGACTTTTATGCCCGAGTGTTTTTGATTAGCCTTACATCCATTCTAAAAGCCGATATTAAACCAACACTCAAAACCAAAAAGGACTCTCAAAATAAAGAAAAACGCAGGCTCATGATCAATAATTCATTTGCCATTGCTCAAACTAAAAGACTAATTAAAAAGGCGTATTTCCAGTTTGAGCAATTATCTGATTGGATCATTCATTTTATTAACCTAGTCAAATCGGCTATCGAATATTCCAGAAAAGGACAAACCAATCCCAGAAAAGCCGATAAAGGTTATAATCGTGTGTGTGCTCAAAATTATAAACCGGTATGACCTTAACTAAACGGCATTGAATCCGGGTTAAAGGAATGAATCTTATCAAAGATCGAGAAAACTTACTTTATATCTTTAAGTAGTTCACCAGCAGCTTCTCTTTTATAATGACTATTTTGATCCTCAACAAGTTGAAGAATGTTTTTCGCTTGATCTAATTGCTCACTTTTCAGGTATGATAAGGCCTGGTACCACTGAGCCTGCTGTAAAAAGAGTGGATCTTTTTGGGCTATTTTAAAATTCGCAATTGCTTCTTCAATATTGTTTAGTTCTAACTGAGCAAGACCGATATAGAATGCAACTCCATATTTTTCAGGATTATTAGAAAGGTAATCTGACAATTTATTTATCGCCAAATCGTATTGTTGTTCGTTATAAGCGGTCATTCCTTCAGACAGCAACTCTTCATCAGCTATCCCCTCTTCTCCTCTCGCTAAAATCATATCCTCATAAGGAGTAAAATTCTCAGCATATAGTGATTGATAATCAGGCGTATTAAATGAATAAAAATATATTCCGGCTACTACCAAAACAACAATTGAAGCTGCCACTGAATAGACAATGGATAATGACCTGACCTTACCTTTGTTTTCAGGAATACTATTTCGGTATTCCTTTTCCCATTCCCCTACTTCTTCTTTTAGTTTATCTACACCCAAACTTTTTAATCCCAAAATCACTTCTTTAAGATCCTTAACTTCTTTCGCCAATGTAGCATCCTCTTTCATTCTATTCTCAAAATCTTTAAGCACATCCCCTTTAAGACTTCCTTCCAGGTATTCCCTGATCATTTCGTCATTTTCCATTGCCTTCATATCCTTATCTTAAAAATTAAATTTCATATTGCCCGGAATTTTGTTCGATCATTGATCTCAATTGTTTTAAACAAATAAATTTCCTTTTTGCGGCAATTTGCTCTGTTTTATAATTCAGTTCTACAGCGATAGAATCCATTGAGTATTGATGAAAGTAAAACAATTCAAGAACGGTCTTACAAGGCTCGCCAATTTCATTTAGCATTGAACTTAACGCTGTTTTCAAACTGGACTGCTCATATTGTTCCATGATAGAATCATCTATTTCATTTGATTCGATGTTTACTTCCATCGTGTCTACAAATCGCTTACCTGATTTAAAATGGTCCCGGAGCAGGTTTTTACCAATAGCAAATAAATAGGTCTTAATACTGCTATTCAATTGGGTTAACTTTCCTTCCTGAATATTGCAGTACAAGGTGATAAATGATTTTTGATACACCTCTCCGGCTTCATCATCATCTACCTGGTAATGTTTCATCACCCAGGAACCAAATTCTTTTCGGTACTTTTGATACAATTCTCTTAGATAAATCCGATCTCCTGATCCTATCTTTTCAATGATGCTGTTTTCCCTGTGTATGCTTTCAGTAGGACTCATTGTGGCTAGTTAATAATAGCCGTTAATATACATCATTTTGCATTATTACAAATAATCATCATTCATCTAAGTTTGTCAAAACGCCGTTCGCGCTTTGGTTATGGTTTACATCAGCATAGAAATAAATACGATCATGCTGAAAATAAAAACCAACGACTGGATCAATCCACCCATGATCCAACTGTCTTTTAATCGTTTGTCAAATGGTCGTTTCATAGGAGTTTAATTTAATCCAAACAATTGCTCCTCTTCAGGATTAAATAGCACCACTTTAATTTGATTGTTGGCCACGGGATTGCTCATAAATGATTCCTTCATTTTCATCCAGATCTTTTCAGATGTGGCAATTACAGATTTACCCTGTCTGAGAATACTTGGCATTAGTAATGAAGTTCCCATATGGAAATTGTGCAACAGTATACTTGCCCCTACATTGGAACACTGTTCTATTAACACATTCCAACCTTGGTCTAAAACAAATAATGCTTCATTTAATTGTTCATTTTTCAGGTTGTAATCAATTTCAATTGGATGTCCGGTTTCGTCGATAGATCTCATGTGCGTTGGTTTTAATCTACTCTTAATAGAACCGAATTACTTTTTATTACCGAAGGCTGATATTTTTTTTTAATTTATACTTGCATTTAGACGAAAACGAAATCTTCTACCACATTTATGAAATCACTTTCCGCATTCCTGGGCAGTTGGTTATGCCTTTATCTAGCCCTTGGGGTTACTTTGGCACAAAATAGCGACCCTGATAATTCATATATAGAAAAGGCAAAAGCGATATTTGATCGGCATAATTATGATAGCGCTTTTCTTCAATACCAACTTGGAAGGGATTATTATCTAAAAACTGGTGATAGTATCAGGTATGGCAAATGTTTATACGGAATGGGATATTCCCTTCATTACCAAGGAAAAGGTAAACAAGCGCTTCCTCTTTATATTGAATCTTTTGATTTACTCAGCCGACATTTGCCGGAAACGGATCCTCAAATTTCCAAACTCAATAATAATATCGGGGGTGCCTATATTGATATGGGCAACAGGTTTAAAGCAAAGAGTTACCTAGAAAAAGCATATGCAGTTGATTTTGAGCAATTTGGTTTAGATAGCATATCGACTGCCATCACAAGCTACAACCTGGGATTGCTTGCTATTTACTTTGGTGAACACCAGGAAAGCCTCACCTACTTTATGAATGCGCTTCCTGCCTATATGAAGAAATATGGTAAAAACGGATCAAGGGTTGCCCAACTATATACCAATGTCGGCATTAATCATTATGAATTGTGTGATTACGACCTGGCTAAAGAATATTATAACCGGGCCATCAACATTCATCTAGAAAATCATGGTGAAAATTACTGGAACCTGGCCTACCCATATGCTACCCTGGGGGAATTGTATGAGTTGACCAATGAATATGACAAAGCTTTGCCCTATTATTTAAAAGCCCTGGAATTGACCAATACGGAAGAACGTGATTTGACCAGATTAAAAAGCATTCTAAATGGAATACTGGGCAAGTTTTATAATAAAACGGGTGAGTATGAAAAAGCACTGGAATACTCTGATCGAGCTATTCAAATAATGAAAGATGCGTACTTTGAGAACCATCCACGGATAGGTGATTTTTATCGCATAAAAGGAAATACATATAAAAACCTAAAGCAATTTGAAAATGCCAAGGTAGCATACGATAAAGCCAATGAGATAATCAAATTGAATTATGGGGAAACCCATCCTATTCTTGCTAAAAACATTGGTGAACTGGCTGACATGTATTTGGTGATGGGTGATCATCAAAGTGCCCTTCAAAATGTAGAAGATGGCATAGCTGCTATCACTCTTCAGTTTAGCAATAAGGAGTTTGATGTTAATCCTGAAATCAATTCTGTAATGGATGAAAGAGAATTGTTAAGCCTGGTCATCATGAGGGGTAAAACCCATCTCGATCAAAGCAAAACATCAAATAGTCAGAAGACAACATTTCTCGAAAAATCCTTGGAAGATTTCACCTTTGCCACTACCATCATTGATCACATTCGCAGAGAATTACTCTCAGAAGGATCAAAGCTATTCATGCAGCAAAACGCCGTTTATGTTTACGAAAATGCCATTAAAATTTGTAATGATCTTTATCAAATCACGAGTGATAAAGAATATTTGAATAAGGCTTTTTACTTCATTGAGAAAAGTAAAGGAGCTGTCCTATCAGAAGCCCTTCAATCAGCCAACTTATCAGAAATAGAGGGTATTCCTACGGAGGTATTAAAACGTGAAAAGGAAATTAATCGGCTTCTCAAATCAATGGAATTAAAGTTGGCTGACAATATGAACAACGAAAATGATTCTTTACAGAAATTGATTACCACAGAATTGTTTCATGCCAAAATTTCCCAGGATTCCATGGCGCGTGAAATCAAGCTTCAATATCCAGATTATTACGATTTAAAATATAATGATGAAGTAATTTCACTGGAACAGGCACAACAAAAAGTACCTGTTAATGCTCTTGTGATATCCATGTTTGAAGGTGATTCTACCTGGTTCTTTTTTACGATGTTTAAAGATGAATATCAATTAAATGCCATTCAAAAACACACTGAATCAGAAGTAGACCTTGAACAATTATTTCGCCTTTTAAGTAACAGTTCTTCTGATATCAATCAACTTTCCAGGCAGTCATACCTTGTTTATCAAAAATTCATTCAACCCATATTAAACGAATATAATGATATTGAAAAAATTATCGTGGTGCCTGATGGTCAATTTAGCTATATACCGTTAGGAGCATTAGTGACCGATGATCCCGTACAACTGCCAGCTTCCTCCAGGCCATCCTATTTAATCGAACAATATGCTATCAGTTATGCTAATTCTATCACCCTCGCCTCAAGAAAAGCAAGCTTAAAAAAGAACGAAAAGTATGTGGGTTTTGCCCCTGTTTATAGCAATACGGCTTCAGGACTACTTTCTGATGCTACGTACAGGGACATTCTTACCGAATTATCTGGCACACAAGAAGAAGTGCAACAAGCGGGCAATCTTTTTCATGGAAAAGTATTTCTGGCAGAAGAAGCCACAGAGTCTAAATTCAAATCATTCACCGGTACTCCGGCTATCCTTCATCTTGCCATGCATGCCATTATTGATGACCAGAATCCTATGCGTTCGAAATTGGTTTTTACCCAGGGAGCGGATTCTCTGAATGATGGGGAACTAAATGCCTACGAAATTTATGGGATAAAAGTCCAGGGACAGTTGGTAGTATTAAGCGCATGCAACACAGGTATCGGCGAAATGCAGAGAGGAGAAGGAGTGATGAGTCTTTCCAGGGCTTTTATATACGCAGGGTGTCCTAATATTGTAATGAGTCTTTGGAGGGCCAAAGACCAACCAACCGCGGAAATAATCACTGACTTTTTTAGCAATTTAAAGGATAAGCAAGACAAAGACGAAGCATTACGGCAGGCAAAAATTGATTACTTAAAGTCTGCAGATCCTTTGAAAGCCCATCCGGCAAATTGGGCGACTTTCGTTTTATTAGGAAATTCAGAACCACTAGTATTGGGAATTGAGCTTAAAAAATTATGGCTGATAATTGCCTCAATAATAGTTATATCAGGGGTGATTTTTATTTATTATAAAAGGAAATAAAATAAAAGCCAGGAGACCTTAAAACTTAAGGCCATCCCGACTTTTTCCCCTTCATCATTATGCGGCTATAGTACTGAGGTCATATAGAGACCCCATGTTATATAATATCGTGTTTAATCTTTCAAGTAATTCCTTTTTGTATTCAGAATCTATTACCAAAAGAATGTGACTTGACTTCTTTTTCAGATAGGTCAACCGGATCGGAAAGTCACCCAGTTGATGAAATAAGTCCATCGCCTCCTTAAAAACATTATGCTTTATACCAGTGATACATATAATGGATTGACTTCTTTCAATCTCTATTTTAGCTACCTCTTCAAGATTTCTTAATAGCTTATCACTTAGCCCATCCCTTTCAATCAGCACATGAGTTATATCATTTTCAATTACTTCCATCAGGAGTTCACACTTGTTTTGGCGGAATATAAGCTGGATATTTTCTTTAAAATCCTCTTGTGTTATTTCTTTTAATCCAATCAATTTTATGCAGACTAAATTATCTAAGGCAGCTACAGCTTTCCATCTTCCTGCATTAATTTTATTGCAAATGAGTGTTCCTTCCATCTCAGGATGAAATGTATTTTTTATTCTTATGGGTATATTTTTTCGCATCGCAGGCAAAATACATTGCGGATGTAAAATTTTTGCCCCATAGGTAGCCAGCTTACCAGCAGCTTCATAGGTTATTTCGGGAATTGTAAATGTATTATTCACCCAGCGCGGATCGGTATTTTGAAGACCATCCATATCAGACCAGATTTGAATTTCACAAGCATTTACTGCAGCGCCAATTAAGGTGGCCGTATAATCACTTCCACCCCTTTTAAGGTTTTCGATCTCGCCTTTATGATTTCGACAAATATACCCCTGTGTTATGATTATCTTTTCATTGGCACAAATACCTAACACATGTTGCAATCGTTCCACTAAAAAGTCCTGATCAGGCATGCCCGATTCATTTAATCGAACCATTTCAAGCGCATTGATCCAAATAGCTGAAACACCTTGTTCACTAAGCGCTAAATGTAAAATTTTGGTGGAGATCATTTCCCCATAGCTAAGAATGGTATTTTCTTCCAACTCTGACAACCTCTTCTCCCCCAATACTTTCAGCAATTTCACATAGTCAACTACAATTTCCACTGCCCTGGACTTATATTCAATTCTTGAAAATAGTTCTGCCACGTAGTTTTTATTACGAATTTCAAATTCTTTGATCTCCGCCCGAGCAGCTTTGAAATTTCCATTCCTGTTTAAATTAATCATATTGATTAATGCATCTGTCACCCCGGAAAATGCAGAAAGCACTACTACTTTTCTTTCATTGGATTTGATCAAGTCTAATACGCGTGTGAAGTTTTCTTTCGTTCCGATTGATGTACCTCCGAATTTTACAACTTTCATTTTTGTGCAGTTTTATTATTCAATAAGTAATAAGAGATGCTGCTTGATCAACTGAAGTCCTCAGTCCTTCAACAAACATCAGCGACCAAACAGCGTTCTCATTTACACTCCCACCATATCCGGAACAAAAACTTTTTCAAAAGCTTGCTCAAAATCAGCTTTTATATCGTCGATGTGTTCGATCCCTACCGATACTCTTAATAAAGTAGGTGTAACACCAGAGGCTAATTGCTCTTCATCTGTCAGCTGCTGATGGGTAGTGGAAGCGGGGTGAATAATCAATGTTTTGGAATCACCTACATTTGCCAGGTGGCTAACCAATTTCATATTATTGACAATTTTTTCTGCATTTTCTTTACCCCCTTTTATTTCGAAAGTTAATACTCCACCAAAACCTCTTTTCAAATATTTCTTTGCTAATTCATGATAAGGGCTGGATGCTAACCCTGGGTATTTCACTTTTTCTACCAATTCATGATTTTCTAACCAATTGGCAAGCTCCATGGCATTTTGAACAATGCGATCCATTCGTAATGAAAGCGTCTCCACACCCTGTATCAATTGAAAGGAATTAAATGGACTTAATGCAGGCCCAAAATCCCGTAAACCTTCTACCCGGCACCTGATTGCGAAAGCAATATTTGGCATTCCCAAAGGATTCCCTTCACCAAAAACATCCCAAAACACCATGCCGTGGTATCCTTCAGATGGTTCGCTAAATTGTGGATATTTTCCATTACCCCAATTATAGTTTCCTCCATCTACTATGATTCCTCCAATGCTGGTGCCATGACCGCCGATCCATTTAGTGGCAGAAGATACTACTACATTCGCTCCATGTTTGATTGGCTGAAACAAATATCCACCGGCCCCAAATGTATTATCTACCACCAATGGTATGTCGTATTTTTGGGCTACTTCTGCGATAGCTTCAAAATCAGGTATATTAAACTCCGGGTTACCGATAGTTTCCAGATAAATGGCTTTTGTTTTATCATCAATTAATTTTTCAAAGCTTTCCGGTGCGTCATTTTCAGTAAATTTTACTTTGATCCCCAACCTTTTAAAAGATACTTTGAATTGATTGTAAGACCCTCCATAAAGATGACTGGTACTTACAAAATTATCTCCCGATTGAAGGATATTACTAAGTGCAATAAATTGTGCGGCTTGCCCTGATGCAACAGCTAATCCGGCTACTCCTCCTTCTAATGCGGCCATCCTCTTTTCAAAGACGTCAGTAGTAGGATTCATGATCCTTGTATATACATTGCCAAATTCCTGAAGGGCAAACAAAGCTGCTCCATGTTCGGTATTCTTGAAAGTGTAAGATGATGTTTGGTAAATCGGTACCGCACGTGATCGAGTAGTTTCATCGATTTCCTGCCCAGCATGCAACTGTAGTGTTTCAAAATTTAATTGTTCAGACATGATAGTTAATTATTGGTTTTACATATTTACCCGGAGTGTTATACCAGGTTATTTTCTGAGCTTAATAGATGAGGATTAGAAATTATTACCGGGTCAGATATTTTTTTTTAAAATGACCAGAATTAATTCTTACTAAAAAAATCATTGGATGAACAGTTTAAACTCAAAGGTTTAGTAAATTAAAGAACAATGAGCGTCGCTATTCCTTTTATGAAATCAAAGATCAAGTTCAGTGATCTTAACCGTGAGATAGAAGCTACGGACTACAGTCTCAATATTTTGGAGCATTCCATCAAAAACAAAATCCCACTATTGCATGAATGTGGAGGCAATGGTCAATGTACCACATGCAGAATCCGTATTCTGGATGGTGCTAAAAATATTTCTCCACCTACCAAGCTGGAAACTGTATTACAAGATAAACGAGGTTGGGATCCGTCCATTAGATTGGGTTGTCAAACCAAATTATTAAAAAACAGTGCGACCATAGAACGACTCATTTGGACTAATGCGGAGATTAGCAATATTCAATTGGAAACCATCCCCTACGGTATTGGTGAAGAAAGGGACCTGGTGATCCTATTTTGTGATATGCGCAATTTTACTCCGCTTGCAGATCAGCATTCTAATTTTGATCTGGCTCATATGCTCAACCGTTTTTTTACGGTGCTGGGAGATCCAATTTACATGAACAATGGGATCATTTACCAGTATGCCGGTGATGAAATTGTGGCATTATTTGGAGCAGGAGGTGGTGACAATTCTAAAAACTGTTTGGATGCGATTAGAGCTGCATTAGGCATGCAATATGCGATTCAGCGATTAAACAGATGGGAGCTCCAGGAATTTGAAACTGAGCTTGATATTGGAATAGGCATCCACTTTGGAAGGGCATTCGTCGGTAATGTAGGACACCCCAGGCATAAACAATTTGCCGTGATTGGTGATACTGTAAATGTAACAAGCCGGATACAATCTCAAAACAAAGAACTGAAAACGAAGATCCTCGCTTCAGAATCTTTCTTTAAGAACATTCCCCAAGATGTACTAGTCACCGGTTTAAAATCTGTTGTTCATTTAAAAGGAAAAGATCAACAATTTCTGGTTTACGAAATCCTTGGATTTGAGCATGCAGATACAAGCTTAGAAGTGCAGCGAACCTTGAATGAACTACTTAAAAACGAAGAAGAATTTGCAAAGCGATTTTATGACAATTTATTTGAGAAAGCGCCTTCCGTTAAAAAGCTGTTTACCAATAATATGATTGATCAGGGTAAAATGCTGACACACATGCTCAGGGGCATAATCTATTCATTGAGCAGACCGGGACACCTGGTGATGGGATTATCCTCATTGGGCAGGCAACACCTGGAATATGGAGTAAAAAGTTCACATTATGTTATTATTAAAGATTTACTCCTGGAAACCATTAAAGAAGAATTAGGGGAATTGTATACTGATAAGGTTTACAACGCGTGGAAAGAGGCAATTGACCTGATAATTAGCTATATGAATCCTGAAATGAAATAGGCTGATCACCAAAAATCTACTAACCTCACATCAAAAATCAACAGGGCATTCGGTGGAATTTTATTTCCTGTACCTTTCTTCCCCCAACCGAGTTCGGGAGGTACAAATAGTTTGAAGCGGCTTCCTTTTTTCATCAGAAGTATTCCTTCTTTATACCCCTCAATTAATTCATCCATTGGCACTTCATCGGGTTCATTTTCTTTAAAAGTATCTTCTATCACTTTTCCATTCTGAAGCAGGCATCTCTGATGAATAATAACATTGCATCCTTCAAATGGCTGATCTCCATCTCCCTCTTCAATCACCTGGTATTGCAATCCTGAAGAAGTTTCGAACACTCCTTCTTTATTTCTGTTCTTATCTAAAAAATCTTCAGCTGCTTTCCGGTTATTTCCAGACGACCCTCGGCTTTTATTTCTTTTTTCCCTCTTCATGGGCTACAAACACAATTATTAATTTCAATTGCAATAATAATGAAATCAGTAAAATTAACCATTGTGCTTATATTCAGGTGGAATAAAATTCGGCTATTTATTACCGAATTAAGTAATGTAAAAAGAATTGATTTACCCTATATCTATTCTTTTTTAGTCAATGACATGGATAGATATCTCATCCAATGTTCTCCGTCCTGGCTATACTCGCCTACTTCTTCCCAACTTGAATCATCAAAAGTGATGGTCTGACGCGCTTTCCCACCATTGGCGGCTGGAATCGTCCATTGTAACTGGTTGTCAGAAACAATGACTTCTGTATCGATGAATAATCCATTGTCCCGAACCGCTCTGATGCTATAACTTTCAGTAAACGGACTGTAAACAATTAATCCGATAGCCTCAAATACAACATTGCCATCTGAGTCAAGCCCTGTTCCTTCAATCAATAACGCATGTTCCTTCACTTTAAAACTTACTTTTTCCTGCTGTTTTATTTCCGTTTTATTGGGTCCACGGGTAATCGTAGCACTACCTTCCCATTCTCCTGCAAGAGGTTCCAGCTTTTTCATGGCAGCTTGCACTTTTTGAGCTATTTCATTTTCGCCAGGAGACTGGCTATAAACATTTCCTGTAATTGAAAATGCTATAAAAATTACTACAAGAATTTTTTTCATCATTAGTTATTTTTCATGGTTGAGAATTCAAAGAAACCTAAATCGACACTTAATTTATTGTAAAAATGCGTCGATTTAAACCGAATTATTCAATACAAAGTTGTGAATAATAACGAAATCAAATTGAAAAATTCAGATTTTCAGTTTGTTATAACAGGTTTAACCCCGACAAATACAAAATATTTGTTCTTCAAATTTGGGGTATGATTTAC
>JBNLGO010000123.1:0-11229 GCA_050306095.1 Cyclobacteriaceae bacterium
GTCTCAAATAATTTTCCTCGATAACAAATATATTCATAGAAACAGCACCCCCATTTCCCGAACAGATGAAAATGGCAACACCTATCAAAAAAGAGCCCTTCAATCAGGTGAAGAATTTGAAGTATTGAAGAACTTCCCTGAAAAGGAAGAAATGAAAGAAATATTGGAAAAATACGGAAGTGGGTTTGAATGGATTGACTTTGAAAATTATTGGGTTACTAAACTAACTTTTTAATAAAAGAACTACCGCAACAATTTTAGATTATTCAGTAATTAAAACACCCAACTTCCTAGCTTCAATTACCGCATCCTCCCTTGTATGAACATTGAGCTTGGATAAAATAGCCGTTACATGATGATCGACGGTTTTAGCAGAAATGAATAACTTTTCAGCTATTTCTGCATTGGTACATCCCTTTCTTAACTCTTGCAGCACATCGATCTGACGTTGTGTCAGAAAAGCAGGATTGCTTTTCGTACTTTCCCTGCGACCTCGTGGAATGGCTTTCACTCCCTTTGCACGCAGTTCCGACTTTAGAAATTCGAGGGTGCCTTCTGCCCCCAATTTATCAAGTATATCAAATGCTTCTTTAACGGTACCCTCATCGCCAAAAAAAAGAGTGATCGCCTGTTCAAAAGGACAGTTTAGTTGCTCCCACTTTTTACTTGACGTTTGCCAATCACCCAACACATCAAATAAGTGATGATTTTTTATGGAACCTGGCCTCTTAACATTTAATCCTGACAATTTCATCCAGAACTCTAAATCTATGTAATAATGGCCAATAAAATTATTTTTAAATGCTTCCATTGAAATCTGTACCAGTTCACTGGCTATTTCTAAATTCCTGGTTATCCATCCATACTCTATGTAAGCTAAAGTTACCGGGACTATCCTCTGTAATTCCTTTGTTTCGATAGCAATGTCTTTTGCTTTTTGAATGAAAATGAAGCCTTCATTATTTCCTCTTCTTATTAATATTCTTCCTTTGATCACTAAAACTGAAACCCGAACGATGGAAGGTTGAAGGGAGTTTTCAAGCAAAGAATCACAAATGTCTTCTGCATCACTGAAGTCTCCAGTTTCAAACAAATACCTGGCTTTCCAGGAAAGCATATAATAATTCCATGAATCCAGGTCTCTTTCCTGGCAATACTTCAGGCCTTTCTCTAGATATGCTATCCCAACCTGGTAATTTTTATGAGTGATACATATGCTTGAAATATTGGTATATGCCCTGGCGACATGTTCGTGGAATCCGTTTTTCAAAGCGATATCAAGGCTGTCATAAAGATACCTCGAACTCACTCCATCTCGCTGGTACAAAACAGAACCTATATTGTTCAATGCATGACATAGTATTTCATCATCCTTTATTTTTTTGGCAAGTTCAACAGCCTTTTCCCCATATTCAATTGTTTGGTCCCTTTCACCATTTAGCATCTTTAATTGAGCATAATTGGAATATGCTTTTGCACGCTCTTTGAGAGGAAATCCATTTTCTAACTCTTTAATTGCTCTCCAACCAAAATCTTCGGCTTCATTTTTCATTCCCTGAAACCAATGCAACCGGGAGAGAATTCGCATGGAACACCCAATTCTAATTTTATCCCCCAATTCTTCCCAAATTCTTAAGGCCGAATTTTGAATTTCAATCGCTTTTTTGGTTTGGTTTGTCAAATAGCATTCATAGGCATAATCTTCATATAACTGGGCAAGTTCTTCTCCCTTTTTAGTAGAATGTTCAGTGGCCATTTTATATAACTCAACTGCCTGAATATGGGCACCATATAAAGCAGCTTTTTTAGCGGCAAGTGGCGCGAATTTTTCGACCAATTCATTGTTATTTGAATTTTTCGCATGATGAACCAGCATAGCTAAATCGACTTTATCCTGATGATTTATTAGCGTATTTAATACTCTTTCATGCAGTTGAATTCTTTTAATTGGATTGAGAGAATCCTCAATGGTTTTGCGATATAATTCATGCTTAAAAAGAATGAAGTCACCCTCAAACCTTAACACACCAGAATTAATACAATTATCAATGATAAGATGGAAATCCGGCCAGATTAACTGGAGAATATTGATGCTTATTTTACCCGGTAAAATGGAAATCAACTCCCACAAGCTACGTACTTCACCTTGTTGTTTATAGAAGACACTTAACACGGAATCTTTAATATTATCCGGAATTCCGAGACTGTAATAGGCCAGAACTTCATTTACATAAAATGGATTTCCTTCTGTCAATTTAAACACCTCTTCCGGACTATATTTTGTGCCTTTTGCTAATGCTCTCACAGACTCAATCGAAAGTCTGTTTAATTTCAGTTTTCGAGATAAATGGCTGGGGATTTCACCATAAATTGAACGAATCGGATGATTTGGTGAAATTTCATCATCTCTATAGGTAATGAGCATCAAACAATTTACCTGTTCAATTCTTCGGGTAAAAAACTTGATGAAATCAAGTGTAGCTTCATCTGCCCAATGTATATCTTCGATAACAAATATTTTGGATTCTTTTATACCAATAATTTCCTCCAACAAAAGGGAAAATAATTCTGAACGATCTTCCTCCTTTTTTAAGGTGTTTCGAAAGTCATCTGAAAGAAACGGGGCAATGTCATAAATTGGTCCGAGTGGTCTTGGAGTAAGCAATGAATCGCATGCTCCGGTTAAAACACAAGCCTGTTTTTCTTTGTTGGAAATGAAAGAACGAATTACAGAAGTCTTACCAATACCTGCTTCACCTAAAACAAAAACTACTTGGCCTACTTCTGTTTCAACCTTTTGATAGACGTTATCCAGTTCGCTTAAAAATGATTCCCGTTCAAATAATTTCATTATCCTGTTCTATAAACATTAAATATAATTATTGATAAGGAATTACAGGAAAACCTGAAAAAGAAATACCATCCCGAAAACCAGGATGGTATTTTATTGGTATAAATTAAGCTGTGAAATAATTACAAATCGCTCAATGCTGAATCAATAATGGAATTTATTTTTCTAATAGATCTGATGGTAAACCCTGCCTTTTTAGAATGTTCCCTTATCGTTTTTTCATCCGGGGCTACATGGATACAATAAAGCTTATCATTGGTCACATAAGTTTCTATCCATTGATATGGCTCATCTAATTGGTCAACCGTTTGAATAGAAGTGTTTGATATATCAATCAGCTCTTTTTTAGATAATTTTCCAGCCCCCGGAACATCTCTTTCAATAATAAACTTTTCCATTTTCAGTAGTTTTTATTATTCCCCTTGATGTACTTCCTTAATGTGATCTGGAATTAACCCATGTGCTTCTTCATGGGTATGGATTACATCTTCTTCGGATTTTGCTTCAGAAAGGCAGTAAACAAGGCCTTCTTCTTCAGAAACCCAATAGTTTATAAAATTAACCCCGTATTTACCCTGTACATCAAGGTCTTTTTCATGTGCTCCGGCTACAGCTTCTGCAGTCACATTACCTTTACCCAATTCATGGATATCAAGAAAATACTTGAAATTTCCGGATGCAATGGCCTCTTCTCCGTCTGATACTTGAAATACTTCTTCTGGGATCAACCCATGAGCCATTTCATGCGTCTTTTTGATGGATTCTTTTGAAGGAGCTTCCGACAAACAATAGACTAGACCAGCCACTTCATCCACCCAATACTTTTTGAATTTCACATGGAATTCAGCCTGTACAGCAAGGTCTTTTTCATGTGCTTTGGCGACATCCTCAGCTGTCACATTACCAGCGCCAAGATGATGGACATCAATGTACATTTCTGTAGCAGGTTCTGCATCAGAATTACTGCTCATGTTCTTAGAATTTTTGCATGAAGCTAAAGCTCCTGCTACCAACAAGGTGATCATTAATTTTTTCATAATTGAAAGTAGTTTTATTTGAAATTTATTGATGGGATCAAAGGTAGGCTTGAGATAGATGCCGGGAATCGGAGGTGCCACCCTATATTAACATCTAGGGCACCCTATTTTACGGTTGATTTATTCTACTAATGAAAAATGCTAGATGAGTGAGTTTAAAATCAAAGATTAATAAAATCAGTTATCAATGAAGCAATCGTTGAAATGGGATTTTGATCCTGAAAAAAATTTTGATAATTACATCAATAAAGACCTGCCAAAATAAAAACCAGAGTTAATTGAAAACTAAATGACACCACTAAAAAAAATGACCGGAGCTACCGGCCATTTTTAATATAAGAAAGTATTTCATCTTTATCTTCATTAAATACATAATGGGGAATATTTTCGAAAAACACTTCACTTATGATCATTGGATCATTATACACATAAAATATTGACCGCCTTGCCCATAGTTCATTAGGCTTTTCTTGCAATCCTACTACCGCATTTTGAAATAGTTGATCGCCAGGCGTTAATAATTTAAATTGAAAAATACTTCTTGAAATTTTAGGATTATTATATAGAAAAGAAGCTCCAATGGGCTTATCTCCTATTATCCTTAGCATGTCCCGATTGTGAATGTAGGTCTGTTTAGGTATTGCTACCCTGGCATAAACTAGATTTTTGTCATCCCCAATTAATAAGGTCTGCCGCACCATGCCTAGATCGAGGGTCGTACAATTTAATACTTCAGCCTCATCATCATTCATAAAGCCAAATTCCTGGCTGATACATTTCACTTCGAATTTTGAACATACCCGTTTTAACGCATCGCTTAATACAAAAGGTCTTATTAACCAATTGATATATTTAGACGGAATATTATTGTAATCACCAATGGTGAAATATTGCCAATTATCATTATACATCATTGCCGTTTTTGGATGAAAAAATTAGGGCTTTGTAGCTACAGCCCCTACCCGTTCTCTACCATCAAATTTTAATCCTTCAGGAAGGTCTTCATTTTCATCTCCAAAATATTCGACAATTTCAATTTCAAAACCAGCCTCGGTCAACGCCCGCTCAATGTCGTGAACATCAACATGGTTTATTTGGTTGGGCAAATTTTTAGCAATTGGATTGTCAACACTATATTTCTTGAGATCGTCAATGTAACCAGCCCATTTTACCCCCTCTTTAGACTTTTGTTCATATATAGGAATATATGATTCACAATGTTTTAGGTAAGGACTAAAAGAAACAATGAACACTTTTCCTCCCGGAACTATCCAATCAAATAATTTTTTCATTCCCATTTCAATTTCCTCCCCCGTTAAAAAAGGCAATACCTGGGAAAGATACGCCCCGGAAATTGAATCATTTGGATAGTAAAAATCCGGAAACCTGAGGTTTAATAAGGATAAGTTTGGCAAGTACTCCCTGGGTGCATCTACCATGATCGAATTTAGATGTCGAAAATCTAAATCCACGGCAATGACCTTTGCTCCATTCGTTAAAGCTGGAATGGTAGCCACCCCAAAGGCGGCTCCAATATCCATTACAGGGAGTAGTTGATTTCCTGCATACTCAACAAAGTATTTACCATAACTGGTTAGGTTGTATGTAAATCCTTTTTTGTTTTCGGTAAACTTTAAATCAGCGCTACTCATAAAATGTTTTTCAAACAGCCTTTGAACTATTGATTTCCTTAAACCAGTTTTTGGCTTTGTCTAGGTCATCAAACATTTTAACCATCATCTGCCCTTCCTGTTGCTGATCATTGTGCTTAGCATAGTTGTCAACAGAAGCTTGCGCAAAAATTTTCTCAGGCAGGATGAAAGCTACGTGGCGTAACCCTCCTTTGTAAGCTCGTGGGTTCCATTCTTCAGCTACCCATTTTGTGTCGTCATTAGCTTGCACTGCGTGATTTCTGGTATCCGCTAACCACAAAACCTCCCGTTTGGTTTCTTCGATTTTCTTAAGTGTAAAATCAAGTCCTTTTGTTAAAAAATCTTTGAACTGCTCACTCTTCATGAACTTATCAAAATGCGCAATTACAGCTGGAACTTTTTCATCATATTCAATTGTTCCGTAAGATTCTTGAATTACTATCATGGTATTAAGTTTTAGTTAAAAAATGTTATGTGATAAATTTCGATACTTAAAATAGATCATTTATTAATAATACGGGCTTTTTATTAACACTTTTAGGTTTGCAAATAATGTAATAAAATAAAAATTTAAATGATTTTAATATCATTATTGAATTGATAATAATAAATGTTATTTGTTATTAATTTATCACTCCATTTTTTTAACAAACAATTGCTTTTAAGACACTTAACTTAATTTTATCTACCTTTTTTAAGGTTGAGTCGTACACCATACATGACATTTTTGCAATCTTTTTTAGGAA
Source organism: Cyclobacteriaceae bacterium (assembly GCA_050306095.1). GTDB lineage: Bacteria > Bacteroidota > Bacteroidia > Cytophagales > Cyclobacteriaceae > CAJXNP01. Next base: position 6,287 of record JBNLGO010000123.1, read on the forward strand.
CTATTTTTATTTTTTAAAGTAATATTTATCATGAAATTGCATTTCATAAAAACTCAATTTTTGAAATTATACATCAAATACCCAGTCATTTAACACTTTACATTTCAGCACTACCACGTGTTCAAAACATTGATTTTATTTTGTTGTAAATTGTTTCCAAATAAAACACGTTGAATCCTTTTAAATGAAATCAGCAACTGTTCATGAGATAAAACAAGAACTTTCACATCGGGATGAAAGTGAATTAATTGCGCTTTGTCTTCATCTGGCAAAATTTAAAAAAGAGAATAAAGAGCTGCTCACTTACTTGCTTTATGAAGCTAAAGATGAAGCCTCCTATATCGAAAGCATTAAAATTGAAGTTGACGAACTTTTTGATGAAATCAATACAAATAGCTTTTACTACATTAAAAAAAGTGTACGCAAAATACTGAGGTTAATAAAGAAATATATTCGTTATTCTAAAAAGCCAGAAACGCAGGTAGAGCTGTTGATTTATTTTTGCATGAAATTGCGCAAGATGAAACCTTCCATGCAAGGCAGTATTCCCTTATTGAATCTTTATCAACGCGAATTAACATCCATAAAAAAGGTGGTCAGCAAATTGCACGAAGACCTTCAATTTGATTTTCAATCAAACATTGAAATCCTGGAAAAGTAGTTACTTAATTTTCTTACTTTAACAGTGGAAAATATTTTTCTTTGATCACCCCCCAATGATGCATCGAATGACCCACAATTACGTAGCCTAACGCCAAAGCAGTAATAAAAATTTCACTGCTTTTTCCTCCCCTGAGCAACATTTCATCGGTCATATTTTGGAACATTAAAATATTGGCACTTCGCAGCAACCCATATTCTTCCAACAAATCATCAATCGACCTACCTGCACCATTGGCTTCAGCGCCATACAATTTTTCTTCAAAACCAGGTAATGAAGTATTGTCATTTCTTGAAAACCGCAATGCACGATAAGCCATTATTCTTTCCGTATCAATTACATGCTGCAATATTTCTTTGACCGTCCATTTTTCTGGTGCATATTTTTGATCCGCAAGTTGTTTCAATTTTGCTATTTCTATGGGGCAATGACGATGTTTTTGCAACGCTTCTAACAATTCGATGTCTTCCACCAGGCAGATATATTTTTCAAAAAATTGTGGCATTTGCAGTATAGCGGATTTGTTCATTGACTTAAAGGGATTGAAATTGTTAAAGGAAACAAAAAAATAAAAACGGTAACACTTCACGTAAAGTTCAAAACATTTCAACCATTAATATTAAAGCTTTGATATATGCAAAAGTGATAACTTAAACACTTTAAAATATTAGTCATGCGAAAACTACCTGTAATAATAGCTCTTGGGATTATCTTCACTTGCTTTGGATGCAAAGTCAAAAGTCAAAAATCAGATACAAAAATGGAATCTACATTAAAGGCACTAATCATTGATGGACAAAGTAATCACGGAGTCTGGCCTAAGACTACCATGATGATGAAAGACTATTTGGAACAAACGGGAATGTTTTCTGTTGACATCGCGCGCACAGCCTATACCTGGCAAGGGCCGCATTATGACAAGAGTATTGGCTTGGAAGATATCAAAGAGTTGCTCACCATGTATCCATTAGAAAATGGATCGACCACTACCCCTGTTGATAAACCTACTCCTGACCCGAATTACAGTCCTGATTTTGACAAGTATGATGTAATCATTGATAATTTTGGATGGATGGCTGCGGATTGGCCTGAGAAGACGAAGGAGAATTTTGAAAAATATATGGCCAATGGCGGAGGACTTGTGGTAGTTCATGCAGCTAATAATGCCTGGGGGGACTGGCTGGAATATAACAAAATGACGGGTGTAGGAGGCTGGGGTAACCGTAATGAAAAAAACGGCCCTTTTGTTTATATGGATGATGATGGAAAAATTCAACGAGACACTTCTGCATTTGCAGCTGGCAGTCATGGCGTCCAGTTCGAATTTGTGATCGATACCCGAGCCTCAGATCACCCAATTATGAAAGGCCTTCCAGAAAAGTGGCTGCAAGCCAAAGATGAACTTCATGACCGATTAAGAGGGCCTGGAGAAAACATGACCTTCTTAGCCACTGCATATTCTGACCCTGAAAAAAATGCCCCGCCGTGGGACAAAAGTGTTAAAGGCAGCGGAGTTCATGTACCAATGCTTGCCACTATTAATTATGGTAAAGGCAGGGTTTTTCATACCATGCTAGGCCATATGGGTTACAGCATGGAAGGCGTCGGTTTTATTACTACCTTTCAACGAGGAGCTGAATGGGCAGCAACAGGTAAGGTGACGCAGGAAGTGCCTGATGATTTTCCAAGTGAAACGGAAGCGAGGGTAAGAAAGTGGAAAGAAGAATAATTTGATTGTAAAAAAAACCATTTTGATTTATCGTGTGATTTCTCATTATAATAAATAGCATTTTCAATAAGTTTTCAATTCTTCTCATTACAATAGAATTCCAGATAAAATTTTGTAGATAACAGTAGATTTTTGAGCAATTGATTTTTAACTTAATTATATCAATTCCCATTCCTTTACCTGCTTATTTTATTTATTGATTTATCACACTATGAAATATTTCTGCTATTATCTCATTTTGCTATTCATTTTATCAGGCTGCACTTCAAGATCAAACCAAGAAAAAAAGAATGCTGAGATTAATAAAACTTGGTGGAAGGAAGGAATAATTTACCAAATATACCCAAGGAGCTTTAAAGATTCAGACGGAAATGGAGTTGGGGATTTAAGAGGAATTATTGAAAAACTGGATTATATCAAAAGCCTTGGGGTAACCATGATCTGGTTGAATCCTATTTATAGTTCGCCAAATGCAGATAATGGGTATGACATAAGTGATTATCGAAATATCATGGAGGAGTTTGGATCTATGGAAGATTTCGATGAATTGCTTCAAGGGATGCATGCACGGAATATTAAATTTGTGATGGATGTAGTAGTAAATCATAGCAGTGATCAGCATAACTGGTTCATACAATCGAAAAGTTCGAGAGACAATCCATACCGGGACTATTATCATTGGTGGCCAGCAGAAAAAGGTAAACCACCCTACCGATATAGTTTATTTGATCCAAAAGGAGACGCGTGGGAATATGACTCAACAACAAATGCTTATTACCTACATTATTTTGCAGATCAGCAACCCGACCTCAATTGGGAAAATCCAAAGGTCAGACAGGAAGTGTATGACATCATGAAATTCTGGGCAGAAAAGGGTGTTGATGGTTTTCGATTGGACGCCTTTCAGTTTGTATCAAAGGATACCACATTTAAGGAACTTCCAGTGGGCTACGAAAAAAATTTCATTAAATACTATGGGATGGGGCCAAATTTACACACATATCTACAAGAGATGAATCGTGAAGTTATAAGCAAATATGATGTGTTTGCTGTTTCAGAAGGCGCTGGAAGTACATTTTCAGATGCGCATGCTTTAGTTGATGCAGATAGAAATGAATTACAAATGGCCTATCATTTTGAAGGCATTGATATCGGAAGCAATATTGATGGATATAAATTATCCGAGTTTAAAAAAGTCTATTCCAAATGGGATAGTGCTTTTGCTGTAAAAGGGTGGCTTTCAGTATTCCTGGCTAATCATGATCAACCTCGTATGGTTTCCAAGTATGGAAATGACAATCCTGAATTCAGAGCAATTAGTTCCAAAATGCTTAATACATTCATATTAAGTATGCGTGGCACCCCCTATTGCTACTATGGGGATGAACTAGGTATGACCAATATTAATTTTGATAGCATCGAACAATACCAGGATATTGCCGCAATAAATGGTTATCAAAAGGCTCTGGCAGAAGGAGCGGATATGGATTATTTTATGAGAAATTTAAATTTTATATCCAGAGACAATGGACGAACTCCTATGCAATGGGATACTACATCTAATGCTGGGTTTACTTCCGGTACACCCTGGTTGCCTGTTAATGATAATTTTAAGAAAATTAATGTCCTTTCTGAAAACAGTGATCCTGAAAGTTGTCTAAACTATTTTAGGAAGATGGTTAAGGTCAGAAAAGATAACCCAGTTTTAATTTATGGTGATTATCAGATAATTCAACCAGAACATGAACAGATTTATGCTTTTAAAAGAACTTTGGATGAAAATCAAATGGTGGTTCTTCTCAATTTTTCAGAAACAGAAGCCAGTATTAATCTCGCAGATATGGATAAAAATGTTAAAGAGCACATATTAATTAATAATTATTCTTCTGTAGCTAGAAGTGGTACAGAAATTACACTTTTACCCTATCAGGCAATTATTATTTCAAATTAAAAACGGAAATATTATTTATCTAACACACTTATATACTTTCTAATTATTCGCACCTGCTTCCGTATTTCTCCTAAATTAATATGGAACTAGTCAATACATATTCAGGATTCAGTTTTTACCACGCTGTGAATTAAATAATCAAGATATTTATAATGTGAAAATCAATAAACTCATTACACAAACTGTTTTAGATAAAATGGTGCCTGGAAAACACACAACTTTTGATTTATTCAAATTACTAAATTAGTAGAGGCTTCAATTAATCAAAAATCATTAATAGACTGACATCTTTTTAATTTCTTTTTACCACCCAGGCAACCAATTGATATTCCGAGAGGTTCTGACATTGAAAACTAACCACTGTGAAAGAATTGATACTACACGAAGAAGAACTAATAAAACGCTGCAAAACGGGAGACCGACATGCAGAGGAGTTCTTGTTTAATCGATTCTATCAGGATCTTTATGTAATTGCGATGCGCTACCTTAGCGACCATCATGACGCAGAGGATGTAGTCATCCTCACCTTTACAAAGGTTTACAAAAACCTTCAAAAATTTACTTATGATGGTCCTGACAGCCTGGGAAGATGGGTTCGCACC
>JBNLGO010000124.1:0-11052 GCA_050306095.1 Cyclobacteriaceae bacterium
TCTTTGCCATCGTAACCGTCCATTTTCAACGGACCCACGCAGTGCGCCGTCCAGACGGCGTTCTTGGATGTATCAAACGTGGCGTTGCCCTGGAACCCCGGAATGTCGAACATGTAGCCGAAGATCATCATCGTCATGATCCGGCGGAACTTCGCCGTGACCTTGATCAGCCCGAAGCGGTACGCGAGGAACATGCCGGCGAAGGTGGCGACCGTCGCGAGCACGGCCTGGGCGACGATGCCCTGGAACGCGGGGGTAACGAATATGCAACGATTTCACAACTACCTGGAATCAATCACCACTCCTACTCTTTTAGTCAATGCGAGTAATGACCCTTTCCTTTCAAAAAAATGTTTCCCGAAAAATATCGCCAGACACCACAAGCACCTCTTTTTTGAAAACCCAACCAAAGGAGGACATGTCGGTTTTTCCACTTTTACCAATAAAAACTTCTATTGGTCAGAAAAACGAGCGGTAGAATTTGCCAATAGCTTAGAATTAGAATAATTTACAAGCTTATTAAATCACTATGTGCGGAAGATACACCATTGTTGCCAAGGCAGAAGCAGTTAAAGAACGATTTAAGGTAGTAGTGCCAAGCAACTACCAAAGTAGGTACAATGCCGCTCCCACTCAAATATTACCCGTTATTACCAACGAAAGCCCGGAAGGTCTTTCCAATTTCTATTGGGGATTAATCCCAAGCTGGTCGAAAAACAAGTCGGTAAGCTCCAAGTTATTTAATGCCAGAGCAGAAACACTTGCACAAAAAGCTTCTTTTAAAAATGCACTTAGGAGTCATCGATGTATGGTTATTGCGGATGGCTTTTATGAATGGAAGGTGGTCGGCAAAAAAACTAAAATCCCCTATCGTATTAAATTAAAGACCGATGAATTATTTGCTTTTGCCGGTCTTTGGGAAGAGTTTGACACAGAGCAAGGAGAAATAATGCACACATTTACCATCATTACTACCACAGCCAATAACACCGTATCAGATATCCATGAGCGGATGCCCGTGATACTCAACCCGAAAAACGAGGCGCTTTGGCTTGATGATTCTCTAAGCGTTGAGGACCATATTGACTTATTAAAACCTTATGATTCAGATAAAATGACCGCCTATACGGTTTCCCCTAGAGTCAACAACGCAAATACTGACCAGCCGGATCTCATTGAGTTTTCTACGCCTGCAGACCAATTGGGTAATTACACACTTTTTAACTAACCATATATTTTCTTTTCCTTCCATTGTTTAATAATATTATCTTAGTTAAAATTATCACTTAAAATTACGGACATGAATAATTCCAGAATTGCAGGAGTAGGCCATTTTGTGCCAGAGAATGTGGTGACCAATTTTGATTTGGAAAAGATAGTTAAAACCAGTGATGAGTGGATTCAGGAACGTACTGGAATAAAGGAGCGACGATTCTTCAACCCGGATAAAGACACAGTAGGCAATATGGCTGCTCGTGCAGCAAGAGTAGCTCTTGAGCGGGCTAAAGTAGATGTCAAAGAGGTCGATTTCATTGTTTTTGCGACGATTTCTCCTGACTATTATTTCCCTGGGTCCGGAGTTATAATGCAACGTGAACTAGGCTTGCAGGGTATTGGCGCATTAGATATCAGAAATGCCTGTTCAGGATTTATTTATGCCCTTTCCGTGGCTGATCAATACATTAAATCAGGGATGTATAAAAACATTCTGGTTGTTGGAGCAGAGATTCAGTCTTCTGCCTTAGAAATGAATACACGTGGCCGAAACGTCTCAGTTATTTTTGGAGATGGGGCTGGCGCAGTTTTAGTTCAACCAACCGAAGAAAAAAATAAAGGGGTCTTATCTACCCATTTACATGCGGATGGTGATTATGCCGAAGAATTGTACGTGAAAGATCCCGGAAGTAGCCGTAAAGAGCGCCTAACAAAGGAAATGGTAGATGATGTAACGGTAAGAGCCCACATGAATGGCAATCTTGTATTTAAGCATGCTATTGTACGATTTACAGAAGTTATCATGGAGGCATTGCAAGCAAATAGCTTGAACAAAGAAGATATTGACTTACTTATACCACACCAGGCAAATTTGAGGATATCCAACTTCCTGGAACAAAAGTTGGCATTGGGTGAGGGGAAGGTATTTAACAATATTATGAAATATGGAAATACGACTGGAGCATCCATCCCGATCGCACTAAGCGAAGCCTGGGAGGAAGGTAAAGTGCAAGAGAATGACTTGATTTGCCTTGCCGCATTTGGAAGTGGGTTTACATGGGCTTCAGCATTAATCAGATGGTAATTTTTCAACAAACATGTTATGAATACGACAGCCTATAATCCCAGCCCGCTAGAAGTGGAACTAGCCAATGTACTAGAAGATTTGAGGGAATCCATTAATGATAAATTAAACGGAAACACAATTATTAACATAGATAAGAATACGAATTTAGACAACCCCATTCTTAGGATCACTACAGAAGATGAAGACGGGGATAAACACATGGTTATACTTAAAATAATTCAAAAACCGGATTCACTTTTTTAAAATGCAAAATAATGCTTTTAGCAATGATGATATTGATTTTCTGGCTTCTTCAGAATTAATCATCAGAAAAAATCAAATGGTAAAATCGCTCTTTAGCGAACTCGTTAATGTAAGGGAAAGTATTGATAATTTCTTAAAAAAAGATCCCATTCATGGCATTAAAATTCAAGAAGGAAAAATTAGTAAAGGTGAAAATTATCATGGTCTCCCCTACCTTGTGCTAGACCACCCGGCTCATTTCAAAAAAGACAACATTCTTGCCATGCGAACGATCGTATGGTGGGGTAATTTTTATAGTTTCAATTTTATATTAAAAGGAAAGCCTTTAAACAGATTTAAAGGAAACATCATGGTCAATTACAAAAAATTCAAGGATGATTATGTTTACATAGGCAAATCACCCTGGATTCATGACATTGATAAAAATTATGCAGAGGTTAAATCTTTGGATGACCAGGTTTTTCAGGAGCAATTATTAAAAAACAAATTCTATAAACTGGCCAGAAAACATGACCTTTCTGAAATAAATGATTTGTCAAAAAATGCCTTGAAGTTTTATCAAAAAGCTACAAAATATTTTCTTATTTAATCATCGAAATCTTCCTCTTCCATTTGAAAGGAGTACATTGTGTTATCCAGCTTTAATTCATCATCATTAAAATCTTTGATGAACTTTTTAATGATATCGTCATTTACTGCTTCTACATTTAGACAAACATCTACCCCAATTCCGAAGGAAATATTAGGATCAATTTCGCAAAATTCTTTCACCTTTACGGTTTCCTCTTCCTCCATCTCCAACATTTTTTCTGACATAAACAGACCTATCTCTTCTTCCAGATCATCCAACATCTTTATATCGCCAAATTCATCTTCTTCGTATTCTATCTTCTTAAAATGAGGGAATTTTTTAGCAGCTTCATGTTCTGCTATTTCATACATTTCACTTTGATGATGAAGTTTTAAGGTGTACAAGGCTGCATCGTAAATCACATCTTTTCCCTGGTATTTTCCCAAAAAGAAAAAATTTACAAATTCATCATTGTTATCATTGGAATTTCTTAATTGATAAACACCATTACCCTTTTTCAATTCCTCCTGAAATTTGCCAATTTCACTTTCATCAAAACCTTTATTATTGATCATATATGCTGCGTAAAGAAGTTTGAAACCAGATTTAATTAGAAGATAGGAAATAAAGCCAAACCTGTCAAGATTGAATTGAAATTACAAGCAAATGGAGTTATAATTAATGGTATTTGTTTTTTGCATATTTTATCATTTGATAAAAATCAAAAGTGTAAATCACTGATACTTCCAACACCTGATTGGTGGATTCAAAATTATCAGTAAATCCAAGTTTCGGAATTACTCCACTTTCTTTTGTCCCCATATAGGTATGACTCAAATATAGTCTGACATCAATAGCTACCCGGCTTACATCATTGATTTCATAAAGAGCTCCTCCTCCCAAAGAAATCCCTAACTGCCACCTGTTAAAATCAACCATGTTCATATTCCCAAAATCATCTATGGGTTCACCAAAATTGATTTTATAATCATACTTATTATACGTATTTCTACTCTGATCATATCTTGTAATAACACCTTTCCCTCCTAACCAATAACTTACCTGGGGTCCTAATAACGCATAAAAATCAAAACCACTTGATTTAAATCGCATTCTAAACATCATGGGCCAATGAATATAATTATAGACCGCTCTATTCAATGTAAAATCTCCAAATGAGCCATTCACTTTTACATTTCGACCTATTTGCTCTACATAAAATTCTGTTTGAAGGGCATATTTGTCCTTCTTTGGGTTTTCAAACACAAAGACAATCCCTCCTAGTAACTTACCAAATTTTAAGTTTGAATTTGTGAATTTTTTATATATATCATTATCAAAGGTACTCCTTGATACGTTTGCTCCCAATCGCAGTCCCATTTCTACCTGACTATAGGCCACCACACTCATCAGTGTAAATAAAAGAACGATTATACTTCTCTTAATCATGCATTTTAAATAAGTCCTAAATATTTACTTATAATATTAAAGAAAAAAATTAAAACGGAATATTGTTTCAAATATTTACATTAAACACTACATGTATTCACAATTTAAATAGTGTGTGACCACTTTATTTAAAAAATTATTGATGGATTATTCGAATATTTAGCATTTAAGTAATATTTTTCGAAGAGATGCAACCAAGAACTTTCATTGATAAACCTATATTTTCAGTATTTTTCAGTATTCTTGCGACATAGCCAAAAATTAGGTTGATGTTATAAAATTTCTTACACGCATCTTATTATTTGGTTACAATAAACACCAATAGGTAATGCAGTGATATAGAGGAATGTATGAATAAAGCTTTTTTAATTATATTACCCTTCTTTTTATTTTTTTTTCATGATATATACTGTCAAGAGGTACCACTGAATTCCCAAAAGTTTTTTAACCCTTATACATTGAACCCTGCCTTTGCAGGATATGAAAACAGACCCGCCGTTTTTGCTGGCAGAAGACAGCAATGGACAGGAATTGATGGCGCCCCAGTGACCAACTATTTTAATTTCCATACTGTATTCGGAAATGCAGTGCCCTTTGGGTTAAACATTGTACATGATACACGAGGAATAGTCTCTACAAATACAGCATTACTTACTTTGGGATTCAGGGCGCGTATCGACGAAAATAATCATTATCTAAGTTTAGCTTTTTCAGGCGGAGCCGGTTTTAACAGTGTTGATTTTTCTAATGTTAATGTGGGAACCGATCCAATACTCATTTCAGCATTAGACAACAATATTTTTCTTGATGGAAATGCTGGGCTTTTATACCACAATAATGGCTTTAATCTTGGGGTATCTCTTCCAAAGCTTTTTAAAACCCGCTCCTATGGTTTTGAAGATTTTGAGATCGGAGATTTTAACCCCATGGGAACCGCAATGGCTACTATTAATTACAAAATTGAAGTGTCAGAAGAAACCTTCGCCATCGACCCATGGTTTTCCTATCATTATTTCGAAAACTTTGATGACCAAATAGAAGGTAGCCTAAGATTCATTCTTAAAAATTTTGTTTGGGTGGGGGGATCATACAGATTGGATTATGGGGCCTCTGCTTTTTTTGGTTTAAATATAAAAGACAACTTCCGGTTTGGCTATGCATACGAACTAGGAGTTGCATCAGTAAGCGGTTTCAATAATGGCTCCCATGAATTTCATCTCGGATTGATTTTCGGAAAAACGGAGAAAGAAAAGAACAAGAAGGATTTTTATACGAGAAGGAGACAGATGCTGAATACCATGCGGGGCAATACCCAGCAGCAAACGCAAAATCAAAACCTCTACAAAGTTCAAAACGATCCATTTGAAACTACTACTACTGAGACAACTACTACCGAAACTACTAAAACGGAAACTACAACTCAAACCGATACAAATGAGATTGATATTGACAAGTTTATGGAAGGTTACACGGATGAAGACACAACACAACAGCAGCAAGTAACAAATCCAACACAAATCCAGACACAGACTAGAACTCAGAAACAACCTGAACCTAAGGAAGAACCATCCATTCTATCTACTTTTGATGCACCTCAAAATGATGAGGTTACAACAAGAGATGAAAGTGGTATCTATATCGGGCCGAAAGTTGTTACAAAAGGTGACCACCTATTAGAGCTCGATAAAGGATATTATGTAATTGTTGGCACATTTAATAGTTATCGCGAAGCTGAAGAATATAGTGATAAACTATTTATGCAAGGTTTCTATACCAAGTTTGGATACATATCACAAACCACAGACTATTATGTTTACTTATTCTACAGTGAGGATAACCGTCAGGAATGTGATGACACTATGGAAAGGTTCAGACAAATTACATCAATCTTTACCGACATGTGGGTATTAACCGTCCAATAGGCCTCCATAAAATCAAGAAACATGAAGACTTATTATTTCATTTTAATTGCAGTTTTTTTTATCTCTTTCAATGTAATTGCGCAAAAACCAGATATAAACTCACTTAACAAGACCTCATCTACACTTGGTGAAATTGTCACCATATCGGGAAATGGTTTTTCAGCTACTGCAAGTTATAACATAGTCTATTTTGGCGCTGTACAAGCAAGAGTAGTAACAGCTTCTACCTCCACTCTGGAAGTTATTGTCCCTCCTGGCACTACTTATGATCAAATCTCCGTTACAAATACAACTTCGGGATTGACAGGACATTCAAATGAAAAATATTTATTAAGCTTTAATGGAAGTGGCAATATAGATGCAAGTCGGTTAGCTGAAAAAATATCCATTCAGGAAGAAGACGGATTGTTTGACATGTGTGTGTGTGATTTTAACGGGGATGATTTAAATGACATATTTACTACAAATGCCATAAATCAAAACACTCCTATCACCGGTTACATTAACTCTACGCCTGCCAGCCAGTCCAACATAAGCTTTGTTCGTTATGATGACAACAACTTTCTGATTGGAGAACAAACGAGAAATATATCTTGTGGCGATTTAGATGGAGATGGTAAAAAAGACATTGTAGTTGGTAAAAGTGGGAATATTGCGGATAGACTATATCTATTTAGAAACACATCTTCCAGTACAAGTATTATCAAGTTTGATCCGGTAGTTACACTTTCTATTAATATATCTTCTACACAGGCAAGTTCACGTAGAATTAAAATTCACGATATGGACAATGATGGATTACCAGAAATCATCATGACTGACCAGCGTAATTCATTTGTACATGTTTTCAAAAACAATTCCACTCCCGGAAATTTTAACTTTTCACCAACTAACCGGGTTCTTCTTAAATCTGATAGAATTACATTAGGTCTTGATATTGCTGATATGAATAAAGATGGCAAACCAGATGTGATATTTGGATCCAACCTTTCTTCTGATGTATATGTGGCATTAAATCGAAGTAATAACGGAACATTGATTTTTGATGATCCGGTTAGAATAGGAGTACAAGGTGAATTGGTGAATCTCGCTACTGGCGACTTTGATTTGGATGGAGACATGGATATTGTTGTCGCTAATTTTGTCAATAATGTTTATATACTTTTAAATCAAAGTACTTCCAATTCTTTGTCTTTCTCTACACCTCTATTATTTGAAACATCACTCCTGCCTTATGGTATAGATGTTGGTGATGTCAATGGTGATGGAAAAATAGACATTGCTGTAACTTCTAATGAGGCCACGGCTCCTTTAACCATATTTGAAAATCAATCTACCCCGGGGAATCTTTCATTAGCTAGTGTACCAGTTGGGGATAATGAATATCAAAGAAATGTAAAAATTGCTGATTTTTCTGGCGATGGTAAACCTGACATTGGCTATACAGTAGATGGACTCAACAGAGTGCATGTATTGCGAAATCAACATTGTGTGACTTCTCAAATCAGGCCTGCCAACCCTGATCCAATTTGCGCTAACAAACCATCTGTTCTTAATGCAACAAAAGCCTTAAAAGTAAACTACAATTGGGTTTCATCTGATGCAGGGGTTAATGTCACTAATACTGAGCCTTCCTACAACGCATCATTAGCGGGAAACTATACAGTCACTATTTCAAATGCTGATGGGTGTTCAAGCACTTCCAATGCTGTGAATGTAGTACAAGGCGGCAGCACCCTTCCTCCTACACCTACCATTTCAGGTCCAAATGCCGTTTGTGAAGGTGGAACATTAAACCTTTCTTCGAGTATAGTTGATGGAGTAAGTTATTATTGGACCACACCAGATGGCAATACCTTTGTAGGGCCAACGCTCCAGGTGAACAATGCTTCAGGAAAAGATGCAGGAAGATATTCACTGGTTTTAGAAGAAGGAGGATGTAGAACAGATCCAGTTGAAAAGAGTATAGATATAAGTATTGTGCCTGCACTGGAAATCACAGCTACACAAGGAGATAAATTCTGTGAAGGCACGCAAAATGTTTTGACAGTAAGTGATTTATCAAATGGGTCTTATACCTGGTATTACAACAATCAGGTACTATCTGGCTCTTCTGGAAATCAAATAGCTACCAGTAATGAGGGAAGTTATTATGTGACATTTACGAACGATTATACATGTAGTAGTACCAGCAATACCTACACCATTACAAAAGTAACTGCTCCTGTAGCATCTTTTGATGTCAATGCTACTGCATGTTTAAATGAAACCGTTCAATTTACCAACACCTCCAATGTGAGTCCGAATGTAACGCCTCAATACATTTGGGATTTTGGAAATGATAATTTGTTAGAAGAATTCGAGCCCACTTGGGTTTATACAGCACCTGGTGATTATACCGTTGCTTTAACAGTATCATATGGCAATCAATACTGTCGTGATAGAATGGAAAAAACCATCACAGTAGCACAATCACAAGGGATCGCCATATTGGTGGATGATCAGGCAAAAACCAGCAATTCAATCGAATTGTGTGATTTTGATACGGTCAAACTTTCAGTTGATCCTACTCTTGCAGACATTCAATGGTCAACAGGCAGTACTAGTCCGGATATTTTGGTGACTACGGAAGGAAATTACTCCGTTACAGCCACTTTAGAAGGTAATGTATGTAATTCCTCTGATCAAGTCAGTGTGGCTATCATACCAGGAGTAAATGTGGAGATTATCACCCCAAATAGCAGGGTCAAAAAGAATGAAGCTGTTCAGCTTGAAGCTACGGGTGCAGAAACGTATGAATGGACACCTACAGACAATTTGGATTTCCCAAATTCATCTAACCCTATAGCAACACCTACTATTACAACAGTATATTCCGTTATAGGTTACAACTCCTACAATTGCTCAGGAGAAGATCAGGTGGAGATAATAGTAGAAGGTGACAGGACTATAAAAGTGGAGGCTGAACCAGTATTCACCTCAAATACCGGATCTTGGATTATCGAAAACTTAGATGCTTTTGCCGGTTGTCCTATTGTCATCATAAACCGGAGTGGCCAGAAGGTATTTGAAGCACCTACCTACAATAATGATTGGGATGCCACCTATAATGGCGCTGAACTTCCGGAAGAGACATATTATTTCGTAATTAAGTGTAATGCTACCGAAGTTCACACAGGAAGTATTACGGTTATGCGGTAGAAATTCAAACAATGTAAGGATTCTAATATTTTATCGCACATTATCTACCGTCAAAACGATAAACCCTATCTACCTCCCCTTAAAACCCTGAAAAAACTATATTTATCTTTAGAATGAACATGTTAGGTTTTGGTTTGAAAAATGAATATTTATATGAATATTTAAAAAATGCTTTAAAATATTGATTAATATCGTCTCAAAGCATTCTAACTAAACCAATAGAACAACCTAAATGATTCACCTAAATTGTAATAAAGGTATATATAGTAGTATTTTTACGACTATTTTTAAAAGAAGAATTATGATATTGGGTGATTGTTTAAGAAAAGACATGAGAATCACGATCTGGCTGGTCTTTTTTATATTCTTGTTTTTTGCGGAAAATAGCATAGCGCAAACTCCATTTATTCCAAAATATGATGCGGTAAAACGTTCGGAACGCTGCTTTACTATTACACAAGACCTCACCAATCAGTTTGGTTCCGTATGGTTTAGAGATAAAGGAGACTTTAGCCAAGATACTACACTCTATTTTGTGATGTATTTTGGTAACAAAGATGGAAACGGAGCTGATGGATTTGGTTTCGTGATTCACAATGACCCAAGAGACACAATCGATGATCCAAGTGTTACAATAGGACCTTATACGCAGGAAGGTGCTACCGGTGATGCAGGTGGTGGTTTAGGCTTTGCCGAGCACAATTCCAACCCCCAGTGGAATCAAAGAATTACCCCTTCGGTAGGTATTGAGTTTGACACCTACAACAATAGTGATGTACAGGATGGGAATAACCAGGGAAATAATCCACCAAGAAGTCCTTACTATGGATGGGATCACACTGCTGTTGTTTACAATGGAGACATTTACAATGAGCAACAAGATATTGAAGCTCCTGATGGAACGACAAATCGATTGGCTCCCCTTTTACCACGAAATGTTTGGGGAGATAATGCTAATGTAGAAAATGACAGTTGCTACGCTTTTAAAATTGAATGGGTTGTAAATAACGACGGGACACAATCACTCAATATGTTTGCGGATGCTTATGATCCTGATATTGTAAATGCGGAAGACTACAACTATAATTTGATCATGACTCACACCGATGACATGATTGATGGTGTTTTTGGAGGTGAAACTGATCTTCGCTTTGGATTTACAGGATCTACTGGTGGATATTCCAATGAACAAACAATATGTTTATTAGGTGGCAACACCAGACCTACTGCAGAGGATGATTATGCCACAACTTCTGTTGGAAATACGGTACGGGTAGATGTTGAATCAAATGACCAGGATTTTGATGGTGATAATTTATTTGTACCTACAATTGTACAACAAGCTTCCAATGGATATGCCTATG
>JBNLGO010000125.1:0-10860 GCA_050306095.1 Cyclobacteriaceae bacterium
CTAATGGATGCGTTTTTTTATAAGAAAAATAGGATGAAACACAAATATCCCTTGGATCTCGGATAGCATGAAATCCTCTATAATTGTATTTCAATTTTTGTAATACCTGATAATTAGAATTTTGACTAATGATAACTTCATATCGATGCTCCGATAGCTTTTTCTGATTTTTTGGTAGGACAAACTGTCCATAAAAAAAATCCAATCCCATATCTATTGATAATCCCGCCATAAACCCACCTAACCAGGTTGATCCGGCTTTTGGATGACCAAAATAAAATATTGTTTCTTTTTCCATATTTATCACCCCACCTTCTTAAACTCACAATCTCTCAATTGCTTTTTAATTTTCACTCCTGCTCTAAAAGAAAGCTTCACTTCTTTGATGCATTTGAAATTTACTTTCTTTGCTTCATCCCGTGTCTCACTTTTGATCTGAGGTGTGATGATCCCTATACTGCCCAGCTCCACGCTTCGCCCCATTTTTATGTTGTCTACAATGGCCTCTTCCAAAGCAGTAATGGTGGCTATCACATCTGCATTGCTTAACGTACACTTCATGCTGATTTCCTCGGCTAATTCTTGTAGATTAACTTTTTGGCGTTTGGTCGCCATGGCTATGTACTGCTTTTTACCACCGCCTTTGGTGCCAGGCTGAGCTCTTTCTGCTACTTTGTAATATATGTACATGATGAAAAAGTATGTTTTACTGTATGTTTTGCTATTTACATGGGCATCAAAAATATTTTAGATGCTTACCTAAATATAATTAGATGGGCATCTAATTGCAAAGTTGTCCGTATGTTTTAATTAATGGATGCTGATTGATGAATCTTTTTGTCCAAAACGCTTAAAGTTTTTGGAGTTATGAACTTTATACAGAATTATTCACAACTGACTTAAAGACATACTACGATTATAAAACCTTTTACTATTTTTGATCATGACCTCCCTCTACCTCACTTATGATGGCCTTACTGACCCTTTGGGGCAGTCACAAATTCTGCCTTATATCCTTGGTTTGGAAGAAAAAGGGGTCACTTTCCATATTGTTAGCTTTGAAAAAAAAGAGGCTTTTGATCAAAAAGAAAGCGAAATCAAAGAAACCATCGGTAACAAAAATATCCATTGGCATCCATTGTTTTATCATAAACGGCCACCTGTTCTTTCCACATTATTTGACTTAAGCGTTTTAACCAAAATTTGTAAAAAATTGGTGAAGGAGCATGCGTTTCAAATTGTCCATTGCAGAAGTTACCTCACCTCCTTAATAGGCTTACAACTCAAAAAAAAGTATCATATAAAATTCCTATTTGATATGCGAGGTTTTTGGGCGGACGAGCGTGTCGAAGGAAAAATTTGGAACACCAAAAACCCCTTATATAAACTGATATTTAATTATTTTAAACGAAAGGAATTAGACTTCTTCGAACAGGCCGATGCCATCATTTCACTCACTGATACTGCCAAGGAAGAAATACAAAACATACTTTCTCCTCCTGAACAATCCGGATACGCAACAACCTTGTCCTCCGAAACTCTAGTGAAAGAAGAAAATCAACAAATCATCAAATCATCAGATCACCAAATTTTTACCATTCCCTGCTGTACTGACCTGGAATTATTCAATTGCTCCAGGATACTTCCCAGCTGGAAAGAAGAATTGAATCATAAATTAAAGGGCGATTTTCAATTGAAAATCATTTATGTTGGCTCTTTGGGCACATGGTATATGTTACAAGAAATGCTAGATTTCTTTGAAGCGACGCTTAATTCACAAATATCATCTCAATTTATTTTCCTGACAAAAGAAATTGAGGTCCTTTTAAATGAATTGCAATTAAGAAAATGGAAAGCATCAAATCAGCACCAAATATTTAATCAAACTGCACAACACTTTACTCATCCTGACTTTTTTCATTCAGAAATTGTCGTTACTAAAGCTGAACGATCTTTTGTACCCTATTTTATTGATTATAGTGATGCCTCCATTCTATTTATCAAACCCTCTTATTCTAAAAAAGCTTCGTCTGCTACAAAAATGGGAGAAGCTCTTGCCCTCAACAAACCGGTAATCACGAATATAAATTGGGGAGATGTGGAGTTGTTGGCCAAGCAGTCAAACAGCGTTTTATTAGTAGAGAAGTTTGACCAAAATGATTACAAAAAAGTTGCCAATCAACTAATGGATTTGCTTAGTAATGGTAAAATTGATGCCTTGAATCTTGCTCAAGGCACTCTCTCACTTCAAAATGGAATTGAAAAGTATTTTAAGGTATATAAAAAATTATCCCCCTGATTTTCTTTGCGTTGTTGATTTTTTAGGAGGCGCCGACTTCGTTGGTTTTGGAGTAGCCTTTTTAGTTTCCTTATTTATGCTTTTGGTAGCCGATTTTTTAGCTTGCGTAGCTTTTGTTTCCTCCTTTTTCTCAGACTTTTTCTCCTCTTTCTTCTCTTCCAGTAATTCCGGAGCCAATTTGAAAATTACTTCATACCAGTTTAACAATTTTTTTACATCACTGGCATATACCCTATCCGGATCGTAATCTGAAACTATTTCTTTTAAAAAGGCAAACAACTCCTCTTTGTCAGACTTAGCGTCAACTCCAGGGTCTTCTCCAAACTCCTTTTTGATGGTGATAAAAATATCCTCCAACGGAATGGTCTTATCAATATCAGTAGTAAAAATTGAAATCTCTGCCAATAAGGACACTCGATGGTGAGGCCCAGTGATCAGTTTAGCTTTATTAGCATCTAATGATTCCAATATCAAACCTGTTCTGGTTGGTTTGACAACTTTATAAAGTCCAGGTTTTCCTGAAACTGCTGCGATGTCGTTAAAAGTCATATCTGTTTATAATTAACGGAAGGCAAATTTATACGAAAAATGAATAGTTAAAATTAATTATTCGCTTTTTCGATATACTTCATTCACTTTTACTATAAAATCTATCACCTCATCACCCCCTTCACCTTTTTCTGCACTCGTTGAAAATATTTCTGGTAATGTCGTAAATAGCTTTTTTAACTCCCTTACATGCTTCGCTTTGGTAGATTGGAATTGGTTTTTAGACGATTTATCTATTTTGGTAAAAATCAAAGCCATCGGTATCCCCTGCTCACCTACCCATTGAATAAAGTCATAGTCAATTTTTTGTGGATCATGTCGGCTATCTAGTAAAATAAAGAGGCATGACAGGTTTTCCCGCTTTTGTAAATAGTCCTCTATCATCACTCCCCATGAAGCCTTCAATTTTTTACTCACTTTAGACCATCCATACCCTGGCAAATCCACAATGTACCAATTGTCATCAATAAGAAAATGATTAATTAATTGCGTTTTTCCAGGTTTAGAAGATGTCTTCGCCAATTTTTTGCGATTGGTCAACATATTGATCAATGAGGATTTACCCACATTGGATCGTCCGATAAATGCATATTCCGGCAAATTGCCCTCCGGACAATCCTTATATTTTGCACTGCTCTTTATAAACCTGGCCTCTTTAATCTTCATCTATTTCCCCGTTCTTTAAAAATTATAATTGATAGGTTCGAAATCTTTAATAAAATGATTATTTTGACAAAAATAACTTTAAAAAATTCAATTTTAAATTCTTTGTCGGTTGACATTATTTTTTTTACAAAAAAGATTAAATATTACAGATAGAAAATAATCAATTACTATAAACCAAGAAATTATTTTATTCATAAGTAATTGGTTTTTAACTATTTAAAGTTTTACTTTTAAAGTAATAAACTAAATATATTACAATTATTTGATATTGCTGAAAATCAATTTTAAATTGAGCGAGCAAATTGGAATATTTGAATTTCAAATGTAGGGTATTTTTATTTAGCCATAATGGTTCGTAAACTTTTAATAATCACTTTGTTTAGTTGTCTGGCGGCATTTAGTGTGAAAGCACAAGATGAGAATGCACAGATGGCCCAGGATTTCCTCGAGATAGCCAACGAGACCTATTTTAATACGCGGGCAATCATCCAGGCAAATGAATTATACGTTCAGGCGGCTGATCTTGACCCTACGAATATTGAGGCCAATTACATGGCGGGTCGTACTTCCCTTGAAACCAATTTCAAATCTAAGGCTACAGAATATTTAGCTCGGGTGTATAAGGCAGATCCTGAATATCAATTTAACCTGTTGTTCTTAATCGGTCAATCACTTCAATATGGACTGAAATTTGACCAGGCAATCCAATTTTATAATCAGTATTTAGAAAAAGCTAATCAACAATCAAATTACAGGGGAGAAGATTATACCTCTGTGGAGGAAGTAAATCGAAAGATCTTTGAATGTAAAAACGGAATAGAATATACTGCAAACCCGGGAAACTACCGGTTAGAAAATGCTGGAGGGTTAATCAATTCAGAATGGGATGACTTTAGTCCGGTATTAAATGCAGATGAAACCATGATCGTTTTTACTACACGTAGGGGTGACGGCAACCTTAACCCCGATGTGTATGATGACAACTTATACTTTGAAGATATATTTATCAGCACCAAACAAAATGGACAATGGCTGAATTCCACTAACATTGGTGAAGTAGTAAATACTTCCTTCCATGATTCAAATTTGGCTTTGTCTGCTGATGGTAAAGAGCTTTATATTTATCGTGACTCCAACGCAGGAGATATTTATTATTCTGAATATCGACCTGATGGTACCTGGTCAAAACCAGTAGCCTTGGATGCACCTATAAATTCCAGCTATACGGAAAATTCATTTTCATTATCTCCGGATGGTGAGATTGCCTTTTTCAGTAGTAACCGACCAGGATCTCTGGGTGGATTAGATATTTTTGTCGCAACTCGTGATAGAAAAGGGAATTGGAATTCTGCTAAAAACTTGGGGCCGTCTATCAATACTCCTTATGATGAGGATGGTCCATTTATCGATTACGACGGAAAATCACTTTATTTCAGTAGTAAAGGACACAAAGGAATGGGTGGGTTTGATATTTACAAATCCGTTTATGATAGCGCAACTCAAACATGGAGCGAACCAATAAATCTTGGATATCCTATTAATACACCGGATAATGATGTATTCTTTGTAAGTACTCCGGATGGTGAAAGAGGGTGGTATTCTTCAGCACGAGAGGATGGGCTAGGTTTTACGGATGTTTATCAGGTATGGCTTTCTGATGAAATAAAAGAAGATAGACCCGTCACAGCAAATAATGATCCTGAGCCAACCCCTGATCCTGAACCAGAACCAGAACCAGAGCCTGATCCCGTGATCGAAGAACCTGATCCAATTATTGAGGAGCCTGAGCCAACCCCTGATCCTGTTATCCAGGAACCGGAACCGCAACTTGCTCTACAGCCAGTTACGCTATTGCTAAGAGTAGTAGATGAAAACACCAAGAATCCTATTGATGCTTCCATTGAATTGTTAGGTGCGGAAGGCCTTCCGGTAAACATGAGTAAAGTGGATCAAGGAACATATCAAGCTACCTTTAATGATAATAATGCAGGAAAACAATATCAGCTAAATGTGCAGAAAGAGGGCTATATGTATAAAAGCATTTCGGTGGATATTCCACAAGCCGGCAGCAGCGCACAAACATTACGTCGCCTTTTAAATCTTGACCCACTAAAAGTTGGTTATAAATCAGTGCTAAGAAATATTTATTTCAACTATGGAAAAGCAACGCTCACGGAAGCTTCTTCACCAGAATTAAATAAATTAAAAGACATGCTGTCGCAAAACCCAAATGTGATGGTGGAAATTTCCGGACATACAGATAGTTCAGGATCGAAAGATTTCAACAAACGGTTATCTCAAAGAAGAGCCCAGGCGGTAGTAGATTATCTGGCAAATGCTGGAATTGATCGCTCTAAAATGAAAGCTATGGGCTACGGAGAAGAGCAGCCTTTAGCTTCTAATGATGATGAAGATGAAGGCCGTGAACTTAACCGACGCGTAGAATTTAAGATCCTCGGAAATTAAAAATCCGTATATTTTTACTTTTTCTTTACATTCCCTTTGGCAAAACATTACTTTTGCACCAATTAAATATTTTTGTTGGGTGGTTGATATTCAATTCTTTGTACTAATACAAAAGTCTCAAGTATTGAAGAATTGATTAGAAAATATTCATAAAGACATTAAAGCCTTTGTATGTTACTCCCCTCCAAGGAGGGGTTGGGGGTGGGTCTATTAAAAATGAAAAGAAAAATTATCCCATATAACCCACGTTTAAAAGAGTTGGCAAAGAGACTGAGAAAGAATATGACTCTATCTGAAATTCTTTTATGGCAAGAATTAAAGGGTAAACAAATGAAGGGTTATGATTTTGATAGGCAACGGCCCATCAATGAATACATTGTAGATTTCTATTGTAAAGAATTACAATTGGCGATTGAAGTTGATGGTGATTCCCATACAAATGGAGAAATTGCACATAATGATGAGATAAGACAAAAAACGTTAGAATCATTGGGGGTACATTTTCTCAGGTTTGATGATATGGATGTGAAACAAAATATGGGATTTGTTTTAGATACTATTTTAATATGGATTAATGAAAATGAATAAAAAACCCACCCCCGACCCCTCCAAGGAGGGGAGTTTTGCTTTTCAGAACCATTAAGTTGAATAATTGAATAACACTAGTATTGAAATATAGAATGAAAGAGACGGTAGTACCATATTCGGATAAAGGGAGCGGTAAAAAAGAGCAAGTAGCTGAGATGTTTAACAATATCAGCCATAAATATGATTTCTTAAATCATCTGCTCAGCATGGGTATTGACAAAGGATGGAGAAAAAAGGCCATCAAACTCCTTCAAAAAGACCAACCTAAAACCATTCTTGATATCGCAACGGGTACAGGAGATTTTGCCATTGAAGCGCTAAAACTCAATCCGGAAAAAATAATCGGTGTGGATATTTCAGAAGGAATGCTCAAAGTGGGCCGTGAGAAAATGGTGAAAAAAGGTTTGGACCAGATCATCGAACTTCAATCCGGTGATTCAGAAAATCTTAACTTCGAAGAGAATTTTTTTGATGCTTCGATCGTTGCATTTGGGGTACGCAACTTTGAAAATCTGGAAAAAGGCCTTCAAAATATGCATCGAGTCATCAAGAAAAATGGTAAAGTGGTCATATTGGAATTTAGTATGCCAACAAAATTCCCTTTTAAACAGCTTTATCAATTCTATTTTAAATTTATTCTGCCCATCATAGGTCGAATAGTTTCGAAGGACATGTCGGCATATACCTACCTTCCAGAATCAGTGCAAGCCTTTCCTTATGGAAAAGATTTTTTAGATATATTGCAAAAAACTGGCTTTGTTAACCCGAAATGTTTACCTCTCACTTTTGGAATATGCTCAATTTATATAGCCGAAAAGTAATTTTTATTCTATTACTATTTATTGGTCTCTCTAAAATGGCCAATGCCCAGATGTACACGCAGCTCAACCTGCCTAATTCTGATCAAAGATGGCTACATTATGGGTTTTCAATTGGAGTTCATTCCACCGGCTTTAAGTTGAACTATTCAGATTACTTTGTTACCAATCTTGACTCGGTGCAGAGTATCATGCCTAAAAATACTTTTGGGTTTTCATTGGGGTTTATTACAGATTTTAAACTTCACGAACAATTTAACCTACGGGTACTTCCACGGGTAACATTTAGCGAATACCATACAGATATTAATATCATTGGAGATTCATCGGTCATTACCCATGAAGATATCCTGGAAACTACCTATGTCGAGTTTCCCATCATGATCAAATACAAATCGGAACGCCACCAAAACTTCCGAATGTATATGGTGGCGGGAATAGTGCCAGCCATTGAAGCCTCGGGAAAAAAGAGGAAGGAAAAATCAGAAAGCATGTTTCTGATTACCGGGGGCAATCTATCTTTTGAAGTAGGCTTTGGTGTGGATATGTATTATCCATTATTTAAATTTTCCCCTGAGATCAGGTATTCCAGGGGTTTAATAAATGTATTAAAAGACGATCCACAAGGTAATAGTCGCGGTATAGATAAATTGACCACGCATTCCATTTCACTTTATTTTCAATTTTCAGACTAATTCAAAATTAATTATGAAAACTGTTTTTATAACTGGTGCTACCTCAGGTATTGGTCGTGCAACAGCAGAGTTGTTATCAAATAACAATTATAAATTAATTCTTTGTGGTAGGAGAAAAGAACGGCTGGAAGAACTATCCAAAAAATTATCCGCCAAGGTTCCAGTGCTTACACTTACATTTGATGTGCGTAATAAAGAAGATGTTACCCAGGCTATCCAGAGTCTTCCCAGTGATTTTAATGAAATTGATGTACTGATCAACAATGCCGGAAATGCCCATGGATTATCACATATTCAGGATGGAGATATTGACGACTGGGAAGCGATGATAGATATCAATATTAAAGGTCTGCTCTATGTAAGTAAAGCTATTCTACCAGGAATGGTCTCAAAAAAATCAGGGCATATCATCAATATTGGCTCTATTGCAGGCATCGAAAATTATGAACGTGGAAATGTGTATTGCGCATCAAAAGCAGCAGTTAATGCACTTTCCCAGGGAATGAGAATCGACCTGAATGAATCAGGCATTAAAGTATCTGAAATCAAACCGGGAGCAGTCAATACAGAATTTTCAGCTGTGCGGTTTAAAGGTGATCAAGACAAAGCCGACAAAGTTTATGAGGGATTCACTCCTTTGGTAGCTGAAGATATTGCCGATATTCTTCATTTTATTATTTCAAGGCCAGCACATGTAAATATTGCTGACTTATTGGTACTACCATTAGCTCAGGCATCAGCTACAAAAATTCAAAGAGGTTAGCAGCTAAACTTTCATTGATTCCACTGCTTTTATCCACATTATAATTTTCAACAAAAAGGGAGAAACAACTTCACGCCATTTCTACCTTTTTGGTTGAGGTATATAACACTATTTTTTTGTGTCAACCACAGTATTACTTATAAAAGCTATTTTCTTGCTGTCTGGTGACCAACTAGGCACATTGATTGTTCCTTGTCCGCCATATACATAGGCTATATTTCTAGGTATCCCTCCTGAAGCCGGCATTAACCGGATATATACTTTTTTATAAAATGGGTGTGTCGAAGGTTCCATTTCCGGAGGGAAAGAAATATAGACAATCCATTTACCATCCGGAGAAAAATGAGCAAACCAGTCATTGTAATCATCAAATGTCACTTGCTCCTGATCGCTTCCATCGGGTTTCATTCTCCAGATCTGCATGGTGCCAGTCCTGACAGAATTAAAATAAATGTATTTTCCATCCGGTGAATATTCTGATCCATCATCCAATGCCTCATTATTGGTGAGATTTATTTCTTCTTTTGTTTCAATATCAATTTGCCAGATATCCCATTGGTCATTTCGTTGTGCGGTATAGATCATTTTCTTCCCATCAGGTGAAAAACCATGTAAATAGGAATGTCCATTTTCCGTTTTTGTGATTTGTTCAGGTTGATCTGAGCCTGAAGCTGGCATTAGGAAGACAGTAGAGGTTCGATTCTCTCCCACATGATGACTAATTCCCATCATTTTGCCATCGAAGGAAAGTACATGGTCATTATTGTTATTGGTAGCAAAGCCCGTATTGAGTGTTCCCAATGACCCATCTTCCAAGCTGTAGTATTTCAATAATCCTTCTTCTGCCCAGATCAATTTTTTATTGTCAGGTGTCCAGTTAGGTGCCTGAAGGGAATTGGGCGCTGTATGCAATATTTTTCGGTGTCCTGTTTCAATATCCATTACCTCTAAATTACTACCCAGGTAATCTTTGTATTGTACCAATCCTTCCCACTCCGGAATTACGATCCGTACATTACTAAATATTGCTTTCTCTACCACATCCTCACGGTGAGAAGTAATAAATAAGCCAACATATAATTCTTCATTGAGGCTAAGCTCTTTGGTAACAGAAGTATAATTTTCTCCAAATACCGCTGCTGAAAAAATAAATTGATTGCCCTTCCTTTCCAGCTCTATATCCGTGGGATGAAATACAGAAACTTCTACCTGGTCGGTTTCTCCTCCTTCTTCTGCCCGATATTGCAAGGATGTAAGTTGATCACTATGTACACATGCATCTGCATATTTACTGTTATCCTTTAGGTTTTCCCTTGCCATGATTCCAATTTTCCGGTGGGGGTCAGTACCTTCTCCTACAAATTGGACGGTCGCTCTAACTATAAAATCTCCTTTCAATTTTTTCCAGGTAAATTGAAATTCATCGCGGTCAAACCACATATTATAACCAGCACCAGTCATTGTATATATTTGTTGGTCTTCATCATAGGCCGTTGAGCCTTTTAATTTAGGATCACCAATGTCCTGGTGATGTTCGAATATTCCTATAGGGTTCATTTGTGCATTGCTATTAATTGAAAATAAAATTGAGAAAAGAAAAAGAGTGAAAAAGGAAGGCGGATAAATATTGCGTATGCTTTTCATATTAATGCTATATGAGTTGGATAGTTATTGGTTTAAATATCAACATAATACAATTTAGACAGGAAGGCTTTTATGTAACACCGTGATATTCAATTTAAAAGGTGAATGGTGTACGTGAATCAATTTAATAAGCACAAGTAAAAAGCATTCTGTTAGTATCATTTAAGGTTATTGAAAATCAAGGTTTGTGAATAGATATCGATAGAACTACTCCTTACGGCTGGATAAAGATTTCAAGGCAAGATGAAAATTCTATTATAAATGTTTGAAAACTGGTGGAAACAATACCTTAACCCTCTGAGCTCTTTGTGATTCTTTGGGTAACTCTGTGTAATAATAATTCGCTATAACACAAAGGGCGCAAAGAAGACA
>JBNLGO010000126.1:0-10857 GCA_050306095.1 Cyclobacteriaceae bacterium
AGGCAGGTTTTTACCAACAAGGATTCAGTCACATACATGGATTTAGTGGTAAGCTATACCTGGAAGAGGTTATTGCATTTGGATTTTTCTAATGCGATTATTTTGAACATCAGTTATATAAAGGTTACCATCCTGATCTGCCTGAATATCATACGGAAAACTAAAGAGCGCTTCCGATAGAGGGCCATCCTTAAATCCTGCGGTGCTATCGCCTGCAAAGGTAGTTACCATGTTGTTTGAGTCCAGGGTACAAATTCGGTTATTACCCGCGTCAACAATATAAACCATTTTGCCAATGGTGGTTATCCCCAAGGGATATAGGAACCGGGCTTCCGGACCAATCCCTTCCGCAAAGCCAGAATTTCGCTGGAGATCGCCGGCGATGGTATTGACCACACCGGTCTGTGTGCATGTTCTGATCATGTGGTTCTGGGAATCAACAAACCAAATTTTACCTTCCTCATCAATTAATCCCAATTTTCCATCCATGCTGCTTTTGAAGTTACCGCTTTGCAGCTTTTCTATGCTATCGTATTCCTCTCTAACAATGATATTCCCTGTATTATTAATTATGCCAAATTTTCCATCCTGACCTACCACAAATATTCCATGATCATAACCTACCGCACTGGAATATCTCGGCTGGATCACAATTTTTTCAGCCTTATTTAAAAAACCCCATTTCCCTAGAATCATTACAGGCGCTAAACCTTTGTTAAAAGATCCAATGGAATCATAACGGTTTGCAATTCTCAAATCACCATTGGGATCTACAAATCCATATTTACCATCAATTTTAATGGCAATGAATTCCTCTTTCATTGGGGCGACTGTTTCAAATCGTGGATCATCAGCATTGAGCATTCTACCTCCTTTTGAAAAAAAAGTCCACGTAGTATCTCTTCGAGCTATAAACAAACTATCTTCCTGAATAAAAGATATCCAATCATAAAATGCGGTGCACACATGCTTTCCCTTGTCATTGATTATTGAAAACTGTTTATCCAGGTTTTTCTCTAAAAAATATTCACCATGTGGGTAAAGAAAATAATCCGTGGTAAATAATGTGTCTTCTTCAAATTTGCTTACCTCACTTCCGTAAATTGACCTGATCAAGTACCTATCTCCCGGCAACAAATCAATTTCCTGTTTCTGTGGTAAAAGCAACCAATTTCCCTCCTCATCCATGATGCCATTTTCCCCAAAAAAATGAACTCGTAATCGACCTTCAAAAGCATTTTCTATGGAATCATATTTACAAAGTACATGCTCAGCTCCGTCACTTTTTAGTAAGCCCCAATACTCCCCTTTTTTTACCCTAAAAAGACTTTCACTCAGGCGGTTCATTTCTTCAAAAGGATCTTCATTTAATATATTCCCATTGATATCCGCTAATCTCCAGCCCTGACGGGAAGATGTCTGTACATACAATAAAATATTTGGGTTGTCCAGATATATGGAATCATAAATCGGTTCAATTACTTCATTACCTTTTAAGGTGATCACCCCTTGTTTTCCTCTATAGGAATAAGAAATCAAGGTATCCTTTAACTGAAGAAAATTATAATTTTTAAAATCTGTTAATTGTTCATCACCAATATTAATGAGTGCCTCTGTCTGGTTGGTTTTGGCTTTATAAACCCACCGCTCGAAAGGCTCCATTTCATTGTAATAATATTCACCACGTAACTGGTAATGATCATCATACAGCTTCCATACTGGAAAAGATTGAGCACTTATCAGTCCATTTTCTATTTTAATATCCTTATAGGTAGGTTTCACGCTGACATTACCTGCTTCATCAATTAATCCCACCATTCCATTTTTGAATATTTTCGCATACCCCTCCTGAAAAGTTCCAATGCTGTCATAGCTTTCTTGCTGCTGCAAAACTCCTTGCTTATTATATATTTGATAGGAAAACAGGTCTTTAGAAACGGCGAACAATTTATGGTTTAAAGGGTTAATCCTTCGGTACTCTAAGGGAATATAAGCTTCTCCATCTACATCTATCACCCCATAAAGCATGTGGTTACGTTCTTTGGTTCTGACAATTAACCGATCATCATTCTTCTCTAACAAATCGTATTCAAATGAAAGTACCAGCTTTCCTTTGGTGGTAATCATACCAAATTGAGGTGACAAGTCACCGTAGTATTTTCGAGAGCAAATCAGGTTAGATTCATCAAATGGATAGAGCACAAAATATTCGGGGTCGATCACCCGTTCGTTTTTCATATTCAGGAGGCCCCATTTTCCGTTTTTTTGATAACCAATTACATTATCAAGGACATTGTCTGTTCCATTTGACCAGCCTAAATTTTCATGAATGGCAGGAATGATTACTTTTCCTTTTTCATTTAAAAGCCCCTTTTTATCGTCTTGTTCTATAATAGAGTATTGTCCGGAGGCAGAAGTGGTAGCAGCTGAAAACAGGGTAATTAGAAAAAATAAATGGAAAACTGTTAATGAAATAGATCTTGTCTGCATTAATTGAATATTAAAAATTTCTCTTCCGAAGGGTCAAAGTTAACAAATATTCCGAGCCATTTACTTTAAAATATGTAGCCAACCATTACAAGATGTACCATCATTCCTGAATACTACTTCATAATAATACACGGCAGGAGCCAATCCTTTGCCGCTAAAAGTTCCTTTATAATTTTCTTTTTCATATACCGGTTCTCCCCATCTGCTCAACACTTTCAGATCAATGGGTTCGTCAGTACCCACTAAAAATGTATCATTCTTACCGTCACCATTTGGGGTAATTACATTTGGGACAATAGTTTCGACAGAAGGAACCTGCTTAGAAATGATTTTCTCACAAATATCCAGAACACCTTTTAATGAAACTGTAAAGGTGTCTGTGGCGTCAAAATTATATATCAGACTGTCTAAATCAGAGCTTTCACCATTTCCTAAATCCCAGGAATATGATTCAGCTCCTGAAGAACGATTGGAGAAAATAATTTCGGGCGAAGAATAACAATTGTTAAGTTTTAAAAAGTTAAAATCAACCAAATAATCCGGTACTACGGTAATCAATACCGAGTCTTCTCCTACACAACCCAAACCATTGGTCACCTCTACTTTAAAATAGGTGGTAGTATCTGGTTGTGCTATTGGATTTGAAATATTAGGATTTTCAATATATTCTTCCGGACTCCACTTATATTTTACACCACCACCTGCTTCCAATTGAATTTTATCCCCAAAGCAAATTTTTTCAGGATCCATGATGCTATATGTTTGATCATATACCTCTATGGTGCCATAAGCGTAATCTTCACGAACACATGTGGCAATATCTGTAGCTTTAAGTGAAACATTGTAAAACCCTGGATCTTCATAAATAATATATAAGCTATCTTTTTGCGTGCTGGTCTCTCCATTTCCAAAATCCCATTCAAAGTCAATCCCACCTATACTGGTATTTTTAAAAGCTATTTCCAAAGGCCAACACCCCGTTCTCAAACCTAACTGATCCCATTCAAAGGAGTTAGTGACGAAATCAGCTTTTAATTGGGTCACATCAAATTTAAAAACCGCATTGTTACAGTTTTGATACGGAAACTTACTGCGGTCAATAGCAGACCAGGCATTAGGCGTGGTGGGAAAATCCATCGAATCAACTGCCCCACAGCTAGCACACACGGATTGATATACAATTCCACGATTATCAAACCTACTTGTTCCCCCATCAACATGATCAGAAGTTGAGCTACCTCCAAAAAAAGTAGCATAGAGTAATTCTTTGGCATCTTTTAATAGCACCATGATGTAAAAATCTGACCCATCTGAAGTTTTGCGAAAAGCATTTTCTGACACAGGCAAATTAAAAGTACTGCCACCTACATATCCAGTCAAACTCCCGTTAGCTATGCTTGAGTTTGTAGTCCCTCCCCAGCCACTTATGAGGATATTTTCACATTCATTTACCAGAAAAGCCGTAGGTCGAAAATCTGGAGACCCCGAACCTGAGCCTATTGCTGTTGAAAAGTAAATTGTATCCAGAGCAGGCCCATAACATTGGATAAACT
The DNA here is from genome assembly GCA_050306095.1 of Cyclobacteriaceae bacterium. Taxonomy (GTDB): domain Bacteria; phylum Bacteroidota; class Bacteroidia; order Cytophagales; family Cyclobacteriaceae; genus CAJXNP01. Next base: position 4,044 of record JBNLGO010000126.1, read on the forward strand.
GCCCACTGTTTGGATTAGCATAAACATCATTTGAAAGGGGGATATCTCCCCTTGTTTGTCCAAGTGCATAAATATTATCAGCACTATCCAGCTCTATAAAATATACCTGGTCATAACTATCCGTACCCACATATGAGCTGGCAATGATGGAATCACCCGACACACTTACTTTGGTAATTACCCCATCAATATCCAGTGTATCTGTTTTCGTTGTTTTCTTAACATTCCCCTTGATTGGAAAATCCTCACTATCCGTCCCTCCGCCAACGATGATATTATCTTGAGTATCGACTTTGATATTAAAAACACCATCCATTCTCTTTCCACCCAGATAGCTGCTAAATAAAATATCTGAAAGATCGGGGTTGAGTTTAACTATCACTCCATCATAAAGCCCTCCTCCATAAGTAGGTTGGATGGTGCTGGTAATTGGAAAATCAGTAGAAGCGGTATAGGAAGCAAAGTATATGTTGTCATTTTTATCAATGTTCACCTCACCCCTGAATTGATCCCCGTAATTTTTTGTTAAAGGCATATATTGAAGCATCACCCCATCAGTATCTGATCCTCCTAAAAAGGTGGAAGAAATCAATTCCTTTCCATCTGAGCTTAATTTTAACACATAAAAATCTGAGCCAGAATTGTAAGGTATGGCACCAACAGGTTGACCTAAAGGCGGGCCGCCTTTATAATCTGCTTGATATGCATTGCTGGTTATCGGAAAATCAAATGAAGAAGTCGTACCAAGTACCACAAGTTCTCCTTTGCTATTGACAATCATGCTGTAAGGGGTTTCGGCTCCCACACCACCTATATAGGTGGCAAATAACAGTTGCGTTCCATCTTCATTAAACTTTAAAATACCCACATCTACATTTCCATTGTAAGTTTCTTGAAATGCCCCATTGGTTACCGGAAATCCAATTTCACGAACGATGCCCCCAGAATACAGATTTCCTTGTTCATCATAAGTTGCTGTAAATCCCCAATTATCCGCAAGACTTCCTGAATAGGTTGAAAAGATCAATTCCGGATCGATGATTAAATCTGCTTTCCTATCAAACCCTTTTTCCAGCTCAAATCTTACTGTCTGACCATCTACCTTATAGCTGCATTTAACCTCTTTTTGACGGTTATTTATTTGTTGATATGAAAAAGGTCTGCCTTCGTAATTCGTATTAAATTCTGTAGCAACAGACAATTTTTCACCATCAGTTTTTAATTCATTCACACCATCAAATTTCATTTGGATATGAGAAGGTTTCCCACCCGGGCGAACGATGAAGTCATACTTGATTTTATTTTGCTGAGTATAAATTCTAAAATCTATGTTTTCATACACATTTTTAACCATTACCTCCCGATATCGGTTAATGTTAGACGCCCAGCGTGTAGGATCTTTGCCCAGAAAATAATTGGCTTGTGAACCATCCGATTTAGAAGGAGTATTATTTTTATTTCCATGGCTATTTTCAAACTGAACTTCTACCGCCTGCATACGAATAGTTGGTTGCGGTTTGGCTTTTCGAAGATGATCAGAAGCAGAAGACTGATGATTATGTCCGTAATACTGCTCCATATCATCAGGATGCACATACACATATTTCAGCCCCTTCTGTGTTACATAAAGATACCCTCCCGGAATCACCGTTCGGTAAAGTACATCTTCATGCCATTGACCTTTATTTTCTTCAAAGAGATAAGACTCTTGGGCAAAGACAGGGGTTATCAATAAACAATATAGAATGAATGTAAGTGCGCACTTCAATTGGTAAACAATTTCATTTGGTGAAAAGATAGCTGAAGTTTCACTGAGAAACTAATAATAAAGACACACTAAAATGGGAAAATGTTGAAATAAAAATTAGTCTAAAGAGGTGGAATTTGCTGACAATGTCATGTTGGAGATTAAATTTCTGAGTTCCTTCACGCGGCTACCTTGATATAATACCTCCGCTTTATCTAAAAATGCTATTGCCTCTGTAAAATTTTGATTGTTATATTCTCTTACAGCAAGATTGTAAAATAATAAACCAGCCAATTGTTTCGAATCAATAATCCTGCTGGTATTCAATTTATAATTATAGTAAGCATCATTTTTCTCACTATTCTGAGTTTGATAATATTCAATTCTTCTATTTATTTCTTCATTATCATCTACAAAACCGTTGCTAAAATCTGTGGATTCAAATAATACCTTATCTTTTCCATAATGAACCATTACCATCACATGAAAATCAGATTCATAAATTGAATAATCAAACCCTAGCTCATCCAGTATCAATACATACAATGCTGTACCAGATACACAGTCATAATATCCATTTTCGAATAGTTCTTCAAAAGTCACCAGGTTTTTATAATTCTTGAGAAACTTGTTATGCACTTTGTAAAAAAGCTGTTCCAAAAAATATTTCTGATCTTTTATTTTCCCCTGCTTACGAGCCATTTTTTGAACAAATTCATTCAATTCAGATCTATAGCTACTTAACTCCGAAGAGCTAAAATTTTCAGCTGATAAGAAGAAGGCATTATTTGTAATAGAAGAATTGGATGAACTATTAAAGGTGGATTGCCATACCTGTGTGGACAGAAATGCTAAAGGTTGGCTATTTGTCTGAACGACAAATAAAATGAATGTCAATATGGTTACCACCCCTCTTTTCATTGCATTGGATTTATACAATATTAACAATATGTTAACTGTAGTTAAAATTTTGATAACATAAATTACTATCAAAAAACATAATTTTTGCCAATAATGATGCTTTTTGTCATGTTTTTCGGATCAATCCTATTCAAAAACGTACTTCACATTTTCTCCTTTCGACATTTTTAATTAACAATTTCATAACATTAGTATTCGTGTATTTGGATTTAGAAGGGAATAGAAATCCGAGAAATGATATATTTGCTAAAATTTTAATACTGATGAGTACTGTAAGCCAACCCCTTGATCACAGCGAAAATGCGCTTTTCCCAAAACTAAATGCCAGTTTAGAGAAAAACATTTCTACTATTTTCTGGGTGCTTTTTGGACTTTTGTGTTTGCTGAGCCTCCTGTTTTTTGATCCTAAAGTTTCTATTGGGGGTGATGATTCTGAGTACCTAAACCGAGCATTTTCATTTATTACCAAAGGAAAATACCCCACCTTTCAAGGGGCACTGTACCCCATGACAATGGGTCTTTTAATTGGAATTACAGGGCTAAACCTTGTCATCATCAAGTTGGCGTCATTGGCATTTATGCTGGTTCACTTTTGGCTGTTCTTCAAAGTATTTAAAAAACATCTGCCCGCTATTGCATTGATTCCGCTTTTGATCATTTTATCGGTAAACGCTTCTATGCTCTATTTTGCTAGTTCAGCATTTACAGAAGCCTTTTTCCTCATGATCCAGAGTATTTTTGTCTTCACATTTGACAAATATTTTATTTCTTCAAAACAGGAGAAGCATTCTCTTAAAGACATCAAAAAGTTTGTTCTTCTGGGGTTAGTGCTTTTCCTCATGGCTTTAACTAAAAATATTGGCTTAACGGCTATCATAGGAACATGCATCTTTTTTGGCATTCGGATGAATTGGATGGCACTAGTTTTCACGATTCTTTCTTTTGGAGTTTTTTATGGATCAAATATGATAATCAAAAAAGCAGTTTTTGATGTTGATGCGGCCCAGGTGAGCAGCCAGGGTTCTACTTTGCAGCTCAAACACCCTTATGATCCTTCCAAGGGAAAAGAAGACTTTTCAGGATATGTGACTCGTGTGAAAAATAATACAATTGACTACATCTCTTATCATTTTATGGTGATTTATGGATTAAATAAGGAGCTAAAACTTAGAAACCCACTCAAACTCGAGGGCACCAGCTCATTTATCACGATTTTGATACTAGCCATATGTATCGCGGGATTAATATTGTTTTATAAAGAAAATAAACTCCTGTTTTTAATTGGCATTTATACCCTGGCTTCCTGTGGAATCACATTTATAGTCCTGCAGCTTTACTGGAGCCAGGAGCGATTGATTCTTGTTTACACGCCTTATATTTTAGTCTACCTTATTAGCACGATCCATCTGTTAATTTCTAAATATCGACCCAGTCTAAGCTGGGTATATGGTATTATCATTGTCATTTTTATGGGTGCTTCCATCGTGAGAACAACTAAAAAATTACCCGAAGCTATTGATTCATTAAGTCACTATTTGGGGGGTGATCCATTGTATGGGTTTACACAGGATTGGATTCATTATTTTGAAATGAGCAAATGGGTTAAGGACAATTTGCCTGAGAATGCATTTGTAGGCGCACGAAAACCGGGAATGGCATTTATCTATAGTGGGGGAAAAGAATTTTATGGTATCTGGAAAGTTCCATCCGAAGACCCGGAAGAACTTTATACCAAATTAAAAGATGCAGGAGTAACCCATGTGATGCTTGCCAGCTTACGTACAGATCCTTCGAGAAACACAGGCAGAACCATTACTACCGTTCGCAGATATTTAACCATTATTCATAATGCTTATCCTGACAAACTTAAATTTGTACATAAGGTGGGCGAGGAAGAACCGGTATTTTTGTATGAATTGAAATAGTATTTTTTAATGAAAGAAAATCAGGAAGCAGACATTCGAAACGAACGTAGGGAAAACTTTCAAAGGCACTTTGAAAAATTAGCGGATTCCATCACAAAATATCGAAAGCGATATAGTTATTTCTGGAATGACATCGTGCATTATTGCAATTATTTCATTCATGAAGATGATTCCGTACTTGAGATAGGGTGCAGCACTGGTGATATGCTGGCAAAATTTAAAGGGAAAGAAAAAACGGGAATTGATTTCAGCCCTAAAATGATAGAGCTGGCAAAAGAAAAATATCCCGAAATTACTTTCTATGAAATGGATGCCGAGCAATTGGATCTCAATAAAAAGTATGACACCATTATCTTAACACATGTTACAGGGTATTTTGTAGATGTTTTGAAGGTATTTAATCAACTGAAAAAAGTATCACATAGTCGCACACGCATCATCATTAATTATTACAATTTCCTTTGGGAACCTTTTTTAAGACTTGGTGAATTTCTACGCATCAAAAAGAAAAGCCCTAAGCAAAATTGGCTGACCCGACGGGATGTGCAGACTTTTCTTTACCTCGCAGGGTTTGACACCTATCGCCACACTAAAAGGATGATCTTTCCTGCCTATATTCCTCTGTTAAGTAAAATCATTAATAAATACCTGGGAAGGCTGCCCATATTTAATTCATTCTGCCTTAACCAATATATTTTTGCTCGACCTATTGTCGGACAAAAAGAGTGGGAAGAAAAATCAGTAAGTATTGTTATTCCTGCCAGAAATGAAAGTGGTAATTTGGATAATGCGATCAAACGACTGCCTAAGTTTGGAAAACACCAGGAGCTAATCTTCATCGAAGGAAATTCGACGGATGACACCTGGGAGCAGGTTCAAAAATTACCTGGGAAATATCCTGACCATGATATTAAAATCGGCCAGCAACCTGGCAAGGGCAAAGGTGATGCCGTACGAATGGGATTTGGAATGGCCACGGGAGACATCCTCATGATTCTGGATGCCGACCTGACGGTACCGCCCGAAGATTTGCCTTCATTTTATGAAAGTATCGTTCAGCATAAAGGGGAGTTTATCAATGGCTCACGGCTGGTGTATCCAATGGAAAAAGGTGCCATGCGCTTTTTAAATTTATTGGGAAATAAATTTTTCAGCATTGCATTTTCATGGCTGCTGGAGCAATCTATCAAAGACACATTGTGTGGCACCAAAGTGATTTACAGAACTGACTATTTAAAATTGATTAAGAACCGAAAGTTTTTTGGTGAATTTGATCCATTTGGAGATTACGACCTGATATTTGGCGCTTATAAGCTTAATCTGAAGATCATAGATTTACCCATCCGATACCGTGAGCGGATTTATGGCGATACCAATATTTCCCGCTTTTCACACGGCTTTTTATTATTCAGAATGGTGGCCTACGCGGCTCGAAAAATTAAATTTTATTAATCACTATGGGCCTGCTTTCTAATCTGCCACTTACAAGAATAAAAATCTTTATCGCAAAAATTCTTTACTCTGTTACCCGAATTTTTGTGAAAGGTAATATCCATCGAATAAAAAGGGGAGGAATCAATTATGAAGTAGATCTCACCGAAGGCTTAGATCTATCCTTATTTCTATTTGGCAATTTTCAATCACATGTTTCTAAAAACAAGTTCATCAAAATTCCTGAAAATGGAGTAATACTTGACATCGGGGCGAATATTGGAGTGATGGCACTTCAATTTGCCGAGCTAGTGCCTCAAGGAAAAGTATATGGTTTTGAGCCCACCCATTATGCGCTGAAAAAACTAAAACGTAACCTTGCACTAAATCCGGACTTAGCTTCTCGGGTTTCGATCACGCAAACATTTGTTACCAGTCCGGATAAAATAGATACAGAAATCATTGCGTATTCCAGCTGGAAAGTAGGTGGTCAACATGAAGAAAACGAACACCCTGTGCATGGAGGCACTGCTATGTCCACTGAAGGGGTGGGAAGCATTACCTTAGATCAGTTTATAGAAAGCGAGAAAATTGAGCGTATCGATTTTATTAAAATTGACACGGATGGTCATGAACCTGATGTGCTTTCCGGAGCCAGGAACATTTTAAAGAAATTTACTCCTGCCGTTATTTTTGAGATCGGTCAATATGTGATGGAAGAAAAGGACATCAGCTTTGATTTTTATACGAGTCTTTTTCATCCTTTGGGCTACAAGCTTTACAATAGCAG
>JBNLGO010000127.1:0-10635 GCA_050306095.1 Cyclobacteriaceae bacterium
AATCCCCATTTCGGGTCAGTCTGAATAAGTTGATAGAAATGATATCGATATTCCTGAAGAGTTTATGAATGTATTTCCGTATGATTTCCTCTACCGGAATAAAGAGAATCACATTATCCCTTTCAATTTCATAAAAGCGGGGAAGATTTTGAGGAATCTGTATAAAAGACAGCTTTTTCTGCTTAGCATCTTCCAACTTGTTCACCGTTACCACTCCATAAATCAGAATCTGATTCATTAGTATTGGGAACGTGTGGTAATTATCATACACCATCGGTGTAAGCATCGGGAAGATCGTCTTTTTGAAGTAGTCTTTTACTACTGAAATTTCTTTTTCAGAAAGATCCTCAAGACTACCAATCAGAAACCCATTTTCTTCAAAACCGGGTTTCATTTTTTTAATGTAGTATTCCCTCTGCTCTTTATGAAAGGCATGTGCCTCTTCAAAAAGTTTCTTTTTATATGGTATTTCCCTTAAACCAGAATAATCCGTTCGTTCCTTTCCAAAATCAAGGTAATTGTACAAACTACCCACCCTGATCATGAAAAATTCATCAAGATTTGAAGCGGTTATGGCCAAAAATTTAAGCCGCTCTAATAATGACCTATCTAAATGCCGAGCTTGATCTAATACCCGGTTGTTGAATTGCAACCAACTTAAATCACGACTAATAAATTCACTTTGATTAATTTGTTGTGTGATCTTATCCACTTCGGCCATTGCAGTTGTAGTTGATTTTTTAATAAATAAGATGGCCTTTTGAAACTCAAAAGGCCTGCATTCAATATGTAAATATATTTTTGTTAAATATCCACTTTTGCGTATTTAGCATTCGCCTCAATAAATTCTCTCCTTGGGGCAACTTCATCCCCCATCAACATGGAGAATAAATGATCTGCCTCAGCAGCTGATTCGATGGTCACAAGTTTTAAAGAACGATGCTCAGGATCCATTGTAGTAGTCCACAGCTGTTCCGGGTTCATCTCTCCAAGACCTTTATATCGCTGAATATTTACAGATTCTTCTTTTCCATCAGGAGTTAATTCCTTGATGACACGTTCTCTATCTTCTTCAGTCCAGCAATATCTCTCCTGCTTTCCTTTTTTAATTAAATATAAAGGAGGAAGCGCTATATATAAATACCCATTTTCAATTAATCCTTTCATAAATCGAAAGAAAAATGTGAGAATCAAAGTTCTGATGTGGCTACCATCGATATCGGCATCCGTCATGATTATGATTTTGTGATACCTAAGTTTTTCGAGATTTAATGCCTTTTCATCTTCATCATTTCCAAAGGTGACACCTAAGGCTGTGATGATATTTTTAATCTCTTCGTTTTCATAAATACGGTGTTCCTGTGCTTTTTCCACATTAAGAATCTTACCCCTTAATGGTAAAATCGCCTGAAACGCACGGTTTCTACCTTGCTTAGCAGAACCACCTGCAGAGTCACCCTCCACCAAATATAGCTCACACGCCGAAGCATCAGTATTTGAGCAATCCGCTAATTTACCAGGTAAACCCGTTCCTGATAAAACCGTTTTTCGCTGTACCATTTCTCTTGCCTTTCTGGCAGCATGCCTGGCTTGAGCAGCAAGGATTACCTTCTGAACAATGGTCTTTGCCTCTTTTGGATGTTCTTCAAGGTAATATTGTAGCATTTCGCTAACAGAAGAGTCAACCGCACCGATGGCATCAGAATTACCAAGTTTTGTCTTGGTCTGACCTTCGAATTGCGGTTCTGCAACTTTCACAGATACAACAGCCGTCAATCCTTCACGGAAATCATCACCACTAATATCTATTTTTACTTTGTCAAGAAGACCTGACTTATCCGCATACGACTTTAATGTCCTGGTAAGCGCCCTTCTAAATCCGGAGATGTGTGTACCTCCTTCTATGGTGTTAATGTTATTGACATAACTCACTACATTTTCAGTAAATGAATTATTATAAGTAAGTGCTACCTGTACAGGTATTTCACCTTTATCACTATCAATATAAATCGGTGTGGCTATTAATTTCTCCCTTCCTGAATCCAGGTAATCTACAAATTCAATTAACCCTCCTTCGCTGAAAAACTCTTCACTTTTGAAATTTCCATCTTCATCTTTTTCCCTCTCGTCAGTAAGCAAGATTTTGATTCCGGCATTTAAAAATGCCAATTCTCTTAATCGATTGGCTACCGTTGAAAAACTATATTCTGAAACGGTGAAAATTGAATTATCAGGTAAAAAGTGGATAGTCGTTCCATTTTTATCAGTAGTACCTACTTCCTTTACCGGGTATTTCGGTACTCCTATTTCATATTCTTGTTGGTAGATTTTTCCATTTCTATGAACGGTAGCCTTTAATTGTGTAGAAAGCGCATTCACACAAGAAACCCCCACTCCATGGAGTCCACCGGAGACCTTATAAGTATCCTTATCAAATTTACCACCGGCATGGAGTACAGTCATTACTACTTCCAAAGCAGATCGCTTTTCTTTTTCATGTATATCAGTAGGAATTCCCCTTCCGTTATCTTCCACGGATACAGAGTTATCAGTATGGATGATCACTTTTATCGTATCACAATGTCCGGCAAGCGCTTCATCAATGGAGTTGTCAACTACCTCCCAAACCATATGGTGAAGTCCTTTAACACTTACATCTCCAATATACATTGCAGGTCGCTTCCTTACTGCTTCCAGTCCTTCTAATACCTGAATATTACCTGCTGAATAGTCCCCTTTATTTTGTTTCGGTTTATCACTCATAGTTTTCAAAAAATAATCGCAAAAATAGTATTTTATAGTGGATTATCACCCTATCTTTTATAAAAGGTAAGTCGAAATTAAAATAACTTGTACCTAGTGGAATTTTAATCAATATAGCCCGGCACTAAGAAGCACCAATGTACATGAAAATTCTGTATTTATACCCTTTTCTTGGGCCAGATTTCTTAATTCCGGATTCTCAGCACCCGGATTAAAAATGATACGTCTTGGATTTAACGCCAAGATATAATCGTAGTATTCTTTTTGATGAATTTGGTTCATATAAATAGTGATGGTATCAACACTCTCTATTTTAGGTCTTGCTGAAATATGTAAAATAGGCTGGTCAAAGATTTCACCCTTTTTTATTCCTACTGGCACAAAAGCTTTTCCTTTTTCATAAAGCATCTGACATGCCGCATAGGAATATCTTGACGGGTTATTACTTGCTCCCAACACCACCGTTTTCTCTTTCATTTCACTCTGTTAAACTAAAATTTGCTTCAAAATAATGGAAATCACTTCTTGAAGAATTAAAATGCTAATAAATAGATATTTTTCTATTAATTTCGCCCAAAATCTGGAATATGGGAAAATTGTTAAAAAGAATAGCTGTAGGACTTGACCTGACAGCTATGGATGAAACGGTAATTCGCTTTGCAGAGTTTGTAGCACAGCGAAATAAATCTATAGAGGTCTATTTTATCCATGTGGTGAAGTACCATAAATTTCCAGATGAATTAAAAGAAGAATTTCCGGATATAGAGGAGAAGGTATTTGAAGATAAGGAAAATGAATTAAGAAAGAAGGTTGATCAGACCTGGGACAAAAATTCAGATATCAAAAAAATCTTTCTTGTAAAAAAGGGAAAGATTGCCAAAAACCTATTGAATATCCTTGATGCCAATGACATAGATCTGGTCGTAATTGGTAAAAGTACATCTTCTAAAGAGCGGGGACTTCTTGCTCAAAAAATTGCCAGGCTTACCAATAGCCAATTGCTGATTGTGCCGGAGGGCTGCGAACCAAAATTCTTAAAACTTCTTGTTCCTATTAATCATTCTGATAATGACAAAATCGCCATTGACAAAGCCATTGACATTGCACGACTTACGGGACCTGAAGCAGTAATAATTTGTCAGAACATCTTCAATGTTCCCTCCGGATATCATTATACAGGAAAGAGTTTTGAAGAATTTGTGGAAGTAATGCGGAAAAACACAGAGAAGAAGTTTAATGCACTTATTTCCCAAATCGATACGACAGGGACTAATATTCAACCTGTATATTCCCTTGATAAAGATGATGACCCGATCTCTGAAGTTTATAAACTTGCTTTGAAAGAAAAACCAGATACCATATTACTTGGAGCCAAAGGATTGAGCACCACCACGGCTTTATTTTTAAGCAGTATTGCCGAAAAACTCATTCAGGTTGATACAGAGTTTCCTATTAGAATCGTGAGGAAAAAAGGCGATAACGCTGGTTTGATTGATTTTATCAGAAAAATATAACTCTTATATTCTTCATTTATTTAACCCACCAGCCCTCGTTTTTTTTAATTAACTTAAAAAAATAGTTGATGACATTAAACCTTTCAAGGGTATGTGCATCAAAGGACTATCAATTTTTAAGTTAGATTGGAAGACCAGGAACTTTTAGAGAAAATAAAGCAACCGGAAAGCAAAAATTTCGGATTTAATTTATTGGTCAAAAAATACCAACAAAAGATTTATTGGCATATTCAGAAAATGGTCATTGACCATGATGATACCGATGATTTGGTTCAGGAGGTATTTGTAAAAGTTTGGAATAACCTTGATAAATTTAGAGAAGACGCACAACTCTACACCTGGATATACCGCATTGCCACCAATGAATGCCTGAACTTTCTCCGTAAAAAAAGAAATAAGTTTTTTCTTCCTATTAATGATGTAGCCAACGATTTAACCCAAAAACTAGATCAGCACCCACTAATTGATGGGGATGAAATTCAACTTCGACTGCAAAAAGCTCTACTGAAATTGCCAGATAAACAGCGGCTGGTATTTAATATGAAATATTTTGACGAAATGAAATATGAAGAAATTGCCGAAATAACTGGCACCAGTGTTGGCAGTTTGAAAGCGAATTATCATCATGCCGTCAAAAAACTGGAAGATTATTTAACTTTAAATTAAACCTTTGACAAGTATGACTGTCAAAGAACTAAATAAATAGCAATGAAACTGGATGACTTACATAAAAAGAATATTTACAAGGTGCCGGAAGGCTACTTTGACGAACTTCCGGGAAGAATTCAGCAACGTATTCAATCGGAAAAGTCTTCTTCAAAACTCATTCAGTTACCGTGGCCTTCACTAGTGAAATATGCATTACCTGTAGCAGCATCTATCGCTATTTTAGTTGCAATTTTTGTAAACCAGGGTACAGAGAATCCTACTACCATAAGTTACCAGGAGATGTTAAACGAAATTTCAACCGAAGAAATGCTGACTTTCCTGGAATTAGAAGACATTACTAGTTACGAAATAATCCAATCGGTAAATGTGGAAAGTTTAGAGGAAGGATTTGAAAACCTGAACAACGATTATTTAGAATTGGATGATGCAATGGATGAAGCGACTCTAGATGCCATCATGGATGAATATGATATTGATTTTGAAGACATTTAATATAAGAAGTATGAAAAGGTTAATGGTTTTGATATTTTTTTTAGTGTATGGAGGAGTATATGCACAGGAAAATCCTCCAATGGACCCAAGGGCAAGAAAGGAAATGATGGAGAAAATAGAAGTAGCCCGTATCGCCATGATTACTGAGCGACTAAAACTTACTCCTGAGCAAGCAGAAAAGTTCTGGCCAGTGTACCGGGAATTTACTGAGCAAAGAAGGGATATCCGATTAAATCTCCAGCAATTAAAAAGACAAGCAGATCAAGGAAATAATGAAGAGGAAAGTAAAAAACTGGTAGAGCAAGCGTATGCACTAAAACAAAAAGAACTCTCTCTGGAAAAAACCTATTCCGAACGAATGATGGAAATAATTTCTGCGCAACAGCTTATGTCATTGCGCAGGGCCGAAGATGATTTTAAACGAGAACTTTTACAACAGCTTGAGCAACGTAGGAACAATCACCTTCAGAGACAGGAAATGCGAGATCGACGCGAGCAATTTCAAAAGGATAAACGTGGTAATTAATTGCAAATTAATGTGAAAGTTGGGGCCCTTAATTTATCCGGTAAAAACCTATTACTGATTCTGCCAGTTATTTTTATTATACAATCTGCACAAGCACAACAGTCATATTTTGATTCATTGTTAAATGCTACACTCGCCCAAGACTCCATTTTTTTGGACGAAATGCTCAGCAATGACTCCCAATCAATTTTGGATCTGATTGATAGTATGATAGTTCTCACCGAACCTACATCATCATTATCTGCAAGAATAAGCTACACCAGTAACATTGCTTATGCGGGTAGAAATTTTGGCGTCCAGCAATACGGATTTGCCGGAGGTTTGTCCTACTATCATAAATCCGGATTGTTCGCTGACGTCACTGGTTTTTGGAATAGTGAGCTAAGCCCAAGCTACAATCCCACCATCACTACTCTTGGCTATATTGGAACAATAGGCAAAAAGTTTTCTTACATCTTTAATTACGACCATTATTTTTATCAAAAGAAGGAAGGGGATGACTTATTGAATTCATACCCTTTAACAAATGCTTTATCATCTTCAGGTTATATAGATTTCAAACCACTCACCATAGGAACAGATTATAGTTTTCTTTTTGGAACTGAAACGGCTCATCGCATAAGAGTAAACCTGATTAAAAAATTTAAATGGCACAATAAAGGTATTTTCGATAGGATTTCATTGTCACCCGGAGTATCGGCATTAGCCGGAAACCAAAACTTGTTTTTCGTAAGTCAAAGCTATCGGGTAAATGAGGAAGAGGTGATAAATTCACTCATCGAAAAATATGGTTATTGGGATTTGCGAAGATTAAGAAGAAACAATCCCGAATTGTTTAAGCTTCTTGTCGCCAGGGAAATCATCAACAATTCCTACGTGGTATATGAAGAGTCTAAAAACAATGTATTTGGCTTAATAAATTATTCGATTTCAATTCCAATCTATTTTACTATTAATAATTTTACAGTTGGTATTAGCTACAGCCTCAATATTCCTGTTTCTCTTCCCGGAGAAACCATTGACTATGAACCCAACAGTTATTTTAATGTTTCTTTGATTTATAATCTCTTTTTCAAGTAGATTGCGATGACACAATTTACATGAATGAAGCACTATTCCCTTTTTGAACTCAATAAAGAAATATCAGAGGTTCTATCGGCCAATCTGGAACCCTCTTATTGGGTGATTGCCGAGATTAGCCAGGTTCAGGTTAATCAAAAGGGACATTGTTACCTTGAAATAGTTGAAAAGGAAAGTAATCAGATAAAGGCAAAAATGCGTGCGACCATCTGGTCATATACCTACCGAAACCTGATTACCTGGTTTGAAAACATGACCCGACAAACCCTCAAACCAGGCATGGAGATTCTTTTTAATGCTGTCATCCAATACCATGAAGTGTATGGCATGAGTCTCAACATAAAGGATATTGATGCAAACTATACTTTAGGCGAACGAGCAAGAAAACGTACCGAAACAATAGAACAATTAAAAGAGGACGGTGTCTTTGATATGAATCGTCAGCTAGAGCTTCCAACTGTGCCTCAGCGTATTGCCGTGATTAGCTCATCTACTGCTGCTGGATATGGAGATTTCATGGATCAACTATCTAACAATTCTTTTTCCTATCAGTTTGAAGTACAATTATTTAATGCCACCATGCAGGGCAAAGAAGCGGAAACTTCCATCATTTCAGCCATGCATAAGATTTTTTCTTCGTTGAATGATTTTGATTTATTGGTTATCATCAGAGGTGGTGGAGCCACGACAGATTTAGATTGCTTTGATAACTATGAGCTTTGTGCACACGTGGCCCAATTTCCAATTCCAGTTATAACAGGAATCGGGCATGATCGCGATGAAACTATTTGCGACATGGTGGCGCATACCAATTTAAAAACTCCCACGGCTGTATCAGAGTTTTTGATAACCGGTATTAAAAATTATGAGGATCAATTGGATGCTCATTTTTCAGCGTTGTATCACCATTTAAATCAATCATTAGCATTGGAATCTTTGCAATTAGAAAAGTTAATTTCCAGGCTTCAAAGAACCTATCAGGATGCAACTTCTACGCATAGTAATTATCTGGATAAACTATTGTACTCTCTTCAAATCAATTCAAAAAGTATATTGAATAGTCAAAAGGATCAATTAGTAGGAACTGAAGAATTAATAAAAAACAATGCACCTAAATTGCTTAAAACTCATCAGGAAAAGCTTCATTCATATGAAAAATTACTGGAAGCAGTTGATCCAGATCAGGTATTAAAAAGAGGATATACCATTACCAAAATTAATGGTGAGCACCTTTTGAATTATTCAAAGGAAATAAAAAATGGAGATGCCGTCGAAACGCATTCCCTGAATCAAACTTTAATTAGTGAACTGAAAGAAATAACGAAAAGAATACATAAAAATGGCGAAGGAAAAATTTAGCTACACTAAAGCTCTCAAGGAAATCGAAGCTATTGTAACAAAAATTGACAGTGAGGAAGTGGACATTGATGATCTTTCTGAATTAGTAAAGAAGGCTTCAACTTTGATCAAACAATGCAAAGAAAAATTAAAAAATACTGGAGAGGATCTGGAAAAGATTCTGGAGGAATGATGTTAAATAATTCCTTATCTATTTAGATTTCTAAACTTTAAAAGTTCCTGGATTTTTTCGATTTGGCCTAAAGGTCACAACTTCGATATAAGCTTCGTTGACCCGACAATAAATGCTAGTTTGTTTACTAAAAGTACATTTTCTAAGTCCTTTTTTTCTATTTGATGCCCTGTACATTTCAGGCATCTCTGATATTTCTTTAAGTACTTTCTCTATTCTTATATATACATCTTTAGCTTTATTTTTTCCGAATTTTTCCAAGACATATTCCAATAATTCAATTTCTTCACGCCTTGCACGAAGAGAATAACGTACCTTTAAAGCCACCTTTAAAAGTCTAGGCGATTTTTGATTTCTTCCCGAACTGACTGATGCGAAACATGTTGCCTATTATCCAATTGACTTAATCCATCATTAATAGCCGATTGATCTTCCTGACTTAGTTCTTCCCAAAAATCAATTTCATCCTCTATTTTAAGCAGCTTTTTAATTGAATTTAAAACCTTCTCATCTTTGCTATTGATGATTTTTGATATCATTTTATACTTTACGGCTATATCCATTTGTTGGTGTTTATTCGTATCCTAAAGGTAACGAATTTTGATATTTATTAATTTAACTTGATTCGAAATAGTTATTCAAGGAATACCTAAAAAAAAAAAAGGTGATGCAATTCAATTACATCACCTTCCAATTTCTCTTTTTTTGCAGCGCCTAGCTTAGCATAAGTAGATCATGGACAACAATCTCCGTTACAAATTTTTTCTGTCCATTAGCATCCTCATAAGACCTATAATTCAACTTTCCTTCGACTGCAATTTCCTTTCCTTTTTTCAAATACTTCTCTGCTACGCCAGCTATTCCTTCCCAGGCAACGAGCGTATGCCATTGGGTATCCTCCACTTTATGCCCATCACTGTTTTTATAGGATGAATTTGTGGCTAAAGTTAGCTTTGCCATTTTCTTGCCCGACTCAGTAGTTTTAAATTCCGGGTCTTTACCTAAATTACCAATTAGCGTTACTCTGTTCCTTAAATTTTTCATGACATTTTTTGTTTAAATGATTAATAAAATTTGAATGAAACAAAGGTGTGCAATGCGCCCAAAACTAATTGTAAAACAAACGGTTAGATACGTTTACATACGTATCTAACCGTTTGTAGCCGTTTAACGACGGATAACTACAGGTATAATTTTCTGATTTTCAATATTTTATGAAATATTTCATTGTTTTGGTAAATTCCTCCAAAAAGTTCGGCATTTGGACCAAAAGCAAAAACCGGAATCATGGTAGCCGAATGTCCACCATTTGAAAATGTTGGCTCTATTTGGTTATAATCATCAGAAGTGGTTCCATCTTTATGCGTAACAGTTTTACTTGACAAGGTGAATCCTCCTGTCTCATGATCAGCCGTTACGATGACCAAGGTATTACCATTTTCCTGGGCGAAGTCTAATATTTTTCCAATTACTTGGTCAAAATCTGTTTGTTCTCCAATTAAAAAATCCGCTTCATTATCATGGCCTCCCCAATCGATTTGTGATCCTTCCACCATTAAGAAAAAGGGTTGCTGCTTTTTGTCAAAATAATCTAATGCTAAGTCAACCGATTTACCTAAAAAGTCACCTCTACCTTCAATCATCTTAGGCATTCCTTCATTCGCCAAAAGCATAGCGTATTTACTATCTGCACTGACCGACTTGGACCTTATCAATTTCTTAGTAGAGACCTCAAACCCATTTTCCGCCAACTCTATTGTAAGATCTTTTCCATCCTTCCTGTCATTAAAAAATTTCAATCCACCACCGGCAAAAAAATCAATCTCTGAAGAGCTCATTTGTCCGGCAATTCTTTCTTCCATACTTCTATTCGGCACATGTGCGTAAAATGAAGCCGGTGTTGCATGCGTGATCGAAGATGTAGATATCAACCCTGTAGAATAATTATTATTGCTTAATAATTCCACAAGGTTAGGAATGGGCCGATGTTCCATATCAACACCAATGGCTCCATTATATGTCTTTTCACCACAGGCATAGGCAGTAGCTCCCGCTGCTGA
>JBNLGO010000128.1:0-10582 GCA_050306095.1 Cyclobacteriaceae bacterium
ATAAAGTTGGTGTTAAAAAATTGATGTTCCTTGGTAGTTCTTGCATTTACCCAAAGATGGCTCCACAGCCTTTAAAGGAAGATTACCTGCTTACAGGACTACTAGAACCTACTAATGAGCCTTATGCAATAGCTAAAATTGCCGGAATTAAAATGTGTGACGCCTACAGAGATCAGTATGGTTGTAATTTTATATCAGTTATGCCTACTAACCTGTATGGTCCTAATGACAACTACGATTTAAAAAACTCACACGTGTTGCCTGCATTGATCCGGAAATTTCACGAAGCTAAACTAGAAGGTAAAAAAGAAGTTGAAATCTGGGGTACTGGTTCACCTAAAAGGGAATTTTTACATGCTGATGACTTAGCAGATGCTTGCTACTACCTGATGGGTAATTATAATGAACCGGGATTAGTCAATATTGGTACCGGAGAAGATATTTCCATTAAAGACTTAGCATTATTAGTTAAATCAACCGTTGGATTTGAGGGCGAGTTAGTATTTGACACTTCTAAACCTGATGGAACACCACGTAAGTTAATGGATGTTTCAAAATTAACAGGCCTAGGATTTAAATATCAAATCTCTTTAGAGGAAGGGATAAAATCCGTTTACGAAGAATACGCCTCAAGATAAAAATTAACCCAATGTGTCAGGAGGGTTGTTACGAACCCGAATAAGTCAAGATTTGGACCGCTCTGTAACACGCAACCTTCCACTGTTATCCCCAAAATAAATCAGGGCCCCGATAAATCGGGGTGAGGCCTGGTTTTGTAAACTGCCTGTCCGGTATTGTTAAAACGTTAGGTTCGAACACTCTTATACCTGACACAAATGGGTAAATATCTTTCAAAGATACGCCACAAAGTTAGTCAGGAAAAAGGTTTATAAAAAGGTCAATTGTGATATTTTATTTATCTACCATCCCATAAAATAGCTTCTATCAAAAGTGATTTTTATTAATCTCGTAATTATCCTATATTAATGTTAGTTTTAATTATGAAATATTTAAAAATAACTGTTTTGAATTAGTATTATGGATAAATGGGAACGCGGCGAGTATAAAAATCCATATCTATTACGGTTTAATAAGAAGGAAGAATTAAAGTTCTTGCTGGCTGTTAAAAAAGCCGATACAACTTTATACAAAGCCATAGCAATAATCACCATATTTCTGACTTTTCTGTTTATACTGATTGACTTTAAACGTGTTCACGAAAATTACCATATCGTATTAGGATTAAGAGGAAGTATTATTGCCTTATTTACAATTACCTATTTTATAGTTTCCAATCGAAATTTATCACCCCTTCTTTTACAACAGCTGATTGTCTTTTCGATATCCTATGCGTGCCTTAGTTTCTTTTTGTTGGATTATTTTGCCCCAATGCCTCAATTTTTCCTTCCAAACGCCCTCGTTACACTTGGCTTTTTCGGCATCACCATAAGTGGGCTGCGTTTTAGAAATGGGTTATTAGTAGAATTATTTTTAGCTTCCTTTTACATTATTTATTCGATTTTTTTATCTAATAGCGAATATCTACTTCAACAAGTTCCCAATTTACTAACCAACATCGCCCTGGCTATAATGTGCGGATACACATTGGAAAGAGTTAGAAGAACTTCTTACTTAAGAAATGAAAAAATATTAAGTCAGAACACGGTTATTAGAAGTAAAAACAAAAAGCTTAAAAAGTTAATTACTACTAAAAACAAATTGATCTCAATTTTATCTCACGATCTAAGGAGCCCCATCAATTCTTTAAAATCACTACTTGTAATGAAAGTTTCTGGTGATGTTTCTATGGATGAATTCGACACCTATATCAAACAAATACAAGATAGAATTGAGCTTACAGAAAACCTGATTGAAAACTTATTATTGTGGGCAAAGTCTCAAGTTTCAGGGGATTACCTTCACGCTTTTCCTTTTTCATTAAAAGAAATTACCGAAAAAAACATTCGGCTTTTTAAAGATAATGCTGATAGCAAAAATATTCATATTAATTACAAAGGTGAGGATGACATTATAGTCAATGCGCATGAAGAATCCATCAATATGGTGATAAGAAACTTAATGTCTAATTCATTAAAATTTACTCCGGAAGGTGGCGAAATTAAAATTGAATTCGATAAAAATGGTAAAAATGCCGAGTTTCAAATTTCTGATACCGGAGTTGGCATTGACGAAAAAAACTTCTCCAAAATCTTCAGCTATGAAAACTTTACTACACTAGGTACCGGATCAGAAAAAGGCACCGGACTTGGTTTAGCAATATGTCAGGACTTTATTTCAAAAAATAAAGGAAAGCTTTGGGTTGAAAGCAATGAACCTAAAGGCACTAAATTCAAATTTAAGCTTCCCCTCCTTCAAATTTAATATTCAATTACCGGTCTGAAATACTCCTTGCCCGATTCGCATACATGACATCTGTAGTGATCTGGTAGTTTTTCAAAAGGTGTCCCTGGAGAGATATTAGCAGAAGGATCCCCAAACTTTTTATCATAGATAGTTAGACAATTGGTGCATTGAAAACTTAAGGTCTCCAGATTGATATTTTTTTTCTCCCCTTTGCCTTCTATGATATCTTTTTCCGGATTTAACTGCCTGAAATAAATCTTACTTAATTCTATCAACAGCGTAGGGATAATTTCCTTTTTAACCCCTTGAGCATAGGTGAAATATTCTGAATTATTAGCATTGAAATCCTTGGCATAAAGAATATTAAAAATGCTTTCATTCCCACTGCTAAGCTCCATGTTTTTAGCTATCACCACAGAGGTAAAAAGCAACATACTTCCGCTGGTTTTAATTGTAAAAGTTAAACCATGTGTGCTGATGTCCTGCTGATCCAGCTCTCTAACCAAAAACCTTTTAAGATCAAGTGCTTCTTTATCAAGTACGGGCAAATGCCAGTTTAGCTCTAGTGATGAGTGGCGCATGTTAATACCGAATTTCCCCATCAATTTATCCCATCTGATTCGGTCAGAAGTTTTAATACCTTTAATGATAAAAGATTTCCATGGGGTGATACTGATCTTCCCGATCATGGTGTCCTGACAAAGTCGGCAAGCCGCACTTAAAAAATCTATAGCAAATTCATTATTCCTCCAATATAGCCCGAGCCAGTAATTATTGTTAGGCATGGCATTTAACCCTTCATAATATGGGAAAAATGATTCCGGATACTTGAGTTTTTCCTCAAGTTTTTTTGAGTTGATCCTAATGCTGTTTTGAAGTTTTATAAATAGCTCCTCTACTGATAAGTTTGGGTTGCTTTGATAAGCTTCTTCAATTGCCTTAGCAACTTTGGATATATCTTGTCCAAAAATCAACTTTGGCCAAGGTTCTACCTGGTTGTTTTTATCGACATTTCTAATGTACAAATACCAATATTTCTCTTCCTTAGAAGCAATAAAGTTAAGCTGACCTGTAAATAGTGGCACCAAGCTTTGCGAAGGGTCCACGATATTGATTTTTAGTTTTGGTCGATAATCAAAAGAATCAATAATATAATGATACGTATCTTCCTTAACCCAGCTCATGGTATCCATGATATTTACTGCGGTATAAGAACTTACAATATTCTGATATAAATTATCACCACTAAACTCGTAATCGATTTTAAGTTTTTTAAAGGCCTCCTCTACTAACGGCCTATTGCTCTCTTTAATTGGAAATAAAATATCCTGCCTCGAACCAAATGACACATGTTTATTACCGCAGAGTTCTGAAACTTCCATTATACCTAACAAGTCTGATGGAGATAATATACCTCCATAAACAAACACTCGCAGCAAGTCGTCTTTCCTAGTCTCCATTTCCTAAATTATAACAGATTAAAAAAATCAGGCAGTTATTAATTTCTTTTGATTCAATATTTCTTGTACTTCTGGCTTGCAACTTCCGCATCCTAATCCCGCTCCCGAAGTCTTGCAAAGTTCGTTAAAATCATTGCAACCTCCATCGATGATCTTCTCTAAATTTCCTTTTCCTACGTTATTGCAGGAACAAACGAGCTTTCCTACAACCGGTTCTGCCGCCTTACCAGACCTTAACAATTGCATTCTCTTGTCTGATAATTCTATTTTGCTTTCTATCAAACTTTTGAACTCAGCAAATTCTGATTTATCGCCTATCAATACAGCTCCTACAAGCCTGTCATCTTTTATAATACATTTTTTATAATACTGTACAGATCTGTCTATAAATAAAATTTCATCATACCCTTTTTCATCTTTTGGTATATCTGCCATACCAATAGAACAAAGATCAAAATCTGAAAACTTTAGAATATTCATCGGAATTGATCCTTCATAGATGCTTGATAGATCACCATTGATAAACCTGGCAGCTACATCCGCTTGTTGTTCAGCTGCGCTGGTAATTCCATTGAGCTTGCCACGATGTTCTGCAATCTCTCCCATGGCAAAAATATTTGGATCGCTGGTTTGAAGGCTATCATTGACAATTAACCCTCGTCCATATTCCAATCCTGCCTCTGTAGCAAATTCAATATTTGGTCTTGTGCCTATAGCAAATACTACAGCATCAACTTGTAACGAATGTCCACTCTTCAACTTCGCAAGAATACCATGTTCTTTTTCAATCTGGCTCAGAGATTCCACCTGGTTATTCATATAGAGGTTTATTTCTTTCTCCTCTACAAATTCACGTAATAATCCGCCAGCCATTTCGTCCAATTGACGCTCCATCAATCGCGATGAAAGCTGAACGATGGATATCTGGATATCTATTTCCTTGAGTGCCGCAGCCAACTCCAATCCTAACAACCCACCACCAATAATCAACACATGTCCTTTAGGCTTTAAGAATTTTTTCAAGTCATCAGCATTTTGCCTGGTTCGCATTGTAAAGACACCTGGCATATGCAAAGGGGCATCTTTTGGCACAAATGCTCTACTTCCCGTTGCAAGGATCAATTTATCATAGTGATGCTTTTCTCCATAAGAATCTATTACAAATTTAGATTCGGCATCCATCGCAGTGATGGCATTTTCATTATGTAAATGCACATCGAATTTATCGATTTCGCCCTGCTTAAATTTCAACAATTTTTCCCATGGCAATTGCTCATTGACATACTCAGGAAGAAGAACTCTATTGTAGAAAGGATATTTTTCATTTGAAAAAACATGAATTTCATCCCTTTTATTAAACTCTCTGAATGTATTTATAAACCGGTATGCTGCTGCTCCTGCTCCAACAATGATGATTTTTTCCTGTGGCTTTTTATACTTTGTAACTTCTACTGCTGAATATTTAAAATCAGGTTCCTTTGATACAGGGTCAAATAAATTGTTCGTCAGGTTATTGGCTCGGGCAAAATCACTCTTGCCTAATTTTCCCCAATGCATTGGTAAAAATAATACACCTCTCTTTATGGTATCAGTGATATTTACTGTTACACGTACCTCACCCCTATTATTAAATACTAAAACCACATCTCCATTTTGAATACCGCGTTCATTAGCGTCATCGGGATGCATTTCTAAAAACGGTTTAGCAATGTGTTGCTTTAATTTATTGACTTTCCCCGTTTTGGTCATGGTATGCCACTGATCCCTGATCCTACCTGTAGTAAGCACCAGTGGATGATCGCTATTCAATGGCTCAGAAAGGTTTTCAGGATTGAATAATGGATAAAGTTTTGCCTTCTGATTATCTGTGAAAAAGTTTTTGTCTTCAAATAATCGGTTAGTACCTGTAGATGTTAAGGAAGGCACCGGCCATTGCATAGAACCTTCGGTTTTTAATCGGTCATACGATAGACCGCTTATATCTATATTCGTGCCTTTTGTTAATTGGCAATGCTCATTGTATACCTCATCCATTGATGAATAATTAAACCCATCATACCCCATTTCTTTTGCAAATCGCATGATTATTTCACTGTCTGCAATTGCGTCTCCCGGTGCATCTACCACCTTATTTAAATAGGTAATTCGACGCTCTGAGTTGGTCATGGTTCCTTCTTTCTCCATATGCCCTGCCGCCGGAAGTACCAGGTCAGCATATTCTACAGAAGCATTTTTATTAGAAATATCCTGAACAACAACAAACTTTGCATTTTGCAATGCTTTCTCCACCTTTCGTGCATCAGGTAAACTTACTAATGGATTGGTACAGGCAATCCAAACTGCTTTCAATTTCCCTTCTTCCAGGGCATCAAACATTTGAGTTGCGGTTAATCCGGGCTTTTCTGGAACAGATGAAACTCCCCAATAATCAGCAACTTCATTTCTATGTTCCTCATTTGACAATAGCCTGTGGGATGATAATAAGGAGGCCATTCCTCCTACTTCTCTTCCTCCCATTGCGTTGGGTTGCCCGGTCAATGAAAATGGGCCGGAACCAGGTTTGCCAATATGGCCTGTTATCAGGTTGAGACTGATAAGGCTTAAGTTTTTATTTACACCAATACTACTTTGGTTTAATCCCATTGCCCACATGGTGATAAACCCTTTGGCATTACCAATCAGCTTGGCGGTTTCTACAATTTCTTCTTCATTGATCCCGCAGGTATTAGCTGCTTTCTTTAAGCTTATTTTAAAAACAGATTGCTTATAAGCATCATACCCATCGATATGTTTTGATACAAAATCAAGATCAATTTCACCGTTTTCAATTAATATTCTTGCAATCGCATTGTTAAGGTAAACATCTGTTCCGGGATTGATTTGCAAATGAATGTCTGAAGCAGAAGCGGTTTGGGTTTTTCGAGGGTCTACCGTGATAACCTTTACATTAGGGTTATTTTGCTTATGCGCTTCCAACCTTCTATATAAAATAGGATGACACCATGCCGGGTTTGCTCCCTGGATAAGAAAAACTTCTCCTTGCTCTATATCTTCATATGAAATAGGCACAGAGTCCTCGCCTAACATTTTAGTATAGCCTGCTACCGCAGAGCTCATGCACAATCTAGAGTTAGTGTCAATATTATTTGTGCCGAGGTATCCTTTAACGAGCTTATTAAAAAGATAATATTCTTCTGTGAGGCATTGCCCTGAAACATAAAATCCAACAGAATCAGGCCCATGCATTTTAATGATCGATTTAAAAACTGCAGCAGCTCTTTTAAGCGCCACATCCCAACTAACATCCTGCAATGGGTGGTTTTTACTCCAGCGCATTTGAGGTGACATTAATCTATCGGAAGTATCCTGAACGGTGTAGTGCAAATTCATCCCTTTTGAGCAAAGCATGCCCCTGTTGACAGGATGGTCCTTGTCTCCCTCTACGAATACCTTTCCTCTTTTATTTTTGTGAACCACTATGCCACAACCTACCCCGCAATATGAACAGGTGGATTTATATTTTTCCGTCTTGCCAATAATCATGTTAATAAAAAATTAGGAGTAATAGTAAAATCCGGAGAACCCATTTAGTTCTCCGGAATTTTCAAAACCACTTATTGGTCTTATTTGGATATAGGAACAACTGCAGGTTGTGTCTCTAATTTTGACGCTAGAGATGCATCCATCTCCTGCTTTGTCTCTTTTTCGTCTGCTTCTGAAAATTTTACGATAAGTGATACAAATGATATTGCTATAACACTTATACCGATGATGAATAATGCCTGTGGATAGCCAATTCCTTCCATTTTAAATAAAAATCCTGCTGCTACCGCTCCGGCATTTCCACCAGCACCTACTATTCCGGATATTGATCCTACAGCCTTTTTATTTATAAATGGAACCACTGAAAAGGTTGCTCCTTCTGACATCTGTACACATAGACTAAATACGATCATTGACATTATTGCCAGAGGAAGGAGTGACATTTGAGAAAAGATAACTAAGGTTATTCCCTCTAAAAAAAGCATTACAAATAAAAAATACACTCGGCCTTTTAACCCGAATTTGATTCCGAATTTATCTCCAAAATATCCACCTAATGAACGGGCAAAAAGGTTCATCAATCCGAACAATCCAGCAATTATACCTGCCGTTTTAAGGTCTAAATGAAAATAATCTTTATAATAAATAGCTGCAATATTATTTATGGTCAATTCCACGCCAAAACACGCTGCATAAATTAAAAACAATCCCCAAACCCTGTAATCCTTGATGGCTATTAGAAAAGATTTTTTACTTTCTTTCTTTTTCATCTGGTAATCAGGATCTGTCTTCTTCAGGTCAGATAAATTACCTTCTGGAGTATCCTGGGTAAATTTATAATATAATATCCCCATGATGAATAAGGCAACACCTGGTACAACCATAGCCCATCTCCATGCTGACATATCTAAAAACCCAAGTCCTACAAAAAATGCAAAGATCAATGGCATTACCATCTGCGTAACCCCTCCACCTAGGTTTCCCCAACCAGCTGTGGTTGCATTAGCGGTACCTACTACATTAGGAGCAAACATCACCGAAGTATGGTACTGCGTGATCACAAAAGATGCCCCAATGACTCCTATAGCCAATCTGAATAATAAAAAAGATTCGTAGCTATCGCTCAATCCGATTAACATCACCGGAATGGAACCGAGTATCAATAATGCTGTATAGGAAATACGTGGACCTATTCTGTCACACAACCAGCCAATAAGCAGCCGGGCAAAAACGGTAATCGCTACCGATGCTATAATAATATTTCCAATCTGTGCTTTTGTCAGGTCCAATTCTTCCCGCACCACAGCCATAAGCGGCGCAATACCGAACCATCCGAAAAAACATAGAAAAAACGCGAACCAGGTCATATGAAAAACTCTCATATGTGGCGCTTTAAGACTCAATAAATTGATTTTTGTGGCTTTTGACAACTTACTCATCGTTAAATTACTTAGACTCTACTCTTGTTTTCACTTAAAATACGTAGCAAAATTACGTATTTATTTTTAATATCTAAGTAATAATTCGATTTTTTACGTAATTATACGTAAATATTGATATAGCATTGAGAATGAAGAGTTTAGAAAGTTAAGTAAGATACTTAGTACATAAATTAAGAAATTTTCACTCCAGCCATTCACTTTCTATGGCTATTCCTTGTGGATCTTCCAATTGATCTTCAGGTATGCCCAGACCAATGGATATTTGAAGGCTTTCTGCATTGTTTATATCAAATGGAACAGGATTATTATTCAAGAAATAATAGGGTAAGAATGATAGATATGTTCGGGGAAGCGTTACAAATTTCACTTGTTGCAAACGATTAATATCCAATTTAAATGCTGATTTTTCCGGTGTAAATGTGAGCATTCCACCATATGCAGAACCATCTTTCATGGTAAAAGCAAATTGGGAACCTGCCTATAATATAAAAATGACAAAACCATGAATTGCTAGTTGAAGTGAATTCATGAACTTAGTCGATAAGTTGAATTCCTTTATTTAAAGTCGGTAGAAGGCCAATCCAAAGCCGGAACAGGATTTCCAGTAAAATCAAAGAAAGCGCAGTTTTCCCAAGCGGAACCGGTACCCCATAAATCCTTCATGTCAGAAGTGATCCAGGCTGGCTCCCAATACACTACTCCTATTCCTCCACCATCGATCACCTCCTGAGTAATTTTAGTAATGAGATCCAACTGCCCTTGCTGAGTATAGGGGTATCCTGTTAAAGGAGTTTGGCCACCAAAAATATTGTTATAACCATCGTTTCCTTCTGTCGTCCATGGGTAGGCGGTTTCCAGGATAATCACTTCTTTGCTATACTTAGATTTAAGGGAAGAAATCGTTGATGAAATATTTCCAAGAGATACAGTGGTATGCCAAATAGGATAATAAGAAATGCCAATCATATCAAAATCTGAAACTCCACCTGAGGTGGTCATCTCACCAAACCACCAATCCGCATTTTTTGGATCAGCAACGTGGAGAATTATTTTGGTTGCTGGTTCTACCGCCCTCACAGCTTCAATAGCACGATTGATGACCTGCCCGATATTTGACCAGTTTCCATCGCACACATTCAATTTTGGAAATTCGGTGGGAGCGTTAGTGTACATCATCCCACAATTGGTTTCATTACCAATCTGCACCAATTCCGGCATCAGCCCTTTTCCTTTCAGATAATTTAATGTTTTAAAAGTGTAATTATATACAGAATCTTTTAGCACTTCGAGGTCGGTAATATTTTGCCAGGCGGCAGGAATTTCCTGTTTCCCTGGATCTGCCCAAATATCTGAGTAATGAAAATCAAGAAGCGATTCCATCCCGGCATCTTTGGTCTTTTTAATTCCTTTTTCTACATCCAATAGATCATTGTATAATTGATCACCGGCAGGATCGTAAACCGTCTTGGTCCAATCCGGGTTATGCCACAATCTAAACCGCGCCAAATTAGTACCGTGGTCATTAAAAATTTGATAGGGATCTTTCGCCACACCATCTTCCTTATAGACACCATTGTGATCGAGAATTTGATTGACATAAGACAAGTCTGCTCCGAAATAAAAACCTTCGGGGATATTTGGTTCAATAGGTGTAATAGGGCCTTCAGGTGTTGGATCATCCCCACTTTTACAGTTGGTCATCATGCCAAAGCTCAACAACACAACTAACAACAGCACATTTTTGCTCATAATTTTATTCCTTTATCAAATACA
>JBNLGO010000129.1:0-10509 GCA_050306095.1 Cyclobacteriaceae bacterium
ATTACTTCAAAGATCTTGATTCGGTGACAAAATATGTAGGTGATAATCCAGTTTTATTCCTTAATAAAAACCTCAATAGTAAACAACGGGCATATGTGGTTGGCCTTGAGCTTGGATATAAATATCTTGGCATTACAGAGCGGCCATGCACTTCAAATCTTGTAGAGAAAAAATCATTTGAGGAAGTCTTGAGCCATTACAAAGCTTCTTATTTTGCTAACGCCTTGTTAATGAATGGTGAAAAGTTGGCAAAGGATTTAGAAAAGTTCTTTAATAAGACCACCTTCGATCCGGATTTACTTATTGAGATAAAAGAGAAATACAATGCCTCTACCGAGATGTTCGTAAATCGGCTCGTTAACATTATCCCTAAATATTTTAAATTAAACGAACTCTTGTTGTTTAATTTTTCGCATGAGGTGAATTCACCGGATTTTAGCTTGGATAAAGAGATGCATTTAGCAGGTTTACATAGCCCACACGCGAACCTACAAGAAGAGTATTATTGCAGAAGATGGCGTGGAATCTCCATCATCAAGGAGTTTGAAGAATTGCAGCTTACCCGGGAGTTGACAAAACCAATTTGTGGAATACAATATTCTAAACATATCACAGAATCAAATAACGAATATTTGATTATATCTTTTGCAAGACATAAGCTTTCAAATAAGGATGTGAGCATGAGCATATCTTTTGGAATTGAGGCAAATGATGCACTTAGGAAAACGGTTAAGTTTTGGAATGATCCTGCAATTGAGAAAGTAGATGTAGGAAATACTTGTGAGCGATGTCCTATCCTAGACTGTAAGGAACGAGTAGCTGAGGCCAAAAAACTTGAACAGAAAATTGAATTAAAACTCAAAAAGGAAGCTATTAGAAGCCTTACTGGTCTGTAATTCTACCGTTTTTATAATCTAAAATATGCTGTGTAACGATATCGAGAAGTTTTTTGCGTGCTTCCAGACTTGCCCATGCTATATGTGGAGTAATAAGTAACCTATCTTTTTCCTTTAAGTGAAAGAGTGGATTTTCTTTTGTGATGGGTTCCACAGTTAATACATCTGTGATGGCGCCACCTATCCACTGGTTATCCAGGGCCTTAGCTAATGCAGCCTCTTTCACTATTCCCCCGCGACCCATGTTGATGAGAATGGCATTACTTTTCATTTTTTTAAGCTCATTTTCAGCAATGAGGTTTTCTGTTTTATTATTTAGAGGGCTATGGATTGAAATGACATCACAACTGTTAAGAAGTTCATCGAGAGATATCCTTGTGTATGATTCATTATTATTCCTGCCAGAGGTGGAATAATAAAAAACCTTGGCGCCAAAAGCTTCCGCTAATTTTGCTACAGCCTGACCAATATTGCCTAATCCGATGATACCAAAATTCATCCCTGATATTTCGCTGAAATCGTGGTGGATATGAGTGAAAATGTCACTGGAAATGTATTCCCCTGATTTTACATATTGATCATAATAGTGGGTTTTATGGAGGAAATAAAGCAAACTATTAAAAGTAAACTGAGCTACACTGTTTGTAGAATATCCCACCGCATTTTTAACAATAATTTCATGCTGTTTACAATAGTGGAGATCAACATTGTTCATACCCGTCGCGGCAATACATATCAATTTGAGTTTTGGCGCTTTCGAAAGTACTTCCTCATTTAGTATTACCTTGTTTGTAATGACAATTTCGCAATCTTTAATTCTAGCAGCAGTTTCAACCGAAGAAGTAGTAGGGTAAATGGATGTGTTTCCAAGTTTATTTAAATCGGATATTTCAGGAAGATTTCCAAGGGTCTTGGCATCTAGAAAAGATATCTGCATGTTGGCAATATTACCTTTTATAGTTTTTCTTGGGGTATTGAATAGAATTGTAATATTTGAGTTTTTTCTTTCCCTCTACGCTATTATAAGAATGCTGTGCTTTGCATGAAAACATTCCCAGCATAATCGCCACCGATAAAATTCCTATGAAAATTTTATTACTCATCTAATGTCAATTTATGATCATTAATTACAATACGCAAATTAGAAAAACCCAATCATTTATTTTGTGTAATTAATGATTAGTAGGTACATCTTAAGTAATTAGTAATCAATCCGAACTTTCTATAAAATTTAACATTTATAATATTTTTTTGGATTATTTCAATTATATTTGTTGCTATCTCAAGACGATGAAATGCGAAATTTCACCCTAACCTTTCTTTTCTTATTTATTTCTTTCATCTCATTTTCCCAGAAAGAATCCATAATAAGTGATACCGTAGAGCAACAAAATGCTTTGTCGATCGAAATATCACCTGGTATAGCATGGAATACAATTTTTGATGAAACAACAGCTTATGGAGGTCTTGAGGTTAATACCATAATCCAAAACAAATTTATTATTGGAGTCTATGGCGAGTATTTTTTAGGAGAATTGTCTATGAGAATTGTATTTCCGAATTTCTACGTTTTTGACCATTATAAACTCGGTTTAGTAGGAGGGTATAACTTTCAAGTGAGTGATAAATTTCATATACGGCCAAAATTGAAGTTTTTGTATTGCGAAGCAAGGTGGACAGAAAAAGAGGAAAAAAGATTTTATACTTCTGACCAATACCTGGAGTATTTTCCTGAAATGATGGTGGCTCTTTTTCCAAAAAAGAAAATATATGTCAATGCAGGAATTGGATACCATTTTACTTCATCATCTAATCTGATTGGCGCTTCCGATTCTGATTTATCCGGGTTAAATTTATCTGCGGGGATTCATATAAAATTGTTTGAGAGGTGAAATACATTTTGATTATATCGACATTTTTCCTGGTGGCTCTTTCATCATGTAAAGACGAATTGTCAGATTTGATGCCCTCAGATTGGATATTTAGTGACCCACAAAGTCATGATTTAAATCCGTATCCGTTATTAAAACTAGATAAAGAACTAAAAGAGGGAAATTATGGTGATATTCATAGCCTTACCATTTTAAAAAACAACAATCTGATTTTTGAAAACTATTACTTAGGTAGCTCACCTGATCAATTGGAACCACTTGGTCGTGGTACCCAATCCATCTTTTATTTAATTTCTGAAGAATTAATGCTTCAAAGTAAGCTAAATTTATCTGACAGTATCATTCAATACATCAATGGTTATGATCAATACTTTGACAATATTCCTTTAAAGGACAGGATCACATTGTATGACTTAATCAATAATCGTTCAGGTTTTTGGTGGAATGAATGGGATTTCACCAATTTTTCTTCCCCAAATGATAAGTTGATAATGGAAGAACAAAATGATTGGGTGGATTATATTTTATCAAAGCCAATGATAAGAGAGCCAGGAGTAGAATTTAACTATAATAGTGGTCATACCTTGTTATATTCTTATATTCTGGAAAGTCAGTCGTCGCGTTCTCTGGATGAATCCATTGATGAGATGCTTTTTAGCCCTATTGGAATCAAAGATTGGCAATGGGATAAAACCCCCGCAGGCCGTTTAAATACCATTTCAGGATTGCATCTTACTGCACGGGATATGGCTAAAATCGGTATGCTATTACTTCAAAAAGGTGAATGGAATGAAGAGCCTTTAATCAACAGACTTTGGTCTCAAAATATTCTCAATCCCACCATAATAAGTAATTTATACAGCTATCGGATGGGATGGTTCAAGTTTGGATTTTATCATCCACTAAATAGTGATAGGACTATACCACTGCTCGATTTTGTTTTTTTATGGGGAGAAAAGGGACAGTTTATTTTTGTTTCACCCGAAAAAGAACTGGTGATTGTCTTTACAGGTGACTTGCCAGAAGGAAAAGAATCTGATTATATATTTTCGATCTTCAAAAAATATATAATACCTTCAATTACCGAGGGTTTCTCCGGTATATAATAAATTACAATATGAAATATTTTCTTGGGATTGACATTGGAACTACGAATGTCAAATTGGTGATTTTCAATGATAATTGGGAAGCGATAATTACAGAAGAAAGAGGCATAAAAACCATAGTTCCTAAAAAGGGCTACAGCGAACAAGACCCAAAAGAATTGGTAAAAACTACCACTGATTTATTAAAAAGTATTCTTCAAAAGGCCAGTCAAAAAAATGTTTCAATTTCCGGAATGGGATTAAGCACCGCCATGCATTCCTTCCTGGCAGTAGATGAAAATATGGAACCCCTGACGAATGTATGGATATGGTCTGATCTCCGTGCCAGTCAGATTTCAGATTCATTGAGAAAGAATAATACGGTTAAAAAGTATTTTGAAAAGAGTAATGTGCCGTTGCATCCAATGCTTCCCTTGACCAAGTGGCTTTGGTTTAACCAATATTCCAAAAACAAAAAGTCCGCTTATAAAATATTATCATTTAAGGAATACATCATCCACCATTGGTTTGGTGAATTGGTAACAGATGTGAGCATGGCAGGATCCATGGGATATTATCATATGGATAATAATGACTGGAACTACGAATTATTGCAATACCTAAAGTTAGATGTTTCGCAGCTTCCGGAGATAAAGCCGGTAAGTTATTCTTTATCCATTTGGAGAGACGAAATCAAAGCCGAATTGATGCAGGATCAGCTGGTACCGTTGATACTTGGATCCAGTGATGGATGCCTTGCAAATATGGCTGCAGGGGTGCTTGACAAAACAAAAGCCAGTTTAACGATCGGAACAAGTGGAGCTGTGCGTACAGCATATGAAAAATCATTCAACCAGGAACAGCGATTATTTTGCTATCCATTGCTGGAAAATTATTACGTGGTAGGTGGCGCAATTAATAATGGTGGAAATGCTTTAGAATGGTATAAAGAAAACATCTCTAATAATGCAGAGAATTTTTGGAGTGATTTTGATGACTATGTTAGGACGGTCCAGCCGGGTGCAGAAGGTTTGGTGTTTTTGCCTTACCTGCATGGTGAGCGTGCCCCCTTGTGGGACCCATCTTTACGTGGTGCATACCTGGGTTTATCAAATACCCATACAAATAGACATTTTTTGAGAGCTACATTAGAAGGAATCGGATTTGCATTAAAGCATATTTTCAAACTTATCGATGCACGCCCAAATACTATTAAAACCGTTATTGCTGATGGAGGCTTTACGGAGTCAAAAGTTTGGGTACAATTAATATGTGATATATTAGGAGTGGAGGTTCATTGTCCTGAAACATCTTATGGAGCTGCTAAAGGCGCTGCTATATTAAGTAGGATGGCAATCGATAATACTTTGGTGGAAGAAATTGTGTTTGAAAAGGCTGTGAATATGGAAGTTTTTAAACCCAAGAAAGCAAATAAGGAACTATACGAAAAGCTTTTTGTAAACTATCTAAATGCTTCTTCTCTTATTAACCAATGGGGAAATTAGCCCTATCCAAAATTTGATTTAAAAGAATTCCGCATTTTATTTAGTAGTAAAATGAATGGATACCTCACCGGTAGAAGAAATATATATAGTTGCGTTTGGGGTTGGATCATTCCCATAATACCCTGTCAAGTGTACAATTTTCCCCTTTTCATCCGTATATGATTTTTGTTGTTCATTAAGAGGTTCAAACATTAAAAGCCGATCTTCCCGAGCTGTAAGGTCTAAGCCTATTGGGGTAGAAACAGGGAGATTAACACTATAATCCGTTGATTTACTAGTTAAATCTATTTCTTGAAAACTCCCGGAAATGGAATGAAGTGTCATTTCCCCAAAGGATTGGTTCAGTTTGCAAGTGGTATTCAATTGATAAATATCGATTGTTGAAAAATTAGATCGACCTTTAATCTCATTCAATTCGGTAATTCTAATTCGATCACCGGTAGATTCAAGGGTAAGGTGATTAATAGATTTGAGGTACAATCTGGATTGTTTGGAAGTAATGGTAACTTTATCAGCTTTTTGAATTTCCAATTCACCACCTTTAATGGAAATACTGCCGTTTTTAAAAGAATTGATCCTGATGTTGCCGTAGTTTACATTGATTCTGGCAAGGTTGGAAAAATTATTTGCATTAAAGTTTCCATGTGATTGCTCAATGGTAATTTTGCCATGTAAATCATATATTGCAATATCACCAAACTTATTTATTACATCAATGGATCCGCCTTTTGGCATCCAGATTTCAAAGTCAATGTCCAATTCATTTTTATTCAAAAGTGATTTTGAATAATCACCGATAGCATTGAAAAACTCTGATAGTACCCCTTTGCTTCTATCCATGACGGTTTCTATGTCCACAAAATCATCAGCAACATTAAAATCAAATTCAACCCTGTCCATCAGCTTTTTTGTATCATCATCCGTTTTTCCGTATGTAGTCAATTTAATTTTTACTTCACATTCATTTTTATCCCATCCATTGATAACAACATCACCATATTTGTTATTTAATTGAAAGGAAACAGTGGGAATTACTTTGAAATTCTGTTCCAGTGTTTTTACAAGGGTAGTATTTTGCGCATAGGAAATTCCACCCATAAAAATGAATACACCGTAAAGGATACAAACATTATATACTGACCTTCTCATCTTCTATCCGTTTTTCTTTTAATTCTTTAGATATTTGTTCCAACATATCGAGCTTTAACCGATAATAGCCAATCATTGCTTCAATAACTTCATCACTATCTGCTCTCTCAGTTAAATCCTTTTTAAGCTGTACATAATCCATGTCCAGTTGGTGTAAAGATTCCCAAATATCTTCATCAATTTGGGTCTTGTTTTTTGAGATAAAATCCATTTTATCATCAATGAGATTAATGTAATACGCTTCTGTTTCTGCGAGCTCACTTGAAATATTGTGTAGGGCGATTCCTTCCTTTTTAATATCTACAGAACGCTTCCCCAGGTAATAGGAAAACCCTACGGTAATAATGATGAGTACCGTAGCAGCTATTTTCATGAAACTACTTAATACCGATTTTCTCTGTGGGCTATTGTCCAATTGTGATGAAATCCCCATCCATGATTCTTCCATGTCAAATTGGTAGATATCAAAGTCCGTCCGGTTTTTTTCGATATGTTTTTTTAATGGATCTTTCATTATACTTCCATTTTTAATAAGGTTCTGATTTTAGCCTTTGCTTTACTGTATTGGGCTTTTGAAGCCGATTCTGAAATGGATAATATCTGGGCGATTTCTTTGTGGTCATACCCTTCAAAGAGGTATAGGTTTGTCACCACCTTACACCCTTCACTTATTTTATCCATTGCTTTTAATATTTTGCTTGCTTCAGTTTTTACATAATCATTATCTGACTCTCTAAAATCTGGCACATCAATTTCTTCTTCTATTCCAAGAAATATATTTTTTCGTTTTCTCAATTCATTTATGCAATTATTGATAACAATTCTCTTTAGCCAAGCGGGAAAGGTTTGTGCGTTTTGCAGGTTTTTTAATTTTAAAAATGCATCTACAAAGGATTCCTGCAGCATATCTTGTGCATCATCTTCATTGCCCATCATTCTTCGGCAAACATTATACATGGCGCCTGCAAAATGTTTATAGAGCTCATTTTGAGCCATCCTATCTCCCTTTTTACATCGTTGGATCAGGTATATATAGATGGATTGCTGGTCCGTCCCCAATGGTGTTTTATTTAATTTTCATGATAATGACAGACGGAGGTTCGAAAGGTTTCCATGCAAAGGATTTTTATTTTGAAATAGATGATTCTTTAAATTCCTGTAAGATGAGCCGTGCAGCTTCTTCAAGTTTCAGATCAAAATCTTCTTTGCCTTTGTTGATTTTGCCGTAGGCTGTTCCCTGCCATAGTAACTTCTTTGTTGTAGGTTCAAGAAAATTGACGATCAGCACGATTTGTTTGTTAGATTTTTCCCGCAGTTCGTTATAGTCATTATACATATACCAATTATACCTGGAGTAATAATCATTATAGCGATTGTAATTTGTGTTATTTACTACCTCGACCGTTATCCCACCTTGTAATCTTACAATGATGTCTGCATCATGGCTACTAATGATTTTTTGGGCTTTAAATTCCCTGGCAAATGCATCGTACAATGTTTTTTTGTCTTTTTCGCTAAATGAAAAATTAGCTTCGGACTCACTAGCGGGGTTATAAAATTTAAAGGAATGTATGTTGTTGATATCTAATGGTTTTATTACTTCAGACTGAATTTTATAGGTAGAACTACAGCTGGCAAATGCAATGGCTAATAAAACGAAAACTACAGAGCTAAAAAGGCTGTTTTTATTACTCCTTATATTTATATTCATACCTTGCTATTTTTTATTCTAATTTGATAACGGAAAATATAATGTAAGTGTCTTTTTTTATGAAATTTACTGCCTTTTTTCAGAATGATTTTTCCGACCACTATATTTTTTTATCTTACCGTATTGTTTTTTTAAGCAGCTTTTACAGTTTCGTTTTTGTATGGGAAATTTGAAGAATATTTTTTTAATCTACAGTAGTAAAGACAATAATATTGCTGTTCACGAAAACCTTGGATGGGTAGATACATTTGGATATTTTCTTAAAATACTTCTGAATCAAATTGCCGGGTGGTCGCCGGAGATTAACCTGGTAAATGATCTGTCAACGCTCGATTTTAAAGAAAAGCATATCATGGTTATTATCTCTTCAGATAATCTGGTGAGGGATGATAAAAGTAAAGCAGTGCTAGATCAATTAAAAAAGCTGGATTCTGATCAAAAAATTTCTGAGGATAAAATAATAAAGGTTCAAAAAAACTATTTTCCTAAAGAGGAAGAGCCAGAGTTTCTACATCATTTTAAAGATTATTCTTTTTATAAGGCCAATGGACTTTCCGGATCAAGAAGTGAGTACAAGGATTTTTTTAGTACACCAGAGGAAAAAACATTTTGGGTAAAACTCACGGATTTGGCCTATGAAATATTAGCATTTACGGAGAAAAAAGGCTCAGGGCATCTGGATATAAGCAGTTATTCTGTATTTCTTGCTGATACAAATACCATGGCAGAGAAGTATCGAAATAACCTTAAAAGGGATATGCAAAGTATGGGCTTGAATATTTGGCCAAAAAGTACTTTTTCTGATAACTCCAGTGATTTCATTTTAAAATTGGATGAAAATGTAAAGAAATCAGATTTTGCTATACATATAATTGGGAATGGTTTTAGCTCGTCTATAGGAGGTACGAACCATACAAAAGAAGAAATCCAGGCTAAAATCACTGAAAATTTCAGCAGTCTTTATAGGAAAAATAATAAGGGGGCTGTTTATAGGAGGTTTTTTTGGTTTGACAAAGTAGGGATTCTCACCAATGAAAAAATCGGCAACTTTTATAAAGAACTGAGTGTGCAGGTGGAAAATTTTGTTGGAACTGAGCTTGTCGTTTCTTCCTGGGAGGAGTTTAAAAGTTTGATTTTTCAATTTACCAGTTTTGAGCTCCCTACCATTAAAGCGACTAAAAAAAGTGTAAGTAAAAAAGAGCAAAAGATCATCTATTTTTTATATGACGCAATTGATGAAGAATATGCCCAACCTGTCATCAAGCAATTGCGAAAACAAAAATACCAGGTAATCACTTCTAATTTTGATGGGGATATACTAGCTGTTCGTCATATCCATATGGAAAGTTTGAAGCGTTTCGATTACGCATTTATTTTCGCTTACAAATCTGGCGTGCAATGGATAAACATGAAAATGCTGGATGT
The DNA here is from genome assembly GCA_050306095.1 of Cyclobacteriaceae bacterium. Lineage (GTDB taxonomy): Bacteria > Bacteroidota > Bacteroidia > Cytophagales > Cyclobacteriaceae > CAJXNP01. The sequence continues at coordinate 9,664 of JBNLGO010000129.1, forward strand.
TTTTAAAGCACCAGGTTTTGGAAGAGAAAAGCCAATACTAAAAAAAGTATTGATCATACCCACCACTATCAAAGATGAATTAAACCCTTCTTTTAAAATGTTTGATATACTTAGATATGAGGGAGAGCCCGGTAAGGAAATCGTAGAAAAGATTCTTTTAAATTAAAAATCACCTAAGTTTTTCACATTTTTATTAAGTTTTTTAATTATCTGATTACTTTATGTTATAAATTTCGAAAAATAGGATTATATTTAGTTCTTCACACAACAAGAAGTTAAACACAATTATGCTAAGCCACCTTTTAAAGGTATTAAATGTAGAAAAAGGAGAGGAAAAACCTGTTTTATTACTTTTAGGAAATGGCTTTTTTCTTGGGATATTTTTAGCTGCCTATAAAGGAGTAGCTTATACATTATTCCTGGAAAATCTTGGGGAATATCTGAGAGAAGCAATATTTATTTCAGGAGGTCTTGGAGTGATCTCTACAGGGATTTACACCTACATACAGCAGAGAGTTTCCTTTTCCAAGCTCATACTGCTAAACTATATTACAATTTTCATTTTTATAGCATTATCAAGAATACTTTTTATATATGCTGAGGCAAATTGGATAATTTTTATTTTGTTCGTTATGAATGCCCCAATACTATCCATACTGTTATTAGGGTTTTGGGGCACTTTTGGTAGAATTTTTGACTTAAGACAGTCCAAAAGAATCATTGGGGGTATAGATAGCGGTCAGATCATTGCTACAATCATCGCTTTTTTCTCGATTCCATTCATCAGTCAATGGCTAAATCATATCTCTGATTTGTTGATCATTGGTGAAGCAGGTTTGGTGATTT
>JBNLGO010000130.1:0-10211 GCA_050306095.1 Cyclobacteriaceae bacterium
AATGATTCCGGCATATGTCATGGTCGATAACAATGGTGATATGTTTTTGGCCATAAAAATGTCTGAAAATGAAATTTCATTATGTATAATGGGTTGGAAAAGTATACCTATAATTAAGAACAGCATAATTACTAAAGCTGTTCCTATCACTAATTTTCCAAATACTCGCAGGCTAGTGTCTTTTAATATTTTTAATCGACCGTGGGAGGCGTAATTAAATAACAAACCTGCCACAATTGGGATTATCACCATTTCAATAATACTGATCATCATGTTCCAGAAATTGACCGGTACAAATTCCCCACCTAAAAACTTCATTAAAGTAGGTGTAACAATCGGGGCAAGTAAAGTAGCACAGGCTGTAAGAGTGATGGAAAGAGCCAGGTTAGCTTTCGCGATATAAGCCATCACATTAGATGCTAGTCCGCTCGGTGAGGACCCAACCAGGATTATACCTGCAGCTATTTCAGGAGGGAAATCAAAGATTGTAGCAATGGAAAGACCAATAATAGGCATAATAGTAAACTGGCATATTAAGCCGATTAAAACTCCCTTGGGCATTTTGGCTACTCCTTTAAAGTCATCCAAAGTCATGGTAGTTCCCATACCAAACATGATAATTTGCAGCAGCGGGACAATGAAAATTTTAAATTCCACATCTCCGGCGCTTCGAAAATAATCAGGATAATACATGGCTGCCGTCACTCCTGCAAAAATCCAAAAGGTATATCCAAAGCCTTTCAACGTTTTGTTTCCCCTGATACCAATGGCCAGGGATATGAAAAATGCCGTTAGAAAAGGCGCTGTAGCTTTTTTATAGTCGGTAAATAAGAGGGTAATGACGACAATTAAACAAACGACAGAAATAATTTGAAGGATTTTATACCAGTTTATTGATCGATTCATAATAAATTAATAGTGAGAAAAAATGGTAATGAACATAAAAAGGATTTGTCATAATTCAAAAAATCAATCATATCAATCCCTTTACTGAAGAAATAAACACAAGATACTATGAAAGATCAACAACATTCCGCGGATGCTAAAAACAACCCTAATAAAAACCGAAGATCTTTTTTCAAAAAAGCAGTAACTGGCGGACTAGCGCTGGGCTTCCTTTTTAAGACCACGGGAGATGATGTAGCATTTGCCACCCAAAAGGTTAGCCGATACTCTTCGCCTTCAGATTTAAAAATCACTGATTTGAGAATAGCTGAAGTAGATAAAGCGCCCATGCGATGCCCCATTATTCGGATTGATACCAACCAAGGAATTTATGGATTAGGTGAAGTGCGTGATGGGGCAAGTGCACGTTACGCATTGTTTTTAAAATCAAGGTTGTTGGGAAAAAACCCATGTAATGTGGAGCAATTGTTTAAGATGATCAAACAGTTTGGATATCATGGTCGGCAGGGAGGTGGCGTTTCTGGTGTAGAAATGGCCTTGTGGGATCTAGCAGGTAAGGCTTATAATGTGCCGGTTTATCAACTATTGGGAGGTAAATACAGGGAAAATATAAAAATATATTGTGATACCACTTCTTCTCCTGATCCTGAAGTATATGCCAAGCGGATGAAAGAAAGGGTAGATCAGGGATTTACTTTTCTGAAAATGGATTTTGGGATTCACATGGTGTCAGATAGTAAAGATACTATTGTCAATAAAAATGAATGGGAATTAAAGCGGCAGTGGAGCAGTGAGCCGAATGCCTATGGTTCTACCCGACATCCATTTACCAGAGTGCAAATTACAGAACAAGCATTAGAAAAAATGGTGGAATATGTAGCTAAAGTAAGAGAAGGAGTGGGGTATGAAGTTCCTCTTGCAGCAGATCACTTTGGTCATTTTGGAGTGAATGAATGCATCCGGTTAGGGAATGCCCTGGAGCCATATCGGTTGGCCTGGTTGGAAGACTTAATACCTTGGGATTATACTGACATGTGGCGGGAGATTACCCTAGCCATCAATACACCTACATTGACAGGTGAAGATATTTATTTGAAAGAAGCATTTATAAAACTGATTGATAATAGGGCAGTAGATATGATACATCCTGATCTGGCATCAGCTGGTGGAATATTGGAAACTAAGAAAATAGGAGACTATGCGGAGGAGAGAGGTATTCCTATGGCGATGCACTTTGCAGGAACACCCATTTCTTTTATGGCCAATGTACATTGTGCAGCAGCTACGCAAAATTTCGTGGCTTTAGAGCATCATTCTGTTGATATCCCCTGGTGGGAGGATTTGGTGAAAGGAATAGAAAAACCTATTGTAAACAAAGGGTATGTAAAAGTACCGGAGAAGCCGGGATTAGGTGTCGAGCTAAATGAAGCGGTGGTAAAAGAACATTTACATCCTAAATCCAAATATTTCGCCCCAACAAAAGAATGGGATGAAAACCGATCCTGGGACAGGATATGGAGTTAACCAAAATGCCGTGGAGCATCAACTCCACGACACATTATTTTTTTCTAAAGAATCGTTTCAGAATCATAAACGATCACCTTTTTCCAGAGGTCTTCGCATTCTTCTATAAATTTCAAATGCCCGGGCTCTACCTGGTATTTATCCTGGATTTCCTTGTTTTTAAAAGCGAGTACCAGACTGTACGTATAGGTGTTGTCAATTACATCGCGATCGGTTCTAGCAGGTTTACCGATGTGTTTTCTTAGAATGAACTCAGAATTATTAATGAAGTTAGTTAGAGACTTTTCAAACTTGGCACAGTCCTCCTTGCTGTCAGGGTTTTTTAACCAAAAATAGACAGCATGGATAAACTCGCCTTCCATTTTTTTACTCTGCGCCTGACTTTCAAAAGATAATAATGGGCTTAATAATACTGCAATGATTCCTGATAATAATAATTTTTTCATAACAATGATTTTTACTTCGTTACAAAGTAAATGAAAAACCAGGAAGCAATGCACTAAAGATATGTAGTTGTGAAAAATTCTAGTGTGAACGGAATTTTCATCACATTATACAAGCTGATTCACCCACAAGCAAGGAAGTCATCAGATCACTTTAACTCATTAGTTTCATGATAATACGCAATGCAATTCAAATCCGGGATTTAGGTATTCTCAAATTTTAATTGATACAACTTAATTTTCTGGTGATACCGGATACGGCTCCATAATTGCTGCCGCGGCTTTTTTTATCCTTTCTTCCCGGCCATTTGGGTTTTCGCTTAGGGTTTTGGTTCCAACGCTTTCCCAGATTAGTTGTTTCTTTTCTTTATCATAAACCGAGCATGACAAGGTTCCTACTTCATACTCGTGGTCGCTGTAGGTAGTGTAAGAAGTTCCCATTCCAGGGCCATAACCCCAGTGAGGGCCATAACCCCAATATCCACCGTAACCGTAGTATCCGCCACCACCCATGTAGCTGGTAGAAGATGTAGTTTCCTTTTTAGTATCTACAACGATGAAAAGGGAAACCACCAGGTCACCATCTTCTTCTACATATTTCAGTCCTCGTTTTTTAAACTCTTCTCCGAAAGCTGCTTCTATTCTTTCTTTATCAAACCTGTTAAGGACTTTATCACTTTCTTCCGCCCAGCCATAATATTCGAAGGTTTTATATTCATCAAAGTTTACCGTCTGATCCATGTCTGACGTGACCTTAATTGTACTACAGCTAAAGGTCAAAGATGTGACAATTAGTAAAATAATTAGCTTTTTCATTTATAAGTTGTTTAGAGGCTCTCAATTAAAATATCATTAGTTTCAATGTTATCAGCATTGAATACTACTGTAAACAGCGAAGGGGTCTTTTTGTTTTAGAGCTTTATCTACTGATATGACCATAGTCATATGTGAAGTATAAGTATGCAGGATAATTTTAGGGTATATTTTAAGTATCACTTAATTTTATCATTATGAAGGCAGCACTTCAGTTTATTTTATTGGGAATGATTGCTTGGGGTTGTAGTATTAAGCCCCAGCCGATAGATTATGGTCATGAGGTATGCACTTTTTGTAATATGAATATTGTTGACCAGCGTTTTGGTTGCGAAATCGTAACAAATAAAGGCAAAGTATATAAGTTTGATGCGATAGAATGCCTGGTGAATTATACCTCTGAAAATGCCCAAATAAAAGAAAATGCAGCGCTTTTGCTTACCAATTCACTTGATAAACCAGGGCATTTGTTCAATATGGAGGAATGTTATTATTTTCACTGTGTTGATATGCCAAGTCCTATGGGGATGTTTATTAACCCTATCGTAGATGTGGAATATCTTGAAAAAGTAAAAAGTGAAAATGAAGGCAAAGTATATGCATTTTCAGAATTATCTGCCTTTATTGACAGCCACTATCATGGCGTGAGCCAAAATAAATGAAGCATTACGAATGAAATTGTTTATTGGGTTAATCATCCTTTTTTTTGGAATAATACATGGCGTCTGCGCCACACAGTTACATGTTGATGGTAAGCAATACAGCGCTATCCGACAAGCGATTGATGCATCTTCAAATGGAGATACCATCATCGTAGCGGAAGGTGTGTATAAAGAAGGTACTATCAAGGTGAACAAGGCTGTTTATCTCAAAGGAGAAAATTGGCCGGTGATCGATGGACAAGGTAAATTTGAGACCATTACAGTACAGGCTTCCGGAGTGATCATCGAAGGGTTTGTCGTTCAAAATGTGGGCTTCAGTTACACAGACGATTGGGCAGGAATTCGCATTGAAGAAATGGATAGCTGTGTAATCCGAAATAACCGACTTCTTAATTCCTTTTTTGGTATTTATTTGCAAAATGCTGATGATATCATCGTGGAAGGAAATGAAATTGCTGGTGAAGCTAAAGATGAAGTAAACTCAGGTAATGGCATTCATTTATGGGATTGCAATAGGATATTGATCAAAAATAATAGCGTGCTCAATCATCGGGATGGTATCTACCTGGAGTTTGTAGAGGAGAGCAAGGTGGTACAAAATCTCAGTAAAGGAAACTTGCGTTACGGTCTCCATTTTATGTTTTCCAACCACGATGAATACCTGGAAAACACCTTCGAAAATAATGGGACAGGCGTGGCGGTTATGTTTTCTGAATTTATCAAAATGAAAAACAATACATTTATTGATAATTGGGGAACAGCTTCATATGGGCTTTTGTTGAAAGAAATTAAAACAGGAGAGCTCGTAGGCAATACTTTTAGAAATAATACTATCGGTATTTATTCAGATGGCAGCTTACGGCTTAACATTTCCTCCAATGATTTTATTGGAAATGGATGGGCGATAAATATGCTAAGCAGTAGTGCCGATAATACCATTGAAATGAATAATTTTATATCCAATACGTTCGACCTGTCTACCAATACCGGAACCCATAATAATGTTTACGCCAAAAATTATTGGGATGAATATTCGGGATATGACCTGGATCGGGATGGGTATGGTGATGTGCCTTATCGGCCGGTGAAATTATTTAACTATGTGACAGGAAGGGTGAGGGAGTCGATCATTTTACTTCATAGCTTTTTTGTGGATGTATTAAATTTTGCCGAGAAGGTCACGCCAATTTTTACACCTGTTGACCTGATGGATCAATCACCGAGCATGAAAAAATATCAGCGATGATAGAAGTAAAAAAGCTGCATAAAAGTTTTGGAAAGTTAAAGGTGCTAAACGGCCTGGATTTTTCAATTGAAGAAGGGAAAATATCTGCCATACTGGGGCCTAATGGATCTGGTAAAACCACACTAATAAAATCCATTTTGGGGCTGGTTCAGTATCACAATGGAGATATTCAGTTTCAGGGAAAGTCCATTAAATCAAAATGGGAATACCGGAATGAGATAGGATACTTACCCCAAATTGCCCGTTTTCCTGAAAATTTATCCATTCAGGAATTGATCCACCTTGTAGACGACATTCGCAATGGCAAGTCGGAATACCAGGAATTGCTGGAACAATTTGGATTAAAAGACCAATTGCATAAAAAAATAAGAAATCTATCCGGAGGGACCCGGCAAAAAGTAAACATCGTTTTGACGTTTATGCTGGATTGCCCGCTGTATATTTTGGATGAACCGACGAATGGTCTCGATCCTGTAGCCTTGATCCGTTTAAAGGATCTGATCATTGAAAAAAAGAAACAAGGCAAAACTTTTCTGCTTACTACCCATATCATGGCGCTAGTGGAGGAACTTTCGGATGAGTTGATTTTTTTATTAGAAGGAAATATTTATTTCAAAGGGTCATTTAATGAGTTGATGAAACTTCAGGGAGAAAATAATCTGGAGCGATCTATTGCTAAAATTTTGGAAAATGCACACGCTTAAAGTACTGAAATATAGCTTTTTTGATCTGATCAGAAGCAGATGGAGCATTATCTACTTTTTATTCTTTTTTGCTGCCTCGGCATTGATTCAATATATGAGTCCTGAACCGTCAAAGGTGATTTCCAGCTTGCTGAATATTACGCTGTACCTCACACCGTTGATTGGTACCCTGTTTGGCATCATCAATTATTATAATAGTCGTGAGTTTATTGAGCTATTATTGTCGCAGCCGGTCAAACGATCAAATGTATTTCTGGGCCTTTACTTTGGGCTGGGAGGATCATTGGCTTTGAGCTTCCTATTAGGAGTACTGTTGCCGGGAATCATTTTTAGCTCAGCATTCTTCTCCTTTTTAGCTGATATTTCTACTCTCATTTTAGCAGGGGTATTGTTGACATTTACCTTTACCGGAATTGCTTTTTTAATTGGAATAAAAAATGAAAACCGACTGAAAGGTTTCGGTACAGCCATATTAGTGTGGCTCTTTATGGCGTTTATTTATGATGGCATACTTTTAATTTTGTTACTAGTATTTGAAGCATATCCATTAGAAAAAATGGCCATTGCTTTATCCATCTTAAATCCGATAGATCTATCCAGAATCCTGATCATGTTAAAATTGGATATTTCTGCTATGATGGGTTATACAGGAGCGGTATTCAATAAATTTTTCGGAACCTATTTGGGGATAACGGTTTCCATCATTACACTTTTGGTATGGTGCGCCTGGCCATTGGTTATGATCATAATTACCGGTAAGAAAAAAGATTTTTAAGAGGACTGTTTTTTGCCGGATTGGATCCTGAATCCATCACCCATATGTCGTACTATTTCAAAATCTTTGAGGGTAAAATTGACGTCCTTTCCTAGAATGAATTTTAAAGGAACATCTCCATAAAAGGAAGCCCACATAGTGTATGAGCTTGGAGGGCCAAAAATATAATCACATTTTGAAAACGAATACAAGTCAGTGATGAAATGATTAGGCCCTTTGACAATCGTCAATGGTTTGAAGTTATTTTCATCGATGGGCTCGTCAGAACAAACTACAAAAACTGGATTTTTACCTTCTTTGCTCAGTAAATCATTGATACGACGCATGTATTGTACATACACCTCATCCTCGTAGAAATGCTCGCCCTTATTAAATTTCCGGTAGTCCTGTTTTCTAAGGTGTACACCTACCAGGCAGTTTCCCTTTGTTTTACATTTAGCAATAAAACTTTCCACTTCTTCATAATATTTGGCAACAGGTTTAAAGATATCTTTGAGCGTGTCTTTATGTTTGATCGTATTTTGATCATCCATAAACCAAAATCCACCCCGCCCTATGATGACGTTTTTCTCACCTAAAGCCAGGTCAAGGTATTCCTTGTTATTCAAATCATACCCTGAATCCTGAATAGAAGTCTCGAATAAGGTGAATCCGGAACCTTTTTTTATGAATCGATAATAGTATTTGTAGGCAAGGTAAAGCTTCCAGTGGAGTAGCTTATCAATAAAACTGTTTTCTGACAGCCGACATATAATATCATGCCCCTGAAAATCATTGGTAGCTGTGGCATCAAAGTAATCAATAAACTCATCGAAATTTCGGTAAACCAGTGGGTATTTGTATTCAATGGCATTGGCGGCAAAATTTGTAAATACCCAAAGTCGATTTGCAAGCCTGCCGAATTTTTTACCCAGAATTACCATTCAAATAGTTATAAATTGATCTTTTTTATCAGATCTCACCAAAAGATGAAAGCCGGGGCGAAATTAAAAATTAAGGGGATGGCAATAAAGTAAATGGAAAAAATTATGGAAGTATCCCACAAAAAATAGTTTAGGTTTAAATAATAAATCAAAATCAGATAAATTAACGGATAGATACATTGACAATAAAAAGGTATGATCCCAAAAAAAATACATTATGTATGGTTTGGAAGAGGCGAAATGAATACGACGTTAAAAAATTGCATGGCGAGTTGGAAGGAAAAATTACCTGATTATGAATTAAAAGGCTGGAATGAGGATAATTCCCCCATGGACTATCCATTTATGAAACAGCTCCTTCGTCATAAAAAATACGGATTGATTTCAGATTACTTACGGATTTATGCCTTGTATCATGAAGGAGGGATTTACCTGGATACGGATGTGGAAGTAATTAAACCTCTTGATCAATTATTGGGTGATAAATGTTTCATTGGTTTTCAACAGGAAGAACCTTCCGGTAATTGGGTGAATTGTTCAGTGATGGGGGCGGAGAAAGGTCATCCATATTTAAAGGACTGTTTGAATGAATTTAACAGAAGCCAGGCAAAAGATTTGGTACCACAGGTGGGGGCCGGTATATCTACAAAAGTGTTGAAGGAATATGGGTTGAAAGAATATGGTAAGCAGGAAATTGAAAATGTCACTATTTACCAACATGAATATTTTTATCCTTACCATTTTACCGAAACACTCAATAGCAATCATATCAAAGAAACCACCCATTGCATCCATCATTGGCAAATCAGCTGGAAAGGGAAGAAAGGGATAAAAGCAAAATTAGCCGGATGGTGGTATAAATTTAGAAGAGCGTTGACCGTTTTTTTTAACATAAAGTGAGGCAAGGCTGTTTTCAATAGCATAAAAAAAATAACTTTGATTTTTCAATAAGAGAAGGTCGGTTCATATTTTTAGAATAAAGCAGAATAGTTTGATACTTCAGCGGATAAAAGCTTTTGGTGATGTAGTAATGGTGGAACCAATTCTGGACCATCTTTTAAAGAAAGGCAAAAAAGTGACTTTCATTACTTCTCCGGATTGCTTTGATATATTCGATGGCAAGGAAGATCAAAACCTTAAAATAGACTCCAAAAAGCCCTATATCAAGCAGCTCTTTCGCAAACTTTTCTTTAAAATTCACCGACTTAGGTACGAACGCTATCCACAGATATCTTGTCAGGAAGCGTATGCTAAAATCCTCGGATTAGATGATTTTGTGCCTCGAAGGCCAAAGTTGCATTCCCAACCGACACAAGTTTCAAAATCACTGGCCAAGCCTTATGTGGTGATTCACACAGAAACAAATTCTGACCTGAACTATCGGAATATTTATGGCGTGGATTGGGAAAAAGTAGCTGAATTTCTGGTGGGGCAAGGCTTGCATTATTACCAAATTGAGGGCAATACCCTCAAAGATCAGAAAGGGGAGGAGATCGCACCAATGTCGATTAAAGACTTAAAAGCAGTAATGGCAGAGAGTAAATTGTTCGTTGGCAATGATTCTTTCCCGTCCCATGTGGCCGTTGCTTTCGAAGTGCCATCCATCATCTTTTTTGGGGCCGTCGATCCTAAGTTACGGCATCCTGATTTGAGTAAGGTGATGGTGATGCAAAATGACTGCGAATTTAGCGGGTGTTATCACGAACCCAAATATTATGCAAATGGAAAAAAGACTGGTAATACAGTTTGCCAAATAGTAGTCGACGCTGGTGTGCCTCCGTGCTGTGAGCATTCGTCCGAAAAAGTGATTGCTGCTACGAAAAAGTTATTGGAAGTTAATTAGTTATAAAGTTATCGTTAGGTGAATTTTCAACATTTCTACATATAGGAGATAGTAAAGGTAAGTACCAATAATAATGCATTCAGTAATTTAATGAACAAAATTTTGAGTTTTGTATATGAATTTATGCGTGGAAAGAAAGTGTATATTCTTTTAATAATTGATAAAACTCTTCTTTTTCAGCATTATCAGGCAATCCGGCAACTTGTCCATCACCAAGTTCCATTATAATCCAATCACCGTCTTTCTTTTTAGCAATGTCCATTGTAAAGAATTTGCTATCAATACTTTGTGCAATTTTAATAAAATCTTTAGTGTCAGGTTTCGTTTCACCGTACTCTCCTTCGTCCCAATAATCAAATACTTTAACAATTC
>JBNLGO010000131.1:0-10207 GCA_050306095.1 Cyclobacteriaceae bacterium
AGATCACCTGAAAAGTCAAAACCTATATTTCTTTCATCTCGACTTTAGAGAATTAAAGAATACTACTGCATTGCCCTCCGGAAAGCACTTTGATATCAATTATAATAAAACCTTAATTGATTACGACATTATACCTATCTACAAAAAGATTAAACTATATACCGATCTGGTAAAAGAAGATAAATCAGTAAGAGTATATAATACATTTGATAATCCGGATAGTACTGCCATTCAAATAACTGCCACTGATTCCATTTTCAACAAACTTACTGATACTGTTTGGGTAAAATTTAATGAGTCACAAAGAAAACCAGAAGAATTTCAATTGAACCTAAAACCTGCAACAAAATCTGATATTTCAACTAACTATGTTGCAGAGATATCTATTTCAAAACCTTTGCTAAAATTAAATGCTGATAGCATACTATTTAAATATGACACTATACCTGTATCATATATTGAGCATAAAGAACAAATATTGACAAACAAGCACATCAATGAATTCAGATTACTTTTTACTCTCAATAAAACATTCATTGATTCCATAAAAACAGTACGTGATAGCATTAATACAGCTATTGCAGAAGCTCAGTTCAAAAAAGATTCCATTGAAAATATTGAAACCAATCAAACTGAAAAGCTTATAACAGATAAAAAATCAGTTTCAGATGAAACAAGTAAAAAAACAGTAAGTCAAGGATTACATCTGTATCTAGGAAAAGGAGCTTTTATAAGCGCAGAAAATGATACATCAAATAATAGTGTATACAATTATAAATTCCTTGACCCTATAGAATATGGAACGATCAAAGGAAAAGCCGTCACTAACGGTAACTTATTCATTATTCAATTACTGGATACTAAAAATACTATCATCAAAGAATTCTATACAAAAGAGAATTTTGAATTTTTAAATGTAAAACCTGGTGACTATCGATTAAGAATTTTAGTAGATGAAAACAATAATGGTAAATGGGATTATGGAAATATTATAGAAAATATTCCCCCAGAACCTGTCTTCTTTTATACAAATCCGGAAGGAACTTTTGATATAACCGTGCGTGCCAATTGGCATATGACGGATTTAATAATTCAACAATAACTGTGGACAACTAGTGTTAATAACTGTTGAAAAACCCACAGTTATACAACTTCTCCAAATCCAACACTGTACTTTGTGGATGAACGTAAGTTAAACCAAACTTATCCATTATCTTATACACTATCCACACATCAAATTTTCATCAAAAGTAATCCACATTTCTATGAAAGAAATACACATAAAAATTTAATCATCTATATATCAAACAATTAGTCACAACAAAGTTGTGTATAACCATGTTAATAGTTTTAGATAATAAACAATTAAAATATACAAGTAGAAAAAAAATTAGTTATTCACATATCCACAGCCCTAATAATAAATAACACTTATAATTTTACTTTTCATTTAATTATTATTTATTCACATTATTGTGGAAAACTCATGAGTAAATCAATTCACCTTTTCTTTTTTATAATAATAATTTATTTCCCCGCACTGGCGCAAAAAACTTCTGATATTCAATTGGCCAATCAATATTATCAGGATGGCCAAATTGAAAAGGCGATTAGTATGTACGAGTCACTGGCGAAGAACTCCCGAAATATTCCACTTATCCACAATAATTATTACCGAATACTTTTAAACACCGGCCGATTTGATGAAGCAGAGGATTACATTCTAAAAGTGCTTAAAAAATATCCTGGCAACCCATACTATCAAATTGACCGTGGACTCATATTTGTTCAAAAAAATCAAAAAGAAAAAGAGAAAGCATATTTCACGCAGCTCATTGAAGAAATGGTGGATGAAGAATTTCAGATACGGGTAGCCGCACAGCATTTTGCCCGCAATCAACTCTATGAATATGCACTGCAGGTATATGCACTTTCCAGGAAAAAACAAAGAGATCCTTATATGTATTCGCTTCAGATGGCCAACCTTTATCGAATATTAAACAGAAAGGATCAAATGATTGAGGAATACCTCAACTTTACAAATGAGCAACCCAATCAAATCAATTCTGTAAAAAACATTCTGCAAAATGTGTTGACGGAGGAAGAAGATCTTACTGCATTTGAAAACATGATGATTGATAAGGTGCAGAAAAATCCAAATAACGATACCTATACAGAACTGCTTATTTGGGTTAACCTTCAGCAAAAAGATTTTTATGCTGCTTTTATCCAGGCAAGAGCGGTGGATAAGAGGTTTAAGTTGCAGGGTTCGGGTGTTTTAAACATTGGGAAAATTGCATTAGAGAATAAAGATTACAGAAATGCTATCCGCATTTTCGAGTACATTATTGATAATTATCCTGAAACTCAGAATTACCAGGTTTCAAGAAGATATGTGATTAAAGCCAGGGAGGAAAAAGTTAAAAATACATTTCCGGTAGATAAAGAAGAAATCAGAATTCTGATTTCAGATTATAATGAACTCATAGATGAAATTGGCTTGAATCAATATACGGTAGAGGCAATGCGAAGTAAAGCATTACTTCATGCATTTTATTTAGATGAATACCAGCAAGCAATTAAAATTTTGGAGGAAATTATCAACATTCCTCGCATGAATAAAAGAATAGTGGATCGTTCGAAACTTGATCTTGGAGATATTTATTTATTGATCGATCAACCATGGGAATCTACCCTTCTCTATTCTCAAGTGGAAAAATCAAGTAAGGAAACGCCCATCGGATATGAGGCCAAATATAAAAATGCCATCCTTTCATATTACACCAGCGATTTTGCATTGGCGCAAGCGCATTTGGATATTTTGAAAAATGCCACTACTCGCGAAATAGCTAATGATGCGCTCAAATTAAGTCTGTTAATAAAAGATAATACCGCATTAGATACCACTGATGAAAACATGAAGAGATATGCATATGTTGACTTACTTCTTTTTCAAAATAAAAAAATGATTGCACTGGATAGCATCGGGAATATGAAGAAGGATTTAAAAATGCATAGCCTATACGATGAGATACTGTTGCTTGAAGCAAATATCAATTTGGAGCTGGGCAATTTTGACAATTCTATTAGCATACTTAATGAACTCATCGAAAATTACCATTACGATATATTAGGTGATGATGCTTTATATCTGAAAGGTAAAATTTTACAGGATTATAAAAAGCAGGACCAGCAAGCCATAGAAATTTATAAGGAGATACTTATTAAATATCCGGGGAGTATTTATGTAGCTGATGCCAGAAGAAGATTGCGAATTCTCAGAGGCGACTTTGTCAATTAAAAAGGATTAATCCCAAAAAATCTGCTTAGTACGGTAAAAATAAAAATGAAACCGAGAATAGCAGGACAAACAAAGCGGATCATTACATCAATATATTTTTCTACTATCGATCCTTTAAATTTTGGATTTCCTGTTTCAAGTTCTTTGCTAAGATTATGTTTTTTCCACACGTATGCTGCAAAGATGGTTATCAAAAACCCACCTAATGGCAACAATGTGTCACTTCCGATGTGCTGAACAAAATCCAGAAAACCTGTTGGTTTATCAGCGCCAATGTACGTGATAAAATTGGTGAAGAATTGTGAGTCACCACTTGATAACAAAGAAGGAACGCCCATCAAGAAAATGAATAAAGCGATAAACCAAACTGCGTAACTTCTATCTACTTTCAATTCATCAACAGCATAAGTTACGGGGACTTCTAATAAAGAAATAGTAGAAGTAAGTGCGGCAAAAGAAAGTAATAAGAAAAATAATGAACCAATAATTCTTCCTATCACCGGCCCCATTGATTCAAAAGCCCCGGGCAATACCTGGAAAATAAATCCGGCACCACCTTCTACTGAATCTACAGCACCCGAAGTTAAATATGCTACAAATGGAAACATCATCAATCCCGCAAGAAATGCAATTCCTGCATCTGAAATAGTAATCAATGCTGCTGAAGAAATTATATTGTCCTTTTTAGAAACATAACTTCCGTAGGTTATCAATGCGCCCATTCCAAGAGATAAAGAGAAAAATGCCTGGCCAAGTGCATTATAAATGACTTTAAAATTTATTTCTGAAAATTGTGGAATCAGATAATAGGAAATTCCTTCCATAGCATGTGGAAGCGTTAATGCATAAATCGCCAGCACGACAATCATAATGACAAGTGTTGGCATTAATATTTTTGATGCTTTTTCAATTCCACCTGAAATCCCTTTGCTTACCACATAAGCGGTTAAAAACATAAACACTATTCCGTAAAGACCTACTTTACCGATGTCATTGATATAAGTGCCAAATTGTTCTCCGATTTCAAAATTGCCTATTGACAATTGAATGAAATACCCAAATGCCCAACCGGCAACCACATTATAAAAAGATAGAATCAGTATTCCGGCGAGAATTCCCAATTTTCCTAAAAATTTCCACTTTGGAAAACCTAATGCAGCAAAAGCACCCACCGGGTCTTTTTGTGTTTTTCTTCCGATGGCAATTTCAGTCACCATTACAGGGAAACACAGCACGAAACAAAAAATGAGGTACATAATGACAAATGCAGCACCCCCTCCATTGGCTACTTCAAATGGAAATTTCCAAATGTTGCCTAAACCAACCGCGCTTCCAGCTGCCGCGGCAATGAATCCAAATCGATTTGAAAAATGACCTCTTGCTGCCATAGGTTGAATAATTTTATGTTTCGGGTTTATAAAAGCACTGAAATAAATATATTTCCACCGCAATACAAAAAAAAAGCCCCAAATAGGGGCTTAAATCTTCAAAATTTATCGGGACTAGAATTTTATTTCTCCCATTCCCATGTTTTTAAGATCTTCCATTGAAAATTCCTGGTAGCCAGTAGGTTTTTCAAATATTGAAGCATCTATAGATTTCTTTTCTATAGAAGTGGCTACTAAAGTCATTTCTAAACCTTGCTGCTTGATGGTGTATTCAAGCGGCATACCTTTTAATTTTATAAACTGTTTATTTGCCTTATTTGGAAGTTGATCAGTAAAATAAATTTCAGAAGAAACATTATCCATTGTTAAAATGGCTTTTTGACATTTATACCCCAAAATTTCTTTGTATTCATCTTTATATTCTACCTGGGCATTTTTATTGGTTTCTAAAGTTTCTTTCAATGCACTTTCATCAATTTTTATTAATATTTTTTGACCCATCATGTTCTGGGCAATAAATCCGATCATATCAGTATAGTCTGTTACAATAAACATGGAATTTCCACTCGTACCTAATACCTGATCAACCCTGGTTTTATCTCCTTTAAAACTATTCTTCATTTCTTTTGGCAACATATTTTCAATTCCCGGTTGATCTGGCAATTGACCATACTCAATAGAATAGACGATTTCTCCTTCAAAATCTGATTGCGAAAAACAAAGTGTAACAGAACATAGCGCTATGGCTACTCCAAAAATGGTTGTTGTGATTTTTTTCATGGTTTGTTTTTATTTAATGATTGGGCAATAATAATTCATTTATTGTTTTTTCAATAATGATATTTGACCAGCGTGATATATGTCGTGTTGGATAACCCCATGAAGTAATGTATAATAGTCGTAGGCCTTTTCATCTACAAGTTCCGAAAGTTTTGAATCATTTATTTTTCCCAATTCCACCACTAATTCATCTTGCGAGAGCAATAACCTATTTTTAATATCCATCCAAAGTCCTTCACCTTTATTGGAGATTTCTTTCCAATCGTCCTTCTCCAAAATTTCGTAAGCGTGATTCCCTTTTAATCGTTCAATGGCAAATCTTCGCCAATTAATTATGTGTACCACTAATTCTGCGATACTATGAATTTTATCAAAACTCTTAAAGGCAGTTTCTTCATCAATATCCTGAATAATTTTAAAAACTGCAGGACCATGCCAGGCAGATCCGTTAAAAGTTTTTTGTATTAACCTCTGGATATTTTCTACTTCCGTTCTCTTCATGATTCCTTGAAAATTAAAAGGGTAATAATGTTTGATTTGAATTTAAATATTTATTCATGAAATTAGAATGCTAAACAGCTAAAGAAACGTATTTTTAAAATATCAGGTAATCAATGATTAACCTCCGAAATGAAGAAATTTCTATTTTTTAATGGTGTGTTTTTATTATTCTTTCAAACATGCTTTGCTGTTACTATCACCGAAGGAACCTATAATGGCATAGATCATTTTATTATTTACACCAAAAACGTCACCTATTATTATGATAAAGAAGGAGGGGCGTTTTCCAGGATTGTAGATAAAAATGGTAATGATTGGATAAATCATAGTCAATATCCCTGGCAAATATATCCGGAGTCATCAGCCTCGTCTTTCAGGGGATTACCAAATCTGGTGGGCGAAAATCCAGGGGAAGTAGGAATTGGATATCCTGGTTTTAAAAACTGTATATCAGAAAAATTAAATAGAAAAGTAATTCAAACTACTTCCCTTGATGGTAGCTGGTCATGGCGGTGGGTTTTCCATAAAAAGTATGCAGAGCTTTTCATTGATAAAATAGATGAAAAGCAATCCTATAAATTTATGTACAATGGATTAATCGGTGGAAGGTTCAATCCTCAAAACCAATATTATGGTACTAACCTGGGTGGGCCTTTTTTTGAGATTTATAATTTTAATAAAGGCGAAAAGCTATATGGAAATTGGTCTTGGATGTATTTGGGTGACAGGGATGTAAAACGGATCATATTTTTTGCCAAGCAAACTCCCGATCATGATCTCGACTCCTACTCATTTATGAGTGATTCTAATTCAGAAAATATATCTGATAATGGAATGGTAACGTTCGGTTTTGGGGTAAAAGATGAGTTTACACCGTTGTTAAAAGAAGCGGAAACTCGATTTATTATTGGAATAATTGAAAAACGGGTTGAAAAACCAAAGGATCATCTCAAAATAAAGCGCATTATAGAAGGCCTTATGAAATAAAAACAGCAATGAAAGTTAACTTGTAAGGTTATTCTCTAAAAGAAAGAATAATAAGAAATTATTCATTGCAATATTTTTATTCATATTTTAACTATTTAAATATTCACCTTCAGGTTTTTAATAGTTTTTTTAAGGAATAAGAATATTTTCATTTAAATATTGTTACAAAACCCCCTTCAAAGTTTAAATTTTAACTAAAATATCCGTCATACTTCTCTGATTATTAAAATTATTTCAATCTGTCAGTTTTAGTATTCGAGCTTTGTTTTAATTTATAAGGAATTGTTGATTTCACTCAATTTTTATGTAATATCCATTATATAAATTTTAATGTAATGTTAATTTCATCACAATTTTGTTCAACTAATATTCGTGTTTATTGTGAATGTTAGTAGTAAAATGCTGATCTACCCAACAAATTTATATCTTTGATACCTAAAGTTTGAATTAATCTAAACCGCTTATTTGTCATGAAAAAGTTTTTTTATCTAACATTAGCATTACTATTCGCTGGAGCATTAACTTTCAGCTCTTGTTCTTCTAAACCATCTGGTGAAGAGCAAGAAGAAACAGAAGTAGTTGAAGAAACTATGGATGCAGTTGAAGAGTCTGCAGAAGAAGTAGAAGAGGTTGTTGAAGAAGTAGCCGATTCTGTGGAAGCTGTAGTTGATTCAGCATCTGCTATGTAATAGCAAAGAAATTTAGGTAAAGGCGACTGTTTACAGTCGCCTTTTTTTTTGCAATCAATATTATCCACAAATTCTTTTCTTACTTTTGCGATGAAATTGAAGCTTTAAATTTTCATCGATGATTGCATTCTTTAGAACTCCTTTAAAAACCATTATTGCAGTATATTCTCATTCCCAACTTGAGGATAAGTCCATACAAAAACTTAATTGGCTTTTTAGTAATGCTACTCATTTATCTGATGCATCTATCAGTGGAATTTTTGTAGGACCCAGAAAGGAAATGATCACACCTTGGAGTACGAATGCCGTAGAGATCACGCAAAATATGGGCATCAATGGAATTGTAAGAATTGAGGAATTTTTCGAAAGTGAAAATGAAAACCCTGAATTCGACCCAATGCTTCAGGTGGTTTACCCTGAACTAAACCAGCAGTTATTTGATATTGATAAACTGCCGGATCCCATATTATTCATTGATGATATTTCCGGATATAATAAACAAGAAGGTCTTGCCCTCAGCGAAGAAGAAATCTCCTATTTAGAAAGCCTAAGTAAAAAGCTAGGAAGAAAATTAACAGATAGTGAAATCTTTGGTTTCTCACAAGTGAACTCAGAACACTGTCGTCATAAAATATTCAATGGAATATTTATCATTGATGGTGAAGAGAAAGAAAGCTCCCTTTTCCAATTGATCAAAAAAACCACCAATGAAAATCCAAACCGGGTGGTTTCCGCATATAAAGATAACTGTGCTTTTATTCAAGGTCCTCTTGTGGAGCAATTTGCTCCTAAGACCCAGGATAAACCTGACTATTTTGAAGTGCAGGATTATGAATCAGTTATTTCGCTTAAAGCAGAAACGCATAATTTCCCAACAACCGTAGAACCATTTAATGGAGCAGCTACCGGAAGTGGTGGAGAAATCAGAGATAGAATAGGAGGAGGAAAAGCTTCCCAACCACTGGCAGGAACAGCAGTTTATATGACTTCATATCCTCGTCTTGGTGGAGAGCGTGATTGGGAAAAAGCTACTCCGGCGAGAAAATGGTTGTACCAACGACCAGATGAAATACTCATCAAAGCTTCAAATGGCGCCAGTGATTTTGGAAATAAATTTGGCCAACCTCTTATCTGCGGTAGCGTCCTTACTTTCGAGCATTTTGAAAACGATAAAAAATTCGGTTTTGATAAAGTGATTATGATGGCCGGAGGAATAGGCTACGGCAAAAAAATCGATAGTCAAAAAGGATTGCCGGAAAAAGGAGATAAAGTAGTCTTGTTAGGTGGTGATAATTATCGCATCGGTATGGGCGGAGGTGCAGTTTCCTCAGTGGCCACCGGCGAATTTGCCAACTCCATCGAGTTGAATGCAGTGCAGCGGAGTAATCCGGAAATGCAAAAACGTGTTTCAAATGCTATAAGGGCGATGGCAGAATCGGCTAAAAACCCAATCGTATCTATTCATGACCATGGAGCAGGAGGACATTTAAATTGTTTATCGGAATTAGTAGAAACCACCGGTGGTAAAATCGAAATTTCAAAATTACCAGTAGGAGACCCTACTCTTTCTGATAAGGAAATTGTAGGAAATGAATCCCAGGAAAGAATGGGTCTGGTGATTAAAGATGAAGACGTTGATTTATTGAAGCGGGTAGCTGATAGAGAACGGGCGCCTATGTATGTAATAGGTGAGACCACTGGGGATCATCAGTTTACTTTCGAAAATAAAAACGGTGAAAAACCGATTGATTTAAAACTAGAAGATATGTTTGGTAATCCTCCGAAAACCATAATGGAGGATCAATCAATCCAGGAAAAATTTGGAAAGATTTCATACGACAGCAGCCAGCTTAAAAAATACTTTTTAAATGTATTACAGTTAGAAAGTGTGGCTTGTAAAGACTGGTTAACCAACAAGGTTGACAGATGCGTAACAGGAAAAGTGGCCAAACAACAAACAGCTGGTAAACTGCAACTACCTCTTAATAATCTAGGGGTATCAGCATTGGATTTTCAGGGATTGAAAGGAGTGGCGGCAGCAATCGGCCA
Organism: Cyclobacteriaceae bacterium; assembly: GCA_050306095.1. Taxonomy (GTDB): domain Bacteria; phylum Bacteroidota; class Bacteroidia; order Cytophagales; family Cyclobacteriaceae; genus CAJXNP01. The sequence continues at coordinate 9,696 of JBNLGO010000131.1, forward strand.
TGCTCCGGTTAGCGCAATGGCTGATCCGAAGGCCGGATCTGTATTATCGATAGCAGAATCTCTTACTAATATTATTTGGGCGCCGATTGAAGGAGGCATCAAAGGAATTTCTTTGAGCGCCAACTGGATGTGGCCATGTAAAAATAAAGGAGAAGATGCGAGATTGTACGAAGCGGTGGAAGCAGCGAGTGATTTTGCATTGGCATTAGGCATCAATATACCTACCGGAAAAGATTCATTATCAATGACTCAAAAATATGGAGATGGTGAGGTGGTGTATTCTCCAGGAACAGTCATTATTTCTGCGGGCGGTGAGGTTTCTAATGTCCGCCAAATTGTTGAGCCGGTATTAAAACCAGATCTAGCGAGTGAATTATTATATATAGATCTTTCATCAGATGAATTAAGTCTGGATGGAAGCTCTTTAGCACAGACTATAAATAAAATTGGTGAACAGCCACCAACCATTAAAGATCCTGCAAAATTCCTGGCGGCATTTGAAATTATACAGG
>JBNLGO010000132.1:0-10167 GCA_050306095.1 Cyclobacteriaceae bacterium
TGCTGTCTTTAAAACCGTACAATCGATACTTACCTTCTTTTATATTGTCTAATTTATAATATCCTTCTTCATCTGTTTCAGCGAAATAGTAGGGTGATCCATTAAAAATATTAGTAGTGTCATCAATTCTGAATATACCAATAAGTGCTTCTTTTATAGTATCTTTTGTTAATAGATTAATAGCGTATCCATCTATTGATAAACTATCTATTTCTGGCCCGGTACTAAAGGTAAATTTATTATCCCTGGTAGGATTACTCTCCGTTAAATCTTGAATGGCATCTCTGAAATTGAACGTATAGGTGATACTGTCATCAAAGTCTTCATCAAAGATTAAGAAGAATCCTTTTTTACCTTGTTTTACATCATAGTCAAAGTCAATTCTTGGAGTGATGATTAATTGTTTTTGTAGATTTTTAATTTGTATTCTTTCATCAAAATTAAATTCAAATACTCTAGTGTGGACATTGATGGATTGGTGTTTAGGATTTGAATAAATAAGTGCTGGTGGTATGGTATCCCGAGGACCACCTGTAGGCGGAACTTTATTAGCACATTTTGTAAATAGTATTTGAGTAAAGAAAAGAAGGGTTAAAAAATAGTATAAGTAGTTTTTGATTTTCATTTAGAAAGAATATAAATCAAGCTTGAATAATTTTTACTTTTTTTGGCGTAAATATTTGATTTACAACCTGTTATAAATGGTTTGAGTAGATTATATTGATTTCCCAAGTATTTTTCACTCAGCATACTGACGTAGAACGAATCAAATTTCATGGGTAATATATGTTCTACCTTAAAATTATATTTTTCAGCTAGTAATTGAATAGTTTTTTTGTCGAAATGGTAAAGATGCCTCGGTACATCATATGCTGCCCAATTAGATTGATACTTTTCTGCATCGTAAGATTGATAGTTTGGAACAGCAATTAATAATTTACCATCTTCCCTTAATAGTGAAGTAATTTTTGATAAAGTATCATTTAAATCATGTATGTGTTCTAGAACATGCCAAAGAGTAATGATATTGAATTTGATGTTTTTTATTTGATTAATCTCATCATGAATGGTTTTATCAAGGTTTTGAGTTGCTTGTTGATTAGCTCCTTTATCAGGTTCTATTCCTTCAATATTCCATCCGTTTTCTTTACATGCTTTTAGAAAATATCCGGTACCACATCCATAGTCAAGTATATTTCCTTTTACAGATAGTTTATTAATCAATTGTACCTTTTTTTGAAGGGTATAATTTCTAATTGTTTTATAAAGGATATTGATAATGGAGTTGCCTTTATCCTTATGAGATATGTATTCATCAGAATCGTAATACTTTCCTATTGAATTTAAATCTGGTCTTGGATTGGTAAACAGAAAATTACAATGGGTACATTTTACTAAATGAAATTGTTTTTTACTTACTGTATGGTCTGTGCAAGTTAGAAAGGATGTGAATTCTTTATTTTCACATATGGGACATTTCTTAATTTCTTCTAGCATATTATTTTCCAAAGTAAACCAGGATAATGGAGATATCTGATGGAGCTACACCACTTATTCTTGATGCTTGTCCTATTGTTTTAGGTTTGATTTTATTTAATTTTTCAATGGCTTCAGAAGAAAGAGAAGATATTTGTTTGTAATCAAAATCACTATTTAGTTTTAGATTTTCCAGTTGTTCTATTTTATCAACTAATTTTTGTTCTTTTTCTATATAAGTTTCATAAATAGCTAATATTTCTGCTTGTTCCAGAATCTCTTCTTGATAATTATTTAGTTGATTATCCAGGTTTTCGTGATGGTCACGAAGTTTTGATAAATTGATTTCTGGTCTTTTTAATAATTGAAAGACAGAAGTTTTTTCATGAATAGGAGCAGTATTAATGCTTTGCAGTCCTTCATTAATTTCTTTAGGAAGAATCTTTTGATCTTTTAGATTCTTGATGATTTTTTCTACCCCATTTTTTTTATCTAAGACTCTATCCAATGCATCGTCCTCAGCTAATCCAATGGAGTGACCAATGGTAGTAAGTCGAAGATCTGCATTATCTTGTCTTAGAAGTATTCTGTATTCAGCACGTGAGGTAAACATTCTATAAGGTTCTTGTGTTCCTTTGTTGATTAAATCATCAATTAGAACACCTATATAGGCCTGAGAACGTTTTAAAATTAATTCTTCTTTATCATTAATCTTTAGATGAGCATTAATTCCGGCCATTAATCCTTGCCCTGCTGCTTCTTCATATCCGGTAGTTCCATTGATTTGTCCGGCAAAATAGAGGTTGTCAATTAATTTGGTTTCTAAAGATAAATTAAGTTGGGTTGGTGGGAAGAAGTCATATTCTATAGCATATCCTGGTCGAAACATTTTAGCATGTTCAAATCCCGGTATTTTCTGTAGTGCTTTAAACTGTACATCTTCTGGTAGTGATGTAGAAAACCCATTCACATACACTTCTACTGTCTCCCACCCTTCTGGTTCAACAAATATTTGATGTCGATTTCTTTCAGCGAATCTGTTTATTTTATCTTCTATTGAAGGACAATACCTTGGTCCTACACCTTTTATTCTGCCATTAAACATCGGTGATCTATCAAATCCAGTTTTCAACAGATCATGTACATCATTGTTGGTATAGGTAATATGACAACTTAATTGCTTTTTTAAAGAGGTGGTTTTATTTGAATAGGAGAATTTACCTGGGTTTTCATCTCCTTTTTGTTCCTCCATTTTCGAGTAGTCCAAGCTTCTGGCATCTATTCTTGGAGGTGTACCAGTTTTCATTCTTCCGGATTCGAAACCAAGAGATACCAGTTGTTCTGTTAATCCGGTAGCTGCTTTTTCTGCTGTACGTCCTCCACCAAACTTCTTTTCACCAATATGTATAACCCCATTTAGGAATGTTCCATTAGTCAGCACAACGGATTTAGATTCAATTTCTATACCTAATGATGTTTTCACACCGCACGCTTTATTATCTTTAACGACGATTTCTGTCACCATTTCTTGCCAGAAATCCACATTTGGATTTTGTTCCAATGCTTTTCTCCACTCTGCAGCAAAAAGATTTCTATCGTTTTGACTTCTTGGACTCCACATTGCAGGACCTTTTGATCTATTGAGCATCCTGAATTGTACCATACTTAAATCAGATATGATACCTGACATACCACCTAGTGCATCTATTTCTCTTACGATTTGTCCTTTTGCTACTCCACCCATAGCCGGATTACATGACATTTGGGCTATTACACCCATATTCATAGTAATGAGTAGAACTTTCGAACCCATTTTAGCTGCAGCATTTGCAGCTTCACATCCTGCATGTCCTGCTCCTACTACTATTACATCGTATTTTGGAAACATATTTTATTTTTTCATGACAATGTTCCACGTGGAACAATTGTTTTTTTACACGCTAAACGTTCCACGTGGAACATTGTATGTAATTAAATTTCGCGCAAAGCTAAATAATGATCTTCTAATTTCCGCATTTCCATTTTCTCTGATTCTGTTTTATCATTTGCTCCTAAAAGATGAAGCACACCATGCGCCATTACTCTGTAAAGTTCGTTATTAAAAGTTTGTCGGTGGGTATTGGCGTTATCATTTACTCGATCAATACTAATAAATACATCTCCTTCAATGGTGTTGGGTTTATCAGAATTATCAAAGGTGATAATATCTGTAAAATAATCATGATCTAAATATTGTTGGTTGATCTTAAGAAGATGCTCATCTGAGCAAAAAATATAGTTTAGCTCTTCTAATTCAAATTTTTTAGATTCGATTATTTCTTTAATCCAGGAAAGGGTTTTTGCAGATTCAGGAAGTGTAAAGTCTACATCTTCACAGTGAATGTAAATGCCAGACATTTTTAATTCACATAAAAGCTTAATTCAACTGTTTTTCCTTCATTGTGAAAGTTAACCTCATCAGAAAGATGCTTCATTAGGAAAATACCTCTTCCGCTTGGTTTGTTAATGTTTTCTGGTGAGGTGGGATCAGGTAAAAGATTATAATCAAACCCTTCACCCTGGTCTTCTATTCTAAATTTAAGCACGTTTTCATTTAAACTTAATGAGATAGAAACGTTTTTTGTTTTATTATTCTTATTGCCATGTTTGATGGCATTATTGACTGATTCAGTTACAGCGATCATAATATTGCCGTAAATATCATCATCCAGGTTGAACTTCTCCTTTGCATTATCAATGAAGCTCTCAATTATCCTGATGTTCTCTACAATCGATGGTATTTCGATTTTGATTGTATTCATGCTCAAATTTCTAAAAACCTCCTAATCTATTAAAATATTTATTTACTTCTTCTTTGTAGTATGGATTTAACTTTGGTGGTACAGTTTTTAATAATTCTATTTCCTGTTCTTTCACCTTGATATACTCTTCAAATTCCAAAGGTACTTTTCTTTCGTAACTTTTCGCTCTCTCACCTTCTCTTTCTTCAGATAATTCTCTTTCCCTTTCAGACTTCTCTGCCTCTAATAATCTTGTTACGATTTCTTCTTGTCTTCTGATCGTCTGTTCTGTGATTTTTTTATTAACAAGATCCATTTCTGTATCTTCCATTTTTTTAATCACATCACTTAAATTGCTTCCTGGAAGTTCGCCGTTCTGCAATGGATCGTTTCCAAGTTCCTTCTGCATCTTTTCCAACATCTGTCTTATCTTTTCCTGTTCTGCAGCCATACGTGCAAGTTCTTCAGATAGTTGTCTTCCCTGCTTTCCACTTTGTTTTAATTGCTGTATTTGATCATTGAGTTGCTGCTGGAGTTCAGACATTGATGGTGCATTACCTGGCATGTTTTCTTCTCCTTTAGAATTTCCCATCATATCTGACATAGATTGCTGCATTTGGGTCATCACATCATCAAGCATCAAAGCAAGGTTATTCATGGAAGTCATGGCGTATTGCTGCTTTCCTACGGCAATATCTTTTTTTCTTTCTTTTATCGACTCTACAGCATCATCAATATTTTTATTCATCTCCCCTACTTCACGGGTTACAAACGAGCGAATTTGAAATACACGCTCCGATAGTGAGATTAAACTATCTTCCAGAATTTTAGCATCATCCTGAATGTTCAGTTGTTTTTGGGATAATTCCAGGAATTTAGGATCACTTTGATCAACTACTCTTAGTTGGTCCATGATACTTTCCTGCTCAAAAGATGTCTTAATTAGATTTTCAAGTATTTCGCGTAAATCACCCAGATTAGCTTGCATTGACATCATTCCATTCGCACCCTGCATTTCTGCTAGCTGCTTGGAAAGTTGTTGCAGTTGCTGCTGTGCATTTTGCTGCTGCTTATTGGCTTTTTTGTTTTTATTCTTTTCTAATTCTTCCATGGACTTTTCCATAGACTGATTGGCGCTGTCTAATTCCTTTTCAAGATCAGCAGGGGAATTTGGATTTTTTAAATCCTGATTTAGTTTATTTTGCTCTTCAATATTCTTTTTAAGCTCTTCCAGCTTCTTTTTAAGTTCTTCTTGTTTTTCTTTCAGATCACTGTTATCAGCATTTTTATCTAATGTTTCTTCACTCAATTCTTTTTGCTCTTCACTTAATTCATTTGATTCATGAATGTTTTCTTCCAGCTTCTGCTCATATTTTAATCGTTTGAAGAGTTCAAGTGATCGTTCTAATTCATTTTCCAGGTTAAATTCCTTCTGATTCAATTTTTCAACGATATCTTTTATATCATTAAGATTGTTCTTTTCTTCCAACAATTCCTGGAGTTCTTCATACAGACGCTTCGTTTCTTCATCAAGCAATTCATCCATTAATTGCTGAAGTTGCTCCATTTTTTCTGAAATACGCTTATTCTCTTCTGCCTTTTCATCAAAGCGTTCTTTCATTTCCGAAAAATCCTTAAAGTTTTGTTGCAGCTTATTTATCTCTTTTTCCAGTTCTTGTTTCTTTTCTACAATATCTTCTAACAACTTCTGCTCTTGCCAGCTTAATTGTTTCTTACCTTTCAATCGATCTTCAGCCTTCTGCAGATCTTCTTTAAGTGTTTTAGCTTCTTCAATACTTTTATCTATTTGATTTTCAGTAGATTGAGATGCATTTTTGATGTTTTCTTTTACCTTTTCCGCATCCGGAACTTTAAATTTAAAAGTGCCCGTCTTAGAAGTTTTAGATCCATTGATACCATCATTATCACTTATTGTGAGATAGTACTCTAAATTTTGACCGCTGGAAAGTTTCAAAGAATCAAGTTGCCATTGGAAATAGAAGCTTTGCTGATTTTTAGTTCGATCTATTTTTATTGGCTGACGAGTAAACTTGTTTTTGGAATTATTGGCATCGGTAATTTTATAATACAAATTGAGACGGGTCAATCCATAGTCATCAGATATTTGACCGCCCAGCACAATTAAATTGTAAAGCACTGTATCTTGATGCTGCTGCAGGTCTATTTTAGGGTATTGATCCTTTATTACCTTGATGCTGTATTGTATTAAATCCCTGTTTTGTCCATAATCATTGGTGAGCTGAAGAGAATAGTTAGCCGATTTGAAAAGTTGTTTTTCTAGTGTAAATAATTGATTACCAGACATTTGTACCTCTTCTGCTTTCTCTTTATCAAATGAAATTCCAAAATTATCAGTGCTGATAGTTTCAAAATACCATTTGATTTTGGTTCCTTCCGGAATTTGAAAATTTCCTATGTTACTGAGGCGCTCATGCTTTAAATTTAAGTAAGCAGGGTAGTTTAATTCAACTTCGAAGTTTTTAATGTTAGGTCTGTTAACTACTTTTATTTCATAGGTTTTAGAATTAAACCCAGCTGCAGAAAAGTATATTTCTACATCTTTTTGGATTTTTTCGAAGGTAAAAGCGAATATATGAGAATTAGAACCGGCAAGTTTAACTTTTCTTTCTCCATAATTTAAGAAAACTTCAGAAGGTATTGATTCACCGGTAATGGCTACTTTAACTTCGAAATCTTCATTTTTAAATGCTAACAAACTTTCATTTTGAAGATTGAATTGGAAAGGAGCTATTGGTACAAACTCCGTTTTATGTTGAATAAATCTTTTTGTTGGTTCTGTTAAAATCTGAGGCGAGATTAATGATATCAAAATGACAATGATAAAAGGTATAAGCAGAATTTTCAGGTATTGATAGTTCTTTTTAAAATCAATAGCATCAGAAAATGAAACGTGGATTACTTCCTGAGTTTTTTGATCAATACTTGCTGTGACTAAATGATTACTTGTTCCTAATAATCCTTTTAATTGAAATAAGTTCAGTAGCTTATCATTTACTTCCGGAAAATAGCTGCCAATTTTTTGCGCAGCTTCCATATCAGAGATTTGTCTATTTCTATTAAATAGAGAGAAAATATTGAAGAAAATTAGCTGATAGAAAATGACAGCAGCAAGGATAACATACCCATAAAACAATATTGTGCGAACAGTTGAATTTAAATTGGCCTGGTATTCAACCAAGGCAAAAAACAAAAACACACTTAATAATGAGATAGCAGCTATCAGCAGACCTCTTAGCAACAGGTTGATATAAAACTTTCGTTTGTATTGCGCTATTTTTTGGTCTAGTTCCTTACTCAAATTTTTTACAGTGTTTCAGGTTTTTCAAAATAAACATGACCTAAGTCTCTGTATTGCATTGGGTTGTTTGGAAAGTTTTTAACGTAAGATTGAAGAAGACGATACCCTTCATCATACCATAGTACCAAAAATGGTGCATCATTCATAAGGGTGTTTTCAGCTTCCATAAAATAGGTGTTTGCTTCCTCAAGAGAACGAGCATATAATGCTTGTTCATATAACTTATCAAAGTTCGTACTTTTATAACGAGTTATATTAGGATAAGATGCTTGACCAGAAGTACCTGGAACATCTTTTCCCAAAAATACCCAAAGGAAATTTTCTGCACTTGGATAATCTGCCAACCATGCTGCCCTCATTAATTCATATTCGCCTTTAATTGCTTTATCTACTAATTGAGCAAAAGGCATCAATTCAAGATTCATCTCAATATTTAGATGATCTTTAACTTGTTTTTGAATTTCTGTAGCTACCAGAGTATTTCTATCACCTTCCGCATTATAGTAAAATGTAATTTCCGGAAAATTTTTACCATTAGGATATCCTGCTTTTTCCAAATAATAGCGTGCGGAATCTACATTTAGGTGATATCCATTTACATCGTTAATATCGTAGTTCACCAGAACGGGAGGAGTAATACCATTATTCCCCGGAGCAAAGCCTTCTCCATTTAAAACAAAATCCAATATTTTAGAACGGTCAATGGCAAAACTGAAGGCCTTACGAATATTTTTGTTTTTGAAAATACCAGTTTGATTATTAAAAGAAATAAATTGGGTAGCCATTTCTGGTGATCTTTGCAGTTCAAATTGGCTATATTCGCCATTAGAACCCGGTTCAGATTCTTCCAGAATTTCAATGATAAATTCTGTGGGCAATCTATACAACATATCAAGATTCCCTTTTTTAAATTCAAACAACTCAGATTTTTTATCCTTGATAAACTGAATGCTTACTGCATCAAGATATGGCAATTTATTTCCAGCTTCATCAGAGCTATGGTAATTTTGATTCTTTTTAAGAATAATAGCTACTTCTTCATCAACATTGCTAATATAAAATGGTCCGGTGCCCACTGCTTTTACCCTCATTTCCTGGCCATACTTTTCTTCCGCTTCTTTAGGATAAATAAAGCACGCAGGTCTGGCAAGATGAACAGTTAATAAAGAATTAGGTTCAATCAATGTAAGCTGAAGGGTTTTGTCATCAATTACTTTAATTCCTTCTACACCACCCTCAGGAATATTTCCATTTTTAGATTTGTTATAATAATCATCAGCACCCAAAAGTACTCCTTTAAAAATGGAAGAAAAGCTTTGATTATTTGAATGAGCGGTACACAAGCGTGTAAAACAATAAGCTATATCTTCTGCCGTAAGTTTTCTTCCTTTTCCTCCTTCAAAACATTCATCGTCATGGAAATAGACATTGTCTTTAATATGAAAAGTATAAACAGTTCCTGTTTCGTCCATTTCATAATCAGTTGCCAGGTTTGAAACGACATTTAGTGTTTTATCATCAAATTTGAATAGCCCTTCATAAACCTGGGAAGCTACCCGATAGGAATAAGCATCGGTAATATTATGCGGAAATAGATTTTTAATATATTCAGATTCATTAATACGTAAAATTCCGCCATAATATTTGCCATCTTTGGCTTGTACTAATTCACTACTTTCTTGATTTTCTGTTGATTTGCTACCACAGGAGTTCAAAAAGATTAAAAATAGAGCAACGATAAATAAAAAGGTATTTTTATACATTTTAGTAAGTTTTAATTCTCAAAACCTAATGAGCTTGTTAAAGTACAATTTTATTAAAAGATATCCTTTGATAAACCGATACCGAATTTCATAATTTATTACATCATTTATCTATTTCTTTTTCGAAATATTCCATGACATGCATTTTCAATAATTTTTCTTGTTCCAAAATATCAAAATGGGGAAGTTTTTTTACCAATTTCCAGTGGGGCCATCCTTCTTCGTCTAAGCCTTCCAGTTCATAATAACCAGACAGACTCAACACTTTGCAAATAGCAATGTGCATCAAATCTTGTTTTTGTTCTTTGCTAAAAGTCCTAACTCCTTTACCTAATTCCTGCACACCAATTAAAAACAAAACCGCATTGAGATCTGCAGGTTTTTTTCCAATTCTTTCTTGAAGTGTAATAAGAAGATTATTCCAATTTTTATCAAAATCCAGATCTCTTTTGAACATAGGTTATTTTTATCAAATTTGAGTTAGTGAAAAAGAAAACATTACCTATTCGGGCATTAAACCATTTTGTTGATCTTATATTTCCTCAGTTATGTTATAATTGCCAGGAACTGCTCACCGAAAGCGAGAAAATTCTTTGTGTATCGTGCAAAGCTAACCTACCTGTTTTAGATCACCATGCGAATATTGAAAATTATCAGGAAAAATTCATGGATATTAATCCTTACGCGGTGTTTTGTTTTCTTCAATTTCGAAAAGATAATGTTTCCCAAAAATTGCTACATGAATTTAAATATGCTGGTTATAGGAAAATAGGATATACTTTAGGCTTTTGGTTTGGGGAATATATTA
>JBNLGO010000133.1:0-10117 GCA_050306095.1 Cyclobacteriaceae bacterium
AGAAGATTAAAATGAAACAACGGGCTATATATATTCACCCTAAAGATGATTTAGTGGTGGCGCTGGAAACCTTGAAAAAAGGAGAGAATGTAGAAGTGGATGGAGAATCATTTACTTTGATAGACGATGTGCAGCAAAAGCATAAGTTTGCCTCTAAAGATTTCAAAGTGGGAGATAGGGTGCATATGTATGGTGTGATTGTTGGAAAAGCGGTGGTTGATATTGCTAAAGGTGCAGCCATCACCGTAGATAATGTGCATCACGATACAGCTGATAGTATAGATATTAACTATCGAAATCTTGATTGGCCAAAACCGGATGTATCTAAATGGGAAGGTAAAACTTTTATGGGCTACCACAGAAGTGACGGACAGGTGGGTACCATGAATACCTGGATTGTTGTTCCTTTGGTTTTTTGTGAAAACAGAAACATCCTGAAATTAAAAGAGATTTTCAGTAAGTCCCTGGGATATGCCGGAAAATCGGAATATGAAATCACCATTGATAGTCTGATTAATAAGTACCAAACTGGAGCTTCGGAATCTGACCTGGATAATACAGAAGTTATTCTGGAGAAAAAACAGATCATCGAAAACAGGGTGTTTCAAAACGTGGATGGAATAAAATTTCTCGTTCATGATACGGGCTGCGGTGGTACAAGAAGTGATGCAAAAGTCCTTTGTAATCTATTAGCTGGATATATCAACAATCCCAATGTGGCAGGTGCAACAGTATTGAGTTTAGGTTGTCAGAATGCACAAGTGGATATGTTGAAAGAATCACTGAAAGCAATTGGCGTAAGCAATGATAAACCTGTTTATTTCCTTGAGCAGCAAGAATATGCCACGGAACAGGCACTTTTAAGCGAGGCGACGAAAAAGACATTCAGTGGATTAGTATATGCTAATCAATTTGAGCGTAAACCAGCGCCATTGAGTAAAATCACTCTGGGGTTAGAATGTGGTGGCTCAGATGGGTTTTCGGGAATTAGCGCAAACCCGGTATTGGGTTATGCTTCAGATATTCTTGCTACATTGAAAGGTACGCCGGTACTTTCGGAATTCCCTGAATTGAATGGAGTAGAGCAAGAGCTTTCTTCACGATGTATCAACGAAGAAGAAGCCCAGCGATTTGTGGATTTAATGAAAGCCTATAATAAGCGGGCTGAAGATGCAGGGAGTAGTTTCGCAGCAAACCCCTCACCCGGTAACATCAAAGATGGCTTGATTACCGATGCCATTAAATCGGCCGGAGCTGCGAAAAAAGGAGGAACTTCCCCTGTTTTTAAAGTATTAGACTATGCGGAACAGATTAAACCAGGTGGGCTAAACTTACTTTGTACTCCTGGTAATGATGTGGAGTCTACTACAGGATTAGCTGGTTCAGGAACTAATGTGATTGTTTTCACCACAGGATTAGGAACTCCAACCGGAAACCCCGTCACGCCAGTAATCAAAATGTCGAGCAATACCCACTTGTATGAAAAAATGCATGATATCATTGACTTTAATGCAGGTACAGTCATTACAGGTGAAGATACCATCCAGACAAAAGGTGAGGAGTTATTTGATTTTATTATTAAAGTAGCTTCCGGGGAAATTATCACAAAGGCTTCGTGGTTGGAACAAGACGATTTCATCCCTTGGAAAAGAGATATTTCATTATAAACATTCCTATTAGATAAAATAAAGTTGCTTTGCCCTCTTTTCATCTTGCTCTTTATTGTTTATATTAAAATGAAGAGCTTTGAATGATTTGAGGGATGTTAAAGCAAGAGGGATTTTATAAATCACTTATTGATAATAGTCGTGAACTGATATGCTTTCATAAACCTGAAGGCACGTACTTATATGTCAGCCCCAGTATTACTGCAATAGCAGGATATCAACCAGAAGAATTAATTGGCAAAAACCCCTATGATTTTTTTCATCCTGATGATATCAAACGCATCAAGGAAGAAAGTCATAAACCATCCACTAGTGGTAAGAGAGTTTCTTTTATAGAATACCGGTTTAAAACTAAATCCGGTGAATATGTATGGTTGCAAACACTGACCACACCAATTTTTAATGAAGAGCAAGAGGTGATAAATTTGCAAACCTCGTCAAGGGAAATCAGCAACTTGGTAGAGTTGCGCGATAAAATCATTAGCAAGGATATGTTATTGGAAGAAGCCAGCTCCTTAACACAAGCTGGGGCATGGGAGCTTGATGCTAAAACATTGGAGCCCTTTCAATCTAAAGTACTCTTTGAAATATTGGAGTTTGATCCAAATGAAGACCTAAGTCTCCAGCAATCATTTGATCTTTTTCCACCCAAAGCACAAGAAACAATTAAAGATTGTGTCAACGCCGCATTGCAAAAGGGTGAATCTTGGGATCTTATTTTACCCATTAATACGGCTAAAAATAATTCCATTTGGATCAGAAGTATCGGTCGCCCCAGGATTGTGGATGGAAAAGTGGTGAAAATATATGGGGTGATTCAGAATGTATCCAATCTAATAGAAACGCAGAACAACTTGGAATCTGTGGTGGATACCTTGAGCAAACAGAAGAAACACCTGGAAGATTTTAACCATATACTTTCTCATAACCTCAGAAGCCCAGTCAATAATTTAAGCTTGCTGGTGTCGCAATTAAAACCTGAGCACTATGATGAAAACAACCAGGAGATAATTAGCCATATTAAAACGGTATCAACTTCTATCAGTGGCTTACTAGATGAGCTGGTAGATGTGGTGAAAGTTATTCAAAACGAAGACCTGGCGGTAGAAAGTGTTGATTTTAATAAAGGGATCCAAAAATCAAAGACCATACTAAATGGTCAGATTCATAATCAAAAACCAGAGATAAATGTGAATTTGAAAGATTGGACTGAAATTACCTATCCAAGAATCTACCTCGAAAGTATCGTGTTGAATTTCCTTAGCAATTCTTTAAAATATGCCTCACCAAAACGGAAGCCTAAAATTGAATTGTCCACATTTTTAAAAGAGGGAAGAAAAGGATTTACAATTAAGGATAATGGGTTAGGTATAGACCTTGATAAAAATGGTAAAAAGCTTTTTCAATTAAATAGAACCTTCCATAAAAATATCAATGGAAAAGGAATGGGGTTGTTTATGACTAAAAAGCAAATCGAATCAATGGGCGGAAAAATATTTGTTCAGAGTAAACCAGGTATAGGCACTGAATTTAACGTGATCCTGGAAAAGTAAATTAAAGCCCCAATTCATCCTCTTGCAATTTCATTTCCTTGGCTGTCATTTTCAATAGCTGAAGAATTTCATTATATGTCAATAATTTTGTCTCAATATAATTGAGCTCTTTTGGGTCTGCCCATCCTTTTCGCTCCCTAATTTCCCTGATATTTTCATGGATCCCTATCACCACATTTTGTACATAATCAGTCAATTGTTCTTTTGTCATTATTTTAAAGTTTTCTCCCTATTAAAAAAACTTAATTACGTGTTTGTGTGTTTCAAGTTGTAACCTTTCAATAATTTATTTTTACAACAAAATGCAGGTGATTTGAAAACAACCTTATCGACTTTCTTGCTATTATTTCTATTTTATTTAGTTCCTAATTATGTCTGTGCTCAGGAAAACAACTACTGGACACAACAGGTGGGGTCTCTTACCTCGCTAATGGCAGGGGCAGTACTTGCTGGTGATCGCGATAATAGCGCTATTTATTACAACCCAGGATCCTTAGCGTTTATTGAAAACTCAAGTCTCTCCATCAATGGGAATACCTATCTCCTTGGATTGTTTAAAGTGAAAAATGGAGCCGGAACAGATATAAACAACAAGTCGAATGTAGTGGACGTTGTACCCCAAATTGTAAGTGGTATTATTAAAAGCAAGAAAAATCCGGAGATCAGTTTTAACTATGCCATCCTTAATTCCCGGTATTCATTCATTAATACTGAAGTTTCACATCGAGAAGTAATTGATATTTTACCTGAGTTTGATGGGGATGAAATTTATGCCGCTGATTATTCTTACTATAATAAAATCAGGGAAGAATGGGGAGGGATTGGCTATGGAAAAAAAATCAAACCTAAACTTGGGGTTGGTATGAGTATGTTCTTTACCATTCATTCTCAGGATTATGTGCGCACCAGCACGGCCAATATTGGTGAATTTGCTAGTCAAAATTTTTCGGCACAAACCCTGGCAAGGACCTCCTTTTCCGAATCCATGGAGTTTAGGAATATTGGAGTGATATGGAAATTGGGATTGACATTCAAAGATGAAAAATGGATTCTTGGTTTAAACTTCACTTCACCAAAGGTCAACATTGGTTTTATTAGCAAAACGACTCTTGACAGAAGGTTGTTTTCATTTACCTCTGGCAACCCTGATTTAAATGTTAATGAGCTTTCATCTCAAAAAAAAGTACAATCTTTTAACAGAACACCTTTTATCATTGATGTAGGAATCGAACGTCTTCTTGAAAAAGGGGTTATTGGCGTAAGAGTAGGGTACTTTACGCAAGTTAATAGATACCAAATCAATAAAATTGCCCCTCCAAAAGATACTATTGAAGCACTTTTACGACCTGCAGATCCACTATTTAATACCTTTGAGAGAGCTCATAAAAGCATCATGAATATTGGTGTTGGTGGTTTATATCGGATCAAAGAAAATTGGGCGATCCTGGGTGGTTTCAGAACGGATTTTAATTTTTTTGATTTCGAAAAATTACCTTACCATGAAAGTTATGTGTCAAATTATGCTTTTTGGAATTTGTATCATGTTTCGGGAGGATTTACCTGGTATGGCGACCGGTTTAACTTATCATTGGGAGTGAATTATATATTGGGAAGTAAAAATAATGGTGAACAAATGGTCAACTTAACGAACCCTACAAGGGAAAATCTATACTTTGGGGTTCCGAATAGTACTGCAAATGTGAAGTACAATCAGATTGATCTAAATCTGGGATTTACCTATTTATTCCCTCGCTTATAAAAAAAAATCAGGGTTGCCCTCATGAAAAGACAACCCTTATTAGCTATGAATTAATTATTAATAAGTAGTAAAACCTTTGAAAACAGAACTCTCAGCTAAAGATACTATTGTTCCCCGGTAGGTGAGTCGGTTTCCAAAATTGTCAGTTACCAATGCTGATGCACTACCGCTACTTGATATATGAAGACTCATGCTCATGTGGCCTGCAGAAGAGCCTAATATTTCAATTCTAAGAGAAGCGCCTCCATTTTTTCCTTCTTTCAATTCATACTTTCTAACATTCCCTTCTAATGTAATACCACCTACTCCATTTAAGCCGATACCATCATTAGATCCCAGTTGGATCGCTCCGAACTCCTGATCAACCCCTACAAAGTTCAAGGATGACAGAATATTGTATACCTGGCCATAACGATCCTGAAGTTGATGAGCTTCCAAAACCCATTGTTTTGAATTTAGCAATTGCATTGTATAGGCATTCTCTTGCTCTGCAATTTTCATCCTATACTCTTTACGTTCCTTTCTGGACATTTTCTTCCATTCCTCCTTGCTTATATCTTGTGCGTTTAGATTGACGATATAGACAAGAACTGCTAACATTGTTATGATGAACTTTTTCATGATATTTAAATTTTAGTTTCGTTTATTAGATAAGGGATATTTCCTGCCAAAACCCCTAATGTGTTTTTAATTTTTTTTCAGAAGTACCATTCTCGTGTTGTAGTATCATATTTACAGGCACAATCTTTAGCGACTTTCCCTATCTTTTTTTGTACAAATAGCTGTTCGTCACAAATAGATTTACCGAATGGATTGGGTATGTTTTTCACCTTATGATAGATCTCTTTTGTCTGGTTACAGCTCGCATAAATAAAGCCACTCAGTACAATTAAAAAGCCGATAAAATACTTTTTCATGGTATTAAATTTTGAATAGTTTCACTTACCCGGATAAGGGAAAAAAATCATATGATACCCTATTCAATTATTCAGATAAATGGTGGAAGGCTTAAAAAAGAGAGCGGGAATTATTTTTGATGAAAATGAATCATTCATTTTCAATTCTGATAATACTTATATCATCATAGTGTACCAGCCCTTGGGTATCTTTCCACCCATTGATTTTTTTATCAAGCGTAGAGTCCAAGGTGTCTGTCAATAATGCTTTGGTCAGGTTCTCAGAAATTTTGTGCATCCTGGATGGATTATAAAAACTACCAATACCATCTGTAGAAATGGCGACTGCATTAACTTCCTTTTCATTAAAAATTTCTACATGATTTTTGAACCAATTGTCAAAGTGTTCATTCAAATGATAAGTGAGGTAATCCGGACGGTTTTGTTGATCTATTGAATTAATGTTTCCGTTAATGGCCACATACCCATCACCACTGGCAAGAATCCAGGCATCTTTGGTGGTTTGCTGATAGACCAATAAATATACAGTGGATAAAATTTCGGTGTATTCGAGGAGAAGGTAATTATTGATTTTTAATACATTGTTAAATAGATTTTCGGCCAGATATGTGCCTAATCCCTCAGGACTAATATTTTCAAGATCAAACCCGGGATCTACCTTTTTAAGCTGTGGGAGTGTCTTAATGGTCTTTCGAATGATTTTTCCAAACAGAGCCGAACTGAAGTGACTTTCTTTACCTGAAGAGCATCCATCAAATACCGCTGCAACCATTAAATCTTCATTGATATATTCCAATAATTGAAAATCTTCACAGAAAACAGGGTGACCTTCTCCTTTACGAATAGAACGGTGGATTTGCATCATCTTTTTTTAAACAAAAGGGAAATTAAATTGTTAATTCCCTAACACATAAAAAACTTCATTTTAAATTTATCTGTTGTGTAAATAGATAAATAGTGAATCTTACTTTTTATTTAGTAAACCGACATGGAAAAAAATAAACAAGAAATTACCCAGATTCTCAATAACATGGCTTCTACGGGTGATAAATCTAAACTTTACCCCCTTGTTTATGACAATTTACATGAAATTGCAGAAAAGCTTTATAGGAGGGAAAGGGAAAACCATACACTTCAGCCCACCTTGCTGGTAAATGAAGCATATATGAACCTGGTAGATCAGGATCAAATAGACTGGAAAGGCAGGTCACATTTTTTTGCAGTAGGTGCACAAGCCGTTAGAAGAATTTTAGTGCACCATGCCCGAAATCGAAATGCTCAGAAACGTGGGGGAGGGGTTCACAAGTTAGACCTGGAAGAAGGATTGGCAATATCGGAAAACAAGGATGAAACTGTCTTAGCCCTGGATGAAGCCTTAGAAAAATTAGCGGAAGTACATGAGCGACAGGCAAAAGTGGTGGAGCTGAAATTTTTTGGAGGTATGAAAATGCAGGAAATAGCGGATGACCTGGGCGTGTCCATTAAAACCATTGAAATAGACTGGAAAGTTGCGAAAGCCTGGTTAAAGAAATTTTTGAGTACTGACATTTAATATGGCTAAATCAATTCATGAGCAGGCTTCAGAAATCATTGCAAAGGTAATCGACCTGCCTTATGAAGAGGCTATTAAGAAAATCGATTCCGAATGCAAGGATAATGACACACTTAAAGAAGAGGTTTTATCCTTATTTAATGAAATATTCGAAGAAGAAAACAACAAATCAAATCAAATTGCCTCACCTTCTCAACAAACTACCAGACGCATTGGGAAGGACGATACACTTTTAAGATCCAAAGTAATTAGTGATTGGACGAAAGTATTTTTTAGCAACAAAAGAAACCGACTCATATTAATTATAGTCTTTTTGATCACTTTATTCAGTGTAGGATGGGTTGTCGGGAATTTCATTCGGGACAATATCCTCAAATCTGAGCGGGCTGAAAAAGTAGCGATGCTCAACACTTCCAGGGAAATTCTGGACCGATGGATCTTTTTTGAGAAAACGAAGCTGAAATCAGTGGCGACCAATCCTGACCTTGTTCGAATGGTAAAGAAGATGGACAGTATTGAAAACCTTGATGACTCGCACCTACTCCTAAGGAATTCTCAAACGGCCCGGGATTTAACAAAATGGTTGCAAAACGCAAGGCAATGGGGCGATTATGGGAGCATGACTATTCTTAGCAATTCGGCTCCGAAAGTACTTTTTAATACAGGGCTAATTGATTCTTTGGGTGTCACCTCTTTGTTTAATGTGGATCTGGGCGAAAAAGTATATCAGGATTATTTAAAAGCCAGAAATGGGGAGATTGTCTTTATTCCACCGACAAATGATTACGATCTTTTGACAAACTTAAACATCAGCTTTAAAGCCGCTGTTTGGATTACTTTCATTTGTCCTATTTACGATGAAGATAATGTTGTGATTGGCTTAATTGTAGGATCATATTTAGCCAAAGACGAATTTTCAGATATTCTTCAGATTTCTAAACATGGTAAAACGAGTGAAACCTATGCTTTTAATAATGAAGGAACCATGCTATCTGCCAGTAGGTTTACAGCCGATTTACGAAAAACCTATTTACTGGATTATGATTCGACCGCAGAGACGCTCTACCGGGTTGTATTAAAAGATCCTCAAGTCAATATCATTAAAGGACTACAACCAGAAAAATCGGAAGCGGAATTGCCTTATACAAAAATTGTTCAATTAGCATTAAATCACCTTGAAATGGAAGATTCCATTTTCTCAGGTGCTATCATGAAACCATATCGTGATTACAGAGGTATTGAGGTGATTGGCGCTTACCTATGGTTGCCTGAATACGGTTTTGGGTTGATTACCGAAGAAGATTATAAAGAGGCCTTAAGCTCATTAGTTTACTTCGACTATACATTTATCGGGTTATTCACCATCATATTAATACTTTCCTTTTTACTCTATAACTCCAATGTGAGAATTGCCCGATTTGGACGTAAAATGGAAGATTTCGAACAATTGGGACAATATAGGTTAAGAGAAAAATTAGGGGAAGGAGGCTTTGGTCAGGTGTATCGTGCGGAGCATCATTTTTTAAAAACACCGGTCGCTATAAAGCTTCTCAAGAAGGAGTTTATTGGTACGGATATGTTGGATCGCTTTCAAAAGGAAGTGATCGTAACATCATCACTTTCTCATCCCAATACAGTGAAAGTGATCGATTATGGAACGACAAAATCAGGACAGTTTTATTATGTAATGGAATTTCTGAATGGCATTTCCCTTGAAAAACTCCTTCAGATGGAAGATGATTTTAATGTGGGAAGAGGAATCCACATTTTATTGCAAGCTTGTCTATCATTGGAAGAAGCTCATAAAAAAGGTCTCATTCACAGAGACATTAAGCCAGCCAATATCATGGTGTGTAACCAGGGAGGGTCAATGGACTTGATAAAAGTATTAGATTTTGGCCTGGTGAAAAATGTCGATGCCACCGTTTCACAACAAACGCAGATCAACCGGATAGGAGGTACTCCCATGTTCATGGCACCCGAACGCCTGAGAGATCCTTTCCATACAGATCAGCGGGTTGATATTTATGCCATTGGCGCAGTAGGGTTATACATGTTTTCCGGGCAATACCTGGTAGAGCTGATATCGCAGAAAATGCTGGCGGGCCAGGATACCATGCAAGGAAATTTTGATACTCAGCTGATCAATCGATCAGATATTCCCGATGAGCTAAAAAGATTATTAACAGAATGCGTGCATTTTAATCCCGAGAAAAGACCGAAAAACATTTCAGATTTAATAGAAACGCTGGAATCCCTCCAGCGGAAGCATCCTTGGAGCAGAAAAGATGCGAATGATTGGTGGAAAAATTATGATGTGTATGCCTAGTTGGATACTCATGGTATGAGCTGGAGAGTTGCGTTTAATTAATGCTATGACTACCTGTCACAGCATGGATAAATGGTCTTAAATATGCTTAACAACCATTATTTGTCTAGAAATTATCAATAACATGCTGAACTTTTATAAATGAGTACTGCATGTTTCATTGTTTTTCTCTTTATCTATTAGTATTTATATGGGCATCTAAATAATTTTTGATGCCCATATAAATATATTTACATGCTGAATAAATTTTATTTAGATGCCCATCTAAATTTCATTGACTACGTATCTTTGGGTCCTTTCATAAAGAAGTTCTTTGAGTTTCCTAATGAATAAAGATTCA